>JAZNQI010000122.1:0-24856 GCA_045590095.1 Acetatifactor sp. | reverse complement strand
TGGATACCATTCCTTACAAAAAAATTCTTTATATTGCAGGAAAGAGAAATTCATACGTGGCAGAAGAACGCTTAAAGGGCATTCGGCAATTCGCGCAGGATTATCATATGAGGCTTACCGTAAAAGAAGGAGAGTTTTCCGAAAAGAAAGCGAGAGAATGGACTTTGCTGTATGGGGAAAAGGTTGATATGATAGTTTGCGCATCGGATTTAATGGCAATCGGTGCCATGCGTGCGTTGATAGATATGGATATTTTTAGACCGGTTTGCGGATTTGACGGTATTACTTTGATGGCATATGCAGGAAAACAGATGAATACAGTAAGGCAGGATTTTCAGCAAATTGCTAAATCCGCGGTAGAGGAACTGGAGCATCTGATGAAAGGCGGAGAGGGCCGGGAAGTGATATTGAAGCATAGTCTGGTCCGTATGAAGTACGAGGATGTGATACGATAAAATTAGAACCATTCTACAGAGTTAATCTGTAGAATGGTTCATTTGTATTAGTTATTAAGAATATGGAGCTCGTGAAGTGCGCGGGTACAAGCCACATACAGAAGTTTTGCGGTTTCGGGTTGTTCCAGTCCGTGCTTCATGTCCGGGTTCCACAAAATGACGGTGTCGAATTCCAGACCTTTTACCTGACGGATGGGAAGTACCATGGTTCCTTTGGAGAAGTTTTCGCTCGCACCATCGGTAAGAGGAGTGAATTCTTCTAAAAGCTTGCGTGCTTTGGCAGTCTCGGCATCGTTGTTGCAAATGATGGCGGTGGTGGTGTAACCTTTTCCGCGCATTCCCTCAATAAGGGAAGCCGTGTATTCGGCCATTTCAACATCGCTCCAAAATTCCTTTTCGTTGACCGGTATACCGTGGCGGATAACCGGGGTGATTTTGTACTTGCCGAAGGATGCTTTTTCCAGGATTTTGCCGGCGTACTCGGAGATTTCAATGGTGTTGCGGTAGCTTTTTTGTAATAGCATGAAACAGTCCCGTTCGCCGGTTAAAAGGAGTTTTTGTAAATCATACCAGTCATTTAATCCGGTGTAGTAGTTAATATTCTGGGAAACGTCGCCCATAATGGTAAAGTAGGTGGCAGGCAGGAGTTTTTTCAGTACATAGTAGGCTCCCAGGCCAAAGTCCTGTGCTTCGTCTAAGAATAACAGGCCAAACTCTTGATTAGGTTCCTTTTGAGTGATTCTGTAATGAATCAGCGCAAGGGCGGCGATATCGTACAAATCGTATTCCTTTGCAGATAAGTGGGACAGATGCTTTGCCATATCCGGGCAACTGTGAGTCATGCTCCATCTGTTCAAAAAGTCCAGATAAAAGTCGTAAATAGAGGCTTTGGGGCGCTTGTTTTTGTAATGCTTTGCATATTCACGAAGCTTAGCGGCTATCAAATCTCTGTCCATGCCGCTCATTAAGAATTGGATACGAGTTTTCGCGCGGTCGTCCATCATGCTAAGCAGAGTGTTGATGCTTGCAGTGGGCGTTTCGCGAAAGAGTGTCATGTTGCCGGACTCAGAGAGGATTACCCCCAACTGAGAATCCTTTAAAGTGGAAGTATCCACATACTCTTCGCGCTTTTCTATCAGGTAGAGTTCCAGTTCCTGCATAAAGGTTTGAGTACAACGCATGGGTGCGGTTTCATCCGGTTCCACGACTTTGTTGCTTTTTTTCCAGTCCTTTTCGCACAGGCGAATAAACAGCTGATCCATGCGCAAGTGTTTGATATTAGGCACGTCCAATTCCGGAAGACCGCCGGTAATATAATTCAGTAACATGTCGTTGCTTCCCACAATACAGAATTCGTTGGATTCAAAGCGGTGTTTGTAGTTGTAAAGCAGGTAAGAGATACGGTGCATTGCCACAGTGGTCTTTCCGCTTCCGGCTACTCCTTGCACAATAATGTTGGCAAAGGGCGTTTTACGAATGATTTCGTTTTGTTCCTTTTGGATGGTAGCAATGATTTCTCCCAGCACTACGTCCTTATTTTTGGAAAGATATTGTACCAGAAGTTCGTCGTTGGAGGCAACGTCGCTGTCGTAGTAGCCTTTTAAAGTACCGTTTGCCACATCATAGGTGCGCTTCAGGTGCAAGTCGATGGGGATGGGTTTGTCATCTGCTAAACCATAGGTGCCTTCGCCTAATTCGTTTTCATAATACACGCCGGAAATGGGGGCGCGCCAGTCTGCAATAAGTACCTCTGTACGATTTTGAAAGATACCGTTTTTACCAATGTAGATTTGCTCATCCTGTTCCAGGGTTTTGTCCGTGTAGTCGATTCTGCCGAAATAAGGTTTTTGCAGGGCTGCAGTATTCTTTCGTAATGACTGCGCAGCATGTTCTTCCAAACTGGTAGCGGTCATTAATTGGTTATAAAGTTCCACATCTCCGCTATTAATGGACTTGTACAATTCCGCAGCTTCGGTGTGACGGGCTTCAAATTCGGTCTCATATTGTCTGATGTTATGCCTGATGATGTCCTGACAATGTGCAAAGTGCAGTTGTTCTTCTTGCCAATCCTTTTGCATGATTAACTCCTTCCTTTGAATGTGACAGTACTGTCAATAGTTTTGTTCGCGCGACACTGTATTTATGATTATATCGGAAAATAAAAGAAATACTAGACTTTATTTTAAAAATATGATAAGCTGTACAATGAAGTGTTTGAAAAAATAACTGTCGGCTTGCCGATGGTTTTTTTACGTTATAGCGAGAAAAATATAATGAAAAGAATGTAAAATATTGTATTGACATACAAATAAACTTGTAGTATAGTTCTGTTTATCAAGAGTAATCTATATAGAGTGCATTTCGCACATTCGGGCAATTTCTGCCACTTTACTCATGAAAACTAAATGTGGCGGAGGTGCAAAAGCTAATTCTCCGCAGAATAGGAGGATAAATGGAACTTGCAAAACAAGAAAGCAGAAGAGGAGCTGTAATCATGCCGTTTTCGAAAAATGTGTTTACAACAGCGGATATTGAGGCATTACCGGAGGGGGTACGTGCAGAATTAATTAACGGGGAAATGTTTATGATGGCGTCGCCCACTAGGACGCATCAGAAATTGTTGGGGGATATGTATGTGAAAGTGTATAATCATATTGCTTCGAAAAAGGGGAAATGTGAAGTATATGCGGCACCATTTGCGGTGTATTTGCACAATGATGACAAGACTTATGTGGAACCGGATGTATTAGTGGTTTGTGACACGGAGAAGCTGGACGAAAAGGGTTGTCATGGAGCACCGGATTTTGTGGTGGAGATAGTGTCTCCCAGTAGTCATAAAATGGATGAAGTGCTTAAGTTAACAGAATATCGTAAAGCCGGAGTGAGGGAATATTGGATTGTGGATGCCGAGAAACAACTGGTCAGGGTGTATCGCTTTGAGAATGGGGAAAGTATGCGGGAGTATTCTTTTGAAGAAGAGATTCCCGTTGGAATATTTGAAGATATGAAGGTAAGACTGGGGTAGGGAAATGTGTCTCGGTGAGATGAGTGAAAATGTACTTTCCTGTGAAAGGGAAGAGGTGTACCTGCAGGTAAATTAACACTGGACAAATACCATGACCTGTGCTAGACTAAGGCAAATGCGATGATTAGAAATAGTAGGCATGCGAAGCCCTCAGAGAGAAGTCGGTTGGTGCGAGACTTTGGGTGATTTGGTGCCCAACCAGTCTATGAGCAGCAGGAGGGAAAGCCGGTTTTCCGGAAACTCCTGACGGAAGTCTCCGTTATCAAAGGCGTGTGAGTGTTAGCTTGCAATGAGTGCAGAGAATATCTGAATTTAGGTGGTACCGCGGAGTAGATTCGTCCTAAGCATGATAGGAATATTATGCTTGGGACTTTTTGTTTGCGTAAATGTGGATTTGGGCGGCATGTAATGCCGGTGCACAGGGCAAGTAGAGTATGAAAAGGAAAGGATGAAGAAGTATGAAACTGAAGAATTTGGTAGGACAGAGATTTAAGGAGAGGCCGGCGGATTGTGTGATTGACAGCCATGCGTTAATGGTGCGCGGCGGTTATATGAAGAATGTGGGTAACGGTATTTTTTCGGAGTTTCCGGTGCTGCGTAGAGTGACCGCGAAGATTGAAAATATCATCAGAGAAGAAATGGACGCCATTGATGGGCAGGAGGTACTGTTCCCGGTAGTAATGCCGGCGGAGCTTTGGCAGGAGTCCGGCCGTTATGACAAAATCGGCAGTGAGCTGGTGCGTTTTCAGGACCGTGGCAAGTCCAAGATGGTGCTTGGTATGACGCATGAGGAAGCGGCAGTACACTTGGTGAGGGAATATGGCCAGTCTTACCAGCAGTATCCGTTCATGATTTACCAGATTCAGAGAAAGTTCAGAGATGAAGCAAGACCCAGAGCAGGTATGATTCGTGTGCGTGAATTTACCATGAAAGATGCGTATTCTTTCCATACTTCTCAAGCGGATTTGGAGCAGTATTACGAGAAGTGTTATGACGCTTATAACAAGATTTTTGCCCGTGCAGGTGTGCCGGAGGTGGTAACAGTGGCTTCTGATTCCGGTATGATGGGCGGCAGTATTTCCCACGAATATATGTTGCTTACGGAAGTGGGTGAGGACTCCATCGTATTGTGTGACGAGTGTGATTATCGTGCCAACATGGAAGCGGCAGAGTGCGTTTGGAGTGACGGAGCTTCCGGAGCGGCGTGCATGAGTGCTTCTGCCAAGGCGGATATGGAATGCGTGGAAACTCCCGACTGCAAGACCATCGAAGAAGTTTGCACTTTTTTAAAGAGTGATGTAGAGAGTTCTTGCAAGGCTGTAGTATACCAGAGAAACATGGATGATACTTATGTGGTTGCTTTTGTAAGAGGCGACGTAGAGGTAAATGAAACGAAGCTTCGTAATTTGGTGGGAGAAGATATTCATCCTGCACTGATTACTGAAGATGCACCTTTAGTGGCCGGTTATATAGGTCCGTATAAGCTTTCTGAACAGGTGACCTATTTCGTGGATGCTTCTTTGAAGGGCAAGGCGAATCTGGTGGCAGGTGCCAATAAGGAAGGCTATCACTACACCGGTTTGAATTTGGAAAGAGAGTTGGGTGATGTAACTTATGTGGATGTTGCCAAGGTAAAAGAAGGCGGCATTTGCCCTTGCTGCGGTAAGCCTGCATTAACCATTAAGCGTGGTATTGAAGTGGGTAACATCTTCCAGCTGGGTACTAAGTACACAGAAAGCATGAACATGCAGTATGTGGACAAAGAGGGCGAGACTCATTACCCTATTATGGGTTGTTACGGTATTGGTGTGGGTCGTTTGGCAGCTTCTGTTTGTGAGGCAAAGCATGATGAATACGGTCCTATCTGGCCTATCAGTATCGCGCCTTGGGAAGTACATTTGTGCTGCCTGCGTCCGGATGATGCTCAGGCGAAACAGGTGGCGGATGATTTGTATGCAGAACTTCAGAAATGTGGCGTAGAAGTCATTTATGATGACAGAGACGGCGTGCGCCCGGGACAAATGTTTGCAGACGCAGACCTTTTGGGAGTACCCATTCGCGTGGTGGTAAGCCCCAGAAACCTGCAGGAAGGCAAGCTGGAAATCACCACCAGAGATAAGTCTGTGAAAGAAGCTGTGGATGTGGCAGAGGGTGTGAAGTATTTGCTGGCGCTGAAGGAAAAGATGTTCGAGGAGTTGTAATGAAAAAGCGGATTGCTATGACTTTAGCAATCCGCTTTTTAAGTTTAAAACATGACAAAAGTCATATGCAAAATATATCTTTTTTCACTACCGCTACTTTGGGGAAATTGTTATGATGTCAATGTAGTAAGGAACAACAAATGAAGGAGAAGGAAATGGAAGAAATAATTTTAAAGACAACAGATTTGACGAAGAAATATAACAATAAGGCAGTTGTTGATAATCTGAATATTGAGATTCGCAAAGGAGAGATTTTTGGATTGTTGGGACCAAACGGTGCGGGCAAGAGTACCACTATGAACATGATTTGTTCGATTGTGCGTCCCACGGCAGGAGAAATTGAACTGCTGGGTAAGGATCCTTGGAAAAAGAAAAAAGAGGTCATTCATAAGATTGGATATATTCCACAGGAACTGGCAATTCACGGGAATTTAAAGGCGTGGGAGAATGTAGAATTGTTTACTTCTCTATACGGAGTAAAAGGCCGGGAATTGAAAAAGGCTGTGGATGATTCGCTGGAATATGTAGGGTTGCTTGAGCGTAAGCAGGAATTTGCCAAGAATTTTTCCGGGGGTATGAAGAGAAGATTAAATATCGCCTGTGCACTTGGTCACAATCCGGAGCTTTTGATTTTTGATGAACCTACCGTTGGTATTGATCCACAATCCAGAAACTTTATTTTGGATAAGATAAAAGAGTCCAATGCGAAGGGAGCCACTGTTATTTATACAAGTCATTACATGGAGGAAGTGGAAGCGATTTGTTCCAGAATCGCAATCATGGATAACGGTAAGATTATTGCCTGCGGAACCAGTCAGGAACTGAAAAAGCTTGTAAACAGCGGTGATGAAAACATTACATTGGAAGAAGTATTCCTGACACTTACAGGTAAGAAACTGAGAGATTATGCGGAATAGTGAGGGAGAAAAATGGTTAGATATTTAATAAAAAATAATTTTAAGCTCATGTTTCGCAATACATGGAGTGTTGTGTTTATGCTATTGGGGCCCATATTGGTTATCGCAGTATTGTCCAGTGCGTTTTCGGAACTTATGAAGTCTTATGAGAGCGTAGATGAGTTTGCAGCAGGATACAGAGTGCAGGATGAGAACAAGGCCTTGCTCGAATTGGTGACATTTGCAGGTGCGGAGTCAGGAATTCTTTTTTATGAATATCCGGAAGGTGACATAAAGGATGTGATGGCAAAGAATGAACTGGCAGGTTTTGTGGAGTTTGCAGAGGGGGAATACACAGTATATACCAGTGCGGATCATGAGGTGGAAGGTATTGCCTTAGAGTTCTTTATGAACAAAGTGATGTCGGCGGGAATAAATGCGTCATTACAGGCAGAAAAACAGCAGGAGATTGTATTGCCTGTAAAGCAACTGGAATATATGCCTGCTATTGATTCGGTAGACTATTACGGAATTATTTATATTGTTTATTTCGGTTGGTGCGGATTAATATGTGCTACCGGTGTATTAAGCAGTGAAAAGAAATACGGAATTGTGCGAAGGTTCCAGGTTTCTGCTATATCTGAGTCGAAAAACTATCTTGGAAAAATGATTCCCACTGCTCTAACAGTAGCGGTCGGAATGGGAATTGTTGCAGTGATTACAGTGTTGCTTTACGATATCCACTGGGGAAATCCTCCTTTGTCCGCGCTGATAGTATTTATGATGATAGCAGCAGGAGTAGCATTAGGATTGATGTTTTACAATATTTCAAACAGCTTGGTAATTACTATCATTTTGCAATTTGCAGTGGTATGGTTCATGGGATTCTTTGGCGGTAGTTTTGAAACCTATATGTTTTCACGCACATCAGATATGCTGAAGCATTTATCGCCTATTTATCATGGCAACCGTGCTTTGGTGGAGCTTTCCTGTATGGGAGAAAGCAGCTATGTGGCAAGTTCCATAGTATATTCCTTAGCAATTACGGTGGCTTGCTCTGTAATAGCTATATTTGCGGGTTATGTCAGAAAGAGAGGTAAAGCATGATTTCATTAGTGAAAATGAGTCTTAAACTTCTGTTAAGAAATAAAGGTTTTTTGTTCTTCTTAATAGTGATGCCCATTATGTCAACGGTTGTTCTTAGCATAAAAATGGATTATACAGCCTATAGCGATGATTCGGAAAAAAGAATGGTTTTGGAATTAAGCGACTATACCGAGAAAGCGGTTTATTTAGGGGGAGCAACGGCTTGTACTATAAAAGTGTATGATGCTTCGCATTCGGAATTATCTGAATACGTATTGAATCAAATAGCAGGAGTGGGTATGTTTTCTGTTTGCCGTGCGGATGTCAGTGGATTGACGGAGGAACAGGTAGACGAAATTGCTGCAAAGGACGCCTTTGATGACAGAGCCGGCATGTTGCTGTATTTGAAAGAAGATTTTGATGAGGCAGTATTAAGCGGCGTGTGGGAGAAGGGTATCACTCTTTATGGGGTATCTGCTGATGAAAGGCAGGAGCTTTTTGTAACAGAACTTACGGACTTATTTGCGGGGATAAAGCAGGTACAGAGCTTTGTGGGGAATGATACAGAGGCAATTATAGAGACCCTTACGCAAATGCAGGAAATGATGCCTGAAAAGAAGGTGGTAAATTTTGCTAGCAAGGAATCGGTGGAGTTAACACAAGTGCAGATAAATCAACATACGCAGATTGGTTATTCCTTTGCATTTATTACCCTGGGCTTTTTGTTCTGTGGAGTATGTGTGGCACATTCTGTGATAGAGGAGCAGAACAATAAAGTATTCACAAGAGTTATGTTAACCAAAGCGAGCACAAAAGAGTACTTCGTCTCTAAATTTGTGGTGGCATTGTTTATCAGTTTGATGCAGACAGTTGTTCTTGGGATATGCTTATGCTTTATTCCCGGACTGGATGTGGGAATGAGTATGATTAGCTTCCTTTTTATCATCTTCCTGTTGGGATTGATATTCAGCACTTTGAGTCTTATGCTTGGAGTGATTCTCGGAGATGTAATGAGTTCCAATTATGCGGTATTTTCTGTTTGGAGTATATCCGCACTTTTGGCAGGATTATATTTCCCTTTGGAAAAAACAACAAAGGCATTGCAGACACTTTCTTATTTGATGCCGCAAAGATGGTTTATGGATGCATCAAAATTATTAATAGTAGGGGACAAGAGTGCCTATTCTATGGTATTATGTGTTACAGTAGCTTACTTGATTGTGATTGTCAGTGTGGGTAGCTTAGGGCTTAAGATTAAGCGATACGAGTAGAAAGGGTTAAGCTATGGATGAGCGATTCAGGGAACACTATTTTCTCTTACTTCGAATTGCATTATTGCTGGTATTGGAAGGATATATTATTTTATCCCGGTCAGTATTGACAGGGGCATCTGCAGGGGTGCTCCTGCTTCTTGCGTTATTTATCGGAGTGGCAGCAGGCAAAGAATTGGTGGGACGACGGTATCAACTTATCTTTTTAGGGATAGCAGGCATTTTGTGGATTGTTATATTATTTTCAGTGAGTACAGCATTTGCTTTGTTGGGCGTTTATTTGGGGTATGAGATAGTTTCCTACTTCAAACCGCGTATGTTTGTGTATTGTCTTCCGCTGGGATTTGCTTTTGTGCCCGGTAGCGCGGAGGACTGGGTTCCGTTAATTATGGCAATTCTGGTAGGATTTATTTACTGGCAACATGATTTCGTGGTGGAATCCTATCGGAAGCAGACAAAAGAAGATACCATTGCCGAGCAAACATTAAAGCATAGTATGAGCCGGAGAGAACATGAAATGCAGGAAGAGGTCCGAAAGAGCCTGCTGATGGCAGAGAATCAGATGTTGGAAGAGAGAGCGGAGCTTTCTCAAACATTACATGATAAGTTGGGACATAATATTAACGGCTCGGTTTATCAGTTGGAAGCAGTAAAGGTTTTAATGGAGAAGGAACCGGAAACATCTAAGAAAATGGTGCAGGCAGTGATTGACCAGTTACGCAGCGGAATGGATGAGATAAGAGTAATTCTTAGGAAAGAGCGCCCTAAGAAATACAAGTTGGCAGTGTTGCAGTTAGAGAAATTGTGTGAAGACTGTCGAGGTAAAGGTGTAGATGCAGAATTAATAACAGAGGGAGAACTAAAGGATATTCCTGAGAAGTATTTGGAAGTTATTTTAGACAATGCTTATGAGGCAGTGTCCAATTCCATGAAATATGCAAAATGCAGCAAAATAAGAATCAGCGTGCATGTGTTGAATCAGATGATACGTTGCAGCATATCTGACAATGGTATAGGCTGCAAGGAAGTGGTTGACGGAATGGGAATCTCCGGAATGAGAAAGAGAGTCAGGGAGATTAACGGTATTCTGGATTTTGAGACAGAGGCAGGTTTTACAATCAATATGTTGTTGCCCTTATAGGAAGGTGTGGTTGGATGGATAAGATTAGAATAATTATTGCAGATGATAGTGATTTTGTAAGAGACGGAATGAGAATCATATTGGATGTGGATCCGGATTTTGAGGTGCTTGGTTGTGCCAGAAACGGTCGTGAGGCAATTGAGATTGCAAAGGAAAATGCGCCGGATATTTTCCTGATGGATATTCAGATGCCGGAGATGGATGGGATTGAAGCAACCAAGTATATTGTAGAGAATAATTTGGGGAAGGTTTTGATTCTTACTACCTTTGATGATGATGAGCTGGTGCAGAACGCATTAAAGAATGGTGCGAAAGGATATTTGATCAAGAACCACACTCCGGAACATTTAAAACAGATGATAAAATCTGTATATAACGGAACGGGCGTTATGGAAGAAACCATATTAGAAAATCTGGCAAAAAATACGGACCTGAAAACCGGAGGATTTTGTGAAGAGGGCTATACGGAGCGTGAGTTGGATATTATTAAGGCAGTGGCAGACGGGTTGTCTAACAAAGAGATTGCAAACAAGCTTTTTATCACAGAGGGTACGGTGAAGAATTACATTACTTCTATTTTAGCAAAGGAGAATTTGTCACACCGCACTGCGTTGGCGGTGTACTATTTGACCGGAAAGAAGCAGGGGTGAGTAGATTTCTATGAATCGAATATACTGGGATATTGATAAGATTTCTATGCTGACTGACCATTTAGATGCGTCTGCTCATAGTCACGGCATGATACAGTTCTTTTTGTGCCTAGACGGCGAACTGGAAATAAATGTAGGAAAAGAGAAGTTAAAATGTTCCTGCATTTTAGTAAACAAGAATACCAAACATTCTTTTAAAGCGAATCAAAAAATGCATTTTACATGTGTGATAGAACCGGTATCGGATATTGGCGCGAAATTGAATGATTTATTGCAAGACAAGGACTATTTTATTCTTGAGGAAACCAAGGCAAGTGAAATAAAGAATATAGCAATCTCTATGATTGATACATTTGACAAAGCAACCTATGCAAGTCTTATGAATCAGATATATGAGTGTTTTGATATTACATATTCGGATAAACAATTTGACGAAAGAATCTTAGCATTTCTTAAAATGTTGGAACACTGTAGTTGCGATGAACATTCCATAGAGGAGTATGCGAGTGAGTTATGTATTTCAACCAGCAGATTGTCTCATTTGTTTAGCGAACAGGTAGGAATTACTCTGAAAAGTTATTTGACGCTGCACCAGTTAGAAAGGGCATTTGGGGATCTGCTGGCAGGGAAACGAATCACAGAAGCGGCGTTGAATGCCGGATTTGATTCACCGTCCCATTTTGCGGCTACGGTAAAAAGGATGATGGGACTTCCGGCAAGAAGTACAGTAAAAGATAGCGAATTTTTGAAAGTTTATTAGGTATTTGTTTTCTATAATAGAGCCATGAAAAGAAAGAGAGGTTCTGTTATGGAGAAAAGATATCTTGAAAATACAAAAATGTTAAATTTCGAGGCGGAGAATATACAAGCGCTTATCAAGAGTCATAAATGGTTGGAATTAGATGAATATCATAAAATCGGCGCTATTTATGATTTTGTGAGAAATGATATTTTGTTTGGGTATAATAGCTCAGATTTGTTGACAGCAGAAGAAGTGTTAGAAGATGGATACGGACAGTGTAACACAAAAGCGACCTTACTTATGGCTTTATTGCGTGGAGTAGGTATTCCTTGCAGATTGCATGGTTCTGAAGTGAGTAAATATTTTCAAAGAGGCGCTACATCATGGATTATTTCCGTGTTGGCACCGGAGCGTATCGTGCATACATGGGTAGAAGTTTTTTATAATGACAATTGGATTGCACTGGAAGGCGTGATTACGGATGAGCCTTATGTGAAGGCTGTAAAAGAGAAGTTTAAGGGTTCAAAAGGACCTTTTGCAGCGTATGCGGTTGCTGTACCTAATTTGGAAAATCTCAATCTGGACTGGGCGGGGAAAGATACCTACGTACAAAATGATGCCGTTGTTACAGACTATGGTGTATATGATAATCCGGATGTCTTCTTTGAATCACATCCGCAAACTTGGAGTAAGTTGAAAAATTTTGCGTATATACATTACGGCAGAAAAGTTATGACAAGAAATGTATCTAAAATACGAAATGGGAAGGCGGGTGACAGGAAATGATATTAGCAATTGAATGTGTTGTGTTATGTATCATATTTACACTGATAATATTGCCGGCTCAATATAAAGACCCTATGGTTATGATTATGTCTTATCCCCCGAATGTTATAAAAAGAGTTGAGCAACTACCACAATACGCAGGATGTATTAAAGAAAGAGAAAAGAAGCACATAAGTAAGAAACTATTCGGGGTAGTCTTTTTTGCGGTAATATTAGCAATAGTGGCGTATTTTTCCGGTTGCAGAGGGTTTGCAGACACGTTTTTTCATGTGTTTTTGCTTTTCTTTGTAGTGAATATATACGATATGTTGGTGTTGGATTGGGGCGTGTTTTGCCACAGCAAAAAGCTTAGGATACCGGGTACGGAAGATATGGATGAGGATTACAAGGACTATTTATTTCACGTAAAGGGTGCTATGAAGGGTATTGTGATTGGATTGGTGGTAGCGCTGTTGTCAGGTGGGATGATATGGTTGGTTGTATAGATAGGTGTAATGATATGAAGCTTTATGCGATTCGTTATGCGGAGAATTTTAAATATGGAACCTATGATTCTGTGTATAGAAATATTGCGGAGAAGGGTAAATGGATTGAGAAATTTGCCTTTTTATATTATCTTGCAGAATATATCGGGAGAAATGGATACCGTTACCATTTCATGATGGAAAAATCATGAATCAGTATCGCAAACTGTCGGCAAATATTGTGCAAGTGATATAAAGAGAAGCAAAGATAAACAGAGGTGACTTGAAGTCTGATAATTTGCAACACAGTATCTATATTTTGTATCTTGGTATGGGGGTGATTGAAAATCACTCCCATTAATGTTATTTTGTGAAAAATTGATGGAAAGGGATATGAATTATGGGTGCTTTGAAAGGAACAAAAAATTGGAGTATTGTTTTGGGAACATATCTGCTATGTTATGTTTTTCGCATACTGGAGTATTTCGTTTTGCGTACAGACCAAACATGGGTTGGAGAAGCAATTGTACATAAGGTGATGGGAATTGTTGTGTTGTTTGTGGTCACCACGAGTATTAAGCTTACACCGGAGAAAATAGGTTTTGTTAAGGAAAAAGTATTTTGTAATTTGTTAAAAGGGCTTGCCTTTGGCTGCGGTGTTTTTGTTCTGGCTTACGGAATAGAGATTGTGATTGCGGTTGCGCAAGGTTCTTTTCACTCATTGCAGTTATACGTTAGCACCTATGCAATTAATGAGAATACCGGGGCTCGTACAGCGTTATTGTTTTTCTTGATTTGTGTTATTGGAAATATTGTAAATGTAGTAATGGAAGAAGGAATATTCCGCGGACTTTTTACGAAGGTATTGGAGCAAAGATATTCTTTTGTTGTATCGGCAATTGTTGCATCGTGCTTCTTCGGATTTTGGCATATGATAGGTCCTATTCGAAATTATGCGGATGAAACCATGAGTATGAGCAGTATGATAGCAAATATTGTTATGCTGGTTGTAACATCAGCACTCGTTGGTTTTAAATTTGCAATGCTAACCAAAATGACAGGTAGTCTTTATATGGCTATGGGTGACCATTTTGTAAATAATACTATTGTTAATCTTTTGCATGTGGTATCCCATAGCGGTGCGGATGAAATGATGGTGGTGCGAGTGGCAATTGCACAGTCGGTATCGTTTGTTTTAGTGTTGGTTTTTTATATTCGCCGAAGTCGTAAAAATGTATAAAAGATTAACAAAAGGGCCTGCGCATGTTACAATATAATTCATGATAACAAGTAGTGAATTGGGAGGACAACATGCGTTTGATTATGTGTGAGCGACAAGATTTGGAAACACCTGAAGTCACGATTGCATATCGCGAGATAACGCCAAGTGTGCAAAGAGTGTCAGAGTATGTTCGGAATGTTGAGCGGACTATTCTTTGCAAAAAGGACCATGAAGAATACGGTATTTTTATAAATGATATTTTTTACTTTGAAAGTGTAGACAAAAAGGTTTTTGCATATTGTGAGAAAGAGGTCTACAGAACTAATGATAAGTTATACGAACTGGAAGAGATGTTGTCGCAGTCAGGATTTGTCCGAGTGAGTAAATCGGTGCTTATCAATGTGGAGAAGCTGACGGGAATTAAGACGTTGGCTAATAGCAAATTGGAGGCAAAACTTTCCAATGGGGAAAGTGTATGTGTTACCCGCAAATATTTAAAAGATATTAAGAACAAATTGCTGAGGAGAAATAAGGGATGAAAAAGGTATTATTGAATATTATGGCGACAACCGGAATATCTTTAGTGGTTTTGTCGCTGGTTGCCACCTTGTATGACGGTTCATTAATCTGCATTGATACAATTTTTCAGGTGTTGGGATTAAATGTTGTAATTTATATTGGACTTTATTTTATGGAGTTTATTGAATATCGCTTTGCCATATTGGAAACCTGTTTGAAATTAATTTATATAATTGTACTTGTGCTTGTGAGTGGCTTGATTTGGGGTTGGTATAATAGTTTGCAGCCGGCGGTGTTAGTGCTTATGACAATTGGTATTTTTATTGTATGCGTATGTTTGGATGCGATTAGTCTGTTGAGCGAAGTGAAAGCCATTAATGTTTTAATTGAGGGTGAAGAATAATCGAAATAGCGAGGTGAATCTGAATTTATCTGAGTGTTCCCAAACTTCTGTAGGGGAATACTCTTTTTCTTTGTAAAGAAACCAATTGACCTTTGCATCATTGAATGCTATACTGAGGAAAATAAATCTGCGCAAGCAGATACGAAAGGAGATTTGTGTTATGAGTTTATTGAGTGAGGTAATTGCAGAATAACTGAATAAGGGTGCAGGTAACGATGGGGTGAGACCTCTTTGTTGTTGTACCGTTTTTAGGAACCTTTCGTGAATACTATAACTTATGGTTGTAGCACACTTTGAAGGTGTGTTATTTTTATGCTCATATTTAACCGTAGGAAGTAGCGCTGACAGGGTTGCTTTCTGCGGTATTTTTGCGCTCTTTTTCAGGTAAATAAAAGCGGAAAGGAAGTGTTGGTATATGAAAGTGATTAAAAGTGAATTGAGAATTTTGAAACAGGAAATGGTTACAACAATGGAGGATAACAAAAATGATTTTAGAAAAATATGGTTTTACAAAGGAAATGTTAAAAGAGAATGAGGTATTTGACGTAGCTATGGTAATACCGGCAAGAGTAACGGCTGTTCACAGAGACCGTTACCAAGTGGTATGTGAGCATGGAGAAACTTATGCAAGATTGAAAACGAAAGAGTATTTCGTGGAATATGAAGAGTTTCCCACAACAGGGGATTTTGTATTAATTAAATATATTGCAAACGGAGACAGTCAGATTATTAAAACATTGTCCAGAAAAACATTTTTTTCACGCCTAGACCCTACGCCCGGACGCGGCGAGCAGGCGGTGGCGGCAAATTTTGATTATGTGTTCATTATGCAGTCGTTAAATCATGATTTTAATGAAAAACGATTGGAGCGATATATGACATTGGCATGGCAGTCCGGTGCGACGCCTGTTATCGTATTGACAAAGGCTGATTTGTTGGAGGATTACTCTGAACACATGGCAAGTATTGGGGCAGTGGCACCGGGAGTAGAGGTATATCCGGTCAGCTCAAAAACAGGTTTCGGTATGAAGAAGCTGGAAAAATTTCTGCAACCGGCAAAGACCATTGTATTCTTAGGTTCTTCCGGTGTAGGAAAGTCAAGTCTGGTAAATGCACTGGCCGGTGAAGAGATAATGGAGGTTAACGGAATCCGTGAGGATGACAGTAAAGGCCGTCATACCACAACGCACAGGCAACTGATTATGCTGAAAAACGGAGCCATGATTATTGACACACCGGGGATGCGAAGTGTTGGTATGTGGGACATTTCAACAGGACTTGGTGAAGCTTTTGAGGATGTGGAGCAATACTTGGGGACATGTAAATTTGCGGATTGTAAGCACAGAACAGAACCGGGATGTGCCATAAAACGAGCAATAGAGGAGGGACTTTTATCAGCGCAGCGTTGGGAGAGTTATTTGAAACTGAAAAACGAAGCAAGATATTCTGATGATAAGTCAGCCTATATGCGTGACAAGGTTAAATGGCACAAAGAAGTTGCCAAAAGCAGTAAACGGATGAAGGCTGATAAGAAAAAGTATGGTGGACAGTATTAGGAATTGTAAAGGAGAAATGAAAGGAGCCGCCCGGTTAAAGGGCGGCTCGAATTATAGGAGCGTTTACACGTTCCTAACTACTTACTTATCTTTTTTATACATTCTTCCAATACTTCAAAATAATTCTCAAAGGTTTTTTTGCAGCATCCGGGATTGTCAATCACGATACCTTCTGCTCGCAGACCAGTGAGTGCAAAGCCCATGGCCATGCGGTGGTCGTCATAGGTATCCACCAGACCGGGCTTCGGAGTACCAGGACGAATTGTGACACTTGTGTCAGTTTCTTCGCAGGAGATGCCCATTTTGCCAAGTTCGGTGACAATGGCATTCATGCGGTTGCATTCCTGAAAACGTATATGTCCGATGCCGCGGATGGTAGTAGGGGCATCGGCAAAAGGTGCGATGGCCGCCAAAGTTATGGCCTGGTCGGAGCAGGCTGACATATCCACATCCACACCATGGAAATGACCGTCAGCAGGTGGGTAGAGAATAATGCCTTCTGTATGTTCTTCCAAGTGCGCCCCCATTTTCTCTAAAATTCTAAGGAATTGCACATCGCCTTGCATGGAGTCGAAGGTTACATGCTTGACCTGTACGGGTACACCCAATACCATGGCCAAAGCGTAAAAGTATGCTGCGCCTGAGGCGTCAGGTTCGATTTGGTAATCTAAAGCCTGATACTTCTGACCGGCAGGAATGGTGTAGGTGCGTCCTTCTTCGGAAACGTCCACTTTCACGCCGAATTGTTCCATCATTTTGCGGGTGATTTCAATATAGGCCATGCCGTGACTGCCTTCCACCTGAATATGCATATCCTTGGGAGAGAGACAGGAGGCGATTAAAAGGGCGCTCAAAAACTGGCTACTGTGTTCAATGTCCACGGAAATGGTATCCTTGCCAAATCCATGACCTTGTAAGGTAAAAGGGAAGTAGCCTTCTTTTTCTTCAAAAGTGATTTCACATCCCAACTCTTTCAAAGAAGCAAGTAAGGGTGCCATGGGGCGCTTACGCATTTGCTCGGAGGCATCCATGTGATAGGTACCTTCACTAATGCCTAAATAAGCGGCCAGAAAACGGGCAGCAGTACCGGCGCTTCCCACATATTGGGACGCTTCTTTTTTCGGTACGGGACCACCCAAACCGGTTACTTCTACGATTCTGTTTTCTTCATCTACTTTTGTTTCAAACCCTAAATCCTGTACACACTGAATGAAATGTCTGGAATCGTCACTGAACAAAACCCCACGCAAAACGGAGGTTCCTTTTGCCAAAGTGGCAAGTAAAAGTGCCCGATTGGTCAGGCTTTTGGAGCCCGGCACCGATACGGTAAGTACTTGCGGCTGTTCGGAACGTCTCATGGTAGGATAAAGGGTAGGAACTTCGTATGTATTCATGTGATAAACGCCTCGATTCTTGGTGATTTATGATAACAATTTCTTTTCCTTTTCATTGGGTTAGTGTATAATAAAACCACTATGGGCACAGCATATTCAGGAAACATTTAAATGCTGTGACATAGAATAATATACTTAAAAAATTACAGAATGTCAAAGTAATCTCCGGAAAATATGAAGAAGATGAGACGTACCTAACGGTTATGGAGAAAGAAGAGTTCGGCAGGTGCGAAAAGTAGCGCAAAAAGTTGATGGATTTTGAAAAAGGAGTAATCAAATATATGAGCAGAATTTATGAAAATGCAACACAAATAATCGGACATACACCACTCATGAAAATCAATAATATCTGCAAGGACGAGGAAGGACTGCAGGCGAACGTGTTGGTGAAGCTGGAATATTTAAATCCGGCAGGAAGTGCAAAAGACAGAGTGGCACTTTCCATGATTGAGGATGCGGAAAAGAAGGGGCTTTTAAAGCCGGGAGCAACTATTATTGAGCCTACTTCCGGTAATACAGGTATCGGCCTTGCGGTAGTAGCTGCAGTGAAAGGGTATCGAACCATTTTGACATTGCCCGAGACCATGAGCGTGGAGCGCAGAAATTTATTAAAGGCCTACGGAGCGGAGCTGGTACTGACCGATGGTGCTAAGGGGATGGCCGGTGCCATTGCCAGAGCCAAGGAGCTGGAACAGGAAATTGAAGGGGCTGTTATCTTAGGACAGTTTGATAATCCTGCCAATGCAATGGCCCATGAAAGTACTACCGGTCCGGAAATTTGGGAAGATACGGACGGGAAAATTGATATTTTTGTATGTTGCGTGGGTACCGGCGGAAGTATTACCGGCACTGGACGTTTCTTGAAGAGTAAGAATCCGGGTATTCAGGTGGTGGCGGTGGAACCGGCAGATTCTCCGGTGCTTTCCGGGGGCGTGGCAGGACCGCACAAGCTTCAAGGAATCGGCGCAGGTTTTGTGCCGGAAGTGCTGGATACTACCGTGTATGATGAGGTGCTTACGGTAACCACGGAGCAGGCGTATGATACGGGACGTAAACTGGCCAAGGCGGAAGGTGTTTTGGTGGGAATCACCTCCGGAGCGGCACTTTATGCAGCATTACAGGTGGCGAAGCGTCCGGAAAATGCAGGGAAAACCATCGTGGCATTTTTGCCGGATTCCGGAGACAGATACATGTCCACACCTGATTATTTTGCTTAAATAGCAATATGTGAACAAAGAATGACAAAACTTAGTGAGAAAAAAGTACTAAGAAACTATATAATATGCGTAAAATAGGTTAACTATGGGGAGGAATTAACTGAATGAAAAAGGAATATCGTAATGTTTTTACTGAAATGGGTTACACAAAAGAGGAAGTTGAAAAACGCTTGGAAGAAGTAAAGCAGTTTTATTTTTACAATGAAGAGCACAAGGTTTATTTCCCGGTAGGCGATGATATGGGTTATATTGTAGACACCGGAAATAATGATGCCAGAACAGAGGGTATGTCATACGGCATGATGATTTGTGTGCAGCTTGACATGAAGGAAGAATTTGACCGACTTTGGAAATGGGCAAAGACTTATATGTGGATGAGCGACGGTGATAACGAAGGATATTTTGCGTGGTCTTGTGCTTTAGACGGAACTAAGAATGCTTACGGACCCGCGCCGGACGGCGAAGAATTCTTTGCTATGGCACTGTTCTTCGCATCTCATCGTTGGGGTGACGGAGAGGGTATTTTCGAATACTCCAGAGAAGCAAAGGAAATTTTGAAGGCATGCTTACATAAAGGACGCGACGGTAGAAAGGGTGCGCCCATGTGGAACTGGGACAACCATCAGATTTTGTTTGTGCCGGGCATTGATTATACAGATCCTTCTTATCATTTGCCACATTTCTATGAGTTGTTTGCACTTTGGGCAAATGAGGAAGACAGAGAGTTCTGGAAGAAGGCAGCAACTGCCAGCCGCGAATATTTGGCAAAGGCTTGTCATCCGGTAACAGGTTTTAATGCAGAGTATGCAGAGTTTGACGGCTCGCCTATGAGCAGACCCATTCCCTGGACAAAGGACAGACATGACTGGTTCTACAGCGACGCTTATCGTACTGCGGCAAATATTGGTTTGGATGCAGAATGGTATGGTATTGATGCCGGACATTTTGCGGCAGCAAAGAATATTCAGAAGTTCTTAATCGAGGATGCCAGAAAAGGTCATTATTATATTTACGAAATCGACGGTCGTATTGCGGGAGAAGAGGCACTTCACCCTGTAGCAATCACTGTAACCGTGGCACAGTCCGTGCTTGCAGGCGAGACTGAATACAGCAAGGAATGGATTGAGAGATTCTGGAATCTGCCTATGAGAACCGGCGACAGAAGATACTATGATAACTGTTTGTATTTCTTTGCATTTTTAGCACTGAGCGGCAATTATCGTATGTGGTAAACAATCGGAGGATTTTTGAGCTGGCAAGCCCAAAGCAGAAAAAGGAGAGATAAGTCATGAGTATGATGGAACAGGGCGGTCCTAAGGCGCCAAAGGACCCTACCAAGAAGCGTAAGGGTTTTTACATCATGAGAAATAAATCGGTTGCTGGTTCGCCGCAGCCGGACGGAAGAGGTATTCAGTTTATTTATCAGGACGGCGGAAGAATGATTAACAGCGCCCAGCTGGTAGGTAATATTACGGATACCAAGATTTTGGATTTGCTGAAGGATACTGCTTCCTTCAGAACTTTGGTACATAGCATCGGTGTAACAGTGGAGACCGACAATAAGGATGAAGTGGTAGAGTTTGCTTTTCAGATGTATGGCAAACGTGATCCTTATGGTTCCGGTACTACTTTGCGTTTGCCGGTAAAGGCGGATGGCATGGAGAACATATTGGATTTGACACAGTGCGAGTGGTCTGATGATGATAATGTACCGGGACAGATTCGTTTTGTATTTGAAAAAGCAGGGACTTTGGGAACCGTGGCTGTAAAATTTTATTTGCATGACGGTTTCGATGTGCCGGAACCGGAAGAAGAATTCCCTGTAGATTTTGCATCACCTTATTATGAGGGTATGCTTGATAAAGCAATTATGCAGATGGGCAACAACTTCCGTCTGAAGAGGGCTATGGACAAGGCGGCAAAGGGTGAGGACGTAACTGTGGCTTTTATCGGCGGTTCCATTACCCAGGGCGCAGGTGCTATTCCCATTAATAAAGAGTGCTATGCATACAAGACTTTCAAGGGATTTTGCGACCTTATGGGCAAAACCACCGAGGAAAATATTCATTACGTAAAGGCAGGTGTGGGCGGAACCCCTTCCGAGTTCGGTATGTTACGTTATGAAAGAGATGTGCTTGCAGACGGTGCTATTACGCCGGACATCGTGGTGGTTGAGTTTGCAGTAAATGATGAAGGTGACGAGACCAAGGGAGAATGCTATGATTCTTTGGTACGTAAAATATATAACGGACCGGGCAATCCGGCAGTGATTCTGCTCTTTGCAGTATTTTCCAATGATTGGAATCTGCAGGAACGCTTAAGCCCCGTGGGACGTGCATACAATTTGCCTATGGTAAGCAGCAGAGATACTGTAGTAGAGCAGTTCTACAAGAAGCCCGGAGAGGGTAAGGTTATCAGCAAAAACCAGTTCTTCTATGATTGTTTCCATCCCACAAGCAAGGGACATACGGTTATGGCAGACGGTATTCTTCACTTGCTTAAGAAGGTGAAAGCTGCAGAAGCGGATGAGACGGACGTAGATATTTCTGAGATTATGCCACCTCTTGGCGGTGAATTTGAGAATGTACAGCTCTTAGATAAGAAAAATACTTATGAAGGCGCTGTTATTGATTGCGGCGATTTCACAGAAACAGATACGGAATTGCAGTGTGTTGAGCGTGATTTGGATTTGACACAGACTCCGGAGATGGCTCACAACTGGATGTTTAACGGCGTGGAACAGGGTGCGGAGATGAAGGCCTTTAAAATGGATATTACCTGTAGCGCACTTTTGATTATGATTAAGGATTCTGCTTCTGTAAATGTAGGCGTGGCAGAGGTGTTTGTGGACGGAGAAAAGGTGCTGACTGCAGACCCCCATATCAATGGTTGGACCCACTGTAACCCTATGATTTGCTTCCGCGGCAAGGAGCGGAAATCTTACCATGTGGAGGTGAAACTTGTACCCGGACAGGAAGACAAGAGCTTCACTATTTTAGGTTTTGGATACGTAGAATAAACCGGAGGAATTGAGTATGGATTTGGCAAATAAAGCAAAAAAGACAGTGTTTCTGGTAGAGGATACCGCTTTTGAAGGTGTGAAAAGAATTGCAACCAAGGTGGCAGCGGATGTAGAAAAAGTAACCGGTAATCTGCCGGAAATCGTAAGCACATTAGAGGGCGTTTCCAAGGATGCACAGTTGGTATTCTGTGCTACTTTGGGCAACAGTGCATTGCTTGAACAAATAAAAGATAAGCTTCATGTAAGTGAGGTGGAAGGTAAGCGGGAAGTATATGAAATTAGTCTGGCAGCAGGCGTGGAAGGCTTCGAGGAGATGCTTGTCATCTACGGAAGCGATAAGCGCGGTACCATCTACGGTATGTTCGGATTGTCTGAATATATGGGCGTTTCACCCCTTGTGTTCTGGGGCGACGCGGAGCCGGAAAAGAAAGCACAGATGGTAGTGGGCAAGGATATTGAAATGGTATCCAAGGAACCCAGTGTACGTTACAGAGGTTTCTTTATTAACGACGAGTGGCCTTGTTTCGGAAATTGGACTGTGGAACATTTTGGCGGTTTCAATGCAAAGGCATATGAGCATGTATTTGAATTTTTGCTTCGTATGAAGGGTAACTATTTATGGCCTGCTATGTGGAGCGCTTCCTTCCCTATTGACGGACCGGATGGTCTGAATGAGGAATTGGCTGATATTTACGGCGTGGTAATGGGCTATTCACATCATGAGCCCTGTCTTCGTGCCAGCGAGGAATGGGACAAGGTACGCGGACCTGAGACAAAGTATGGTAATGAATGGAACTTCTATACCAATGAAGAGGGTCTTTTGAACTATTGGGAAGATGCTTTAAAAAGAAGCGGTAAGTTTGACAACCTGATTACTATCGGTATGCGTGGAGAACGTGATACTTCCATGCTTGGCGAAAATGCTACCGTGGAAGAAAATGTAAACCTGTTAAAGGACATTATCCGCAAACAGCGTAAATTAATCAAAGAAAATGTGAACGAAGATATAAGCAAAGTGCCTCAGTTACTTGCTTTATACAAAGAAGTGGAAGCATATTTTTATGGCGATGAAAATATTAAGGGCTTAAGAGACTGGGACGAGTTGGACGGTGTTATCTGCATGCTTTGCGAAGATAATTTCGGACATTTACGTACCCTTCCTACAGCAGATATCCGCGACCGTAAGGGCGGTTTCGGTATGTACTATCACTTTGATTACCATGGCGGTCCTATTTCTTATGAATGGGTGGATTCCACACCGTTCTCAAAGACTTGGGAGCAGATGAGCATGGCATATGAGTACGGAATCAAGGATGCCTGGATTGTAAATGTGGGAGACCTGAAGTTCCATGAAGTGCCTTTGACTTATTTCATGGCATTGGCATACGATTATGAAAAGTGGGGCTACGGAAACAAAAACAGTTACAGAGAATATGTGGAGCAGTGGTGCGCAAAAACCTTCCCTGCAGCAGATGCAGATGTGCAGAAGAAAATCGGCACCGTGCTGACAGAATATATTAACATGAATCATTTGCGTCGTCCGGAGGCTTTGAATGCAGGTATTTATCATCCCTGCAACTATGGCGAGGCGGACAAGATGATTGCCCGCGCAAAAGCAATGGAAGCACTTTCTGAAGAAGTGTATGAAAGTCTGACGGGAGAAAGCAAGAATGCATATTACAGTATGATTCATTTCTCAGCTATGGCCAGCATGAATCTTTTGAAAATGCATTTGTATGCGGCTAAGAATGCTTTTTATGCAAGACAGGGTAAGCCCATTGCCAATAAATACGGCGATTTGGTGCGCGAATGCATGAAGAAGGACGGAGAATATTATGACGCATTCGGTGCTTTTAAGGGCGGCAAGTGGAACGGTATGCAGATGGCACAGCACATTGGTTTCACCAAGTGGAATGATGATGATTATCGATTCCCCTTAATTGTCAGTGTAGAACCTGCACATAAACCCCGCCTGAAAGTGAATCGTAAGGATGCCTTCTTTACAGCAGGCAAGAACTACGGTGCACCCATGAAGGTTGTGGTGGATGATTTCCTCTATGCAGGCAACACAGAAGCGGTTGTTGAGATTGCCAATGATGGTGTGGGAAGCATTCAATATGTGGTGGAAGCACAGACTCCGGATAAAAAATTACCTGCATGGTTGAGTTTAAATACCATGGGCGGAGAAGTGACCGAGCAGGAAGAACTGGTACTTACCTGTGACAGAAGCAAGTTGACGGCAGAAGCAGAGACTGTTCTTTTGTATGTAAAGGATGCAGAGACTACCGTGGCAGTGGAAGTGTCCGCAAAGGGAGTTAATGTATCAGGTTTGCCTGAGAAGACACACCTTTCCAACAAGGGTGTTATTGCCATGAGCGCGGCAGATTATTTTGAGAAAAAAGATACTGCAAAGGGTTCTTTCGAAACCCTGACCGGTTACGGCAAGTATGATAAGGGCGTGAAGGTATTCCCCAGTACGGCAGTGTTTGCACTTGAGGAAGATAAACCGGAGGTTTCTTACAGATTCCTGATTGAGGAAGCTGGAGAATATGAAGCAGAGCTGGTGGTTGCACCTACCAACTCAGTGGTAAATAAACAGAGCGTAAATGTAACCTTACAGGCAGGTTCCGGTGCGGTGCAGAAGGTGACTTTGGTTCCCGAAGATTTCCGTGCGGGAGAAAGCAGTGATCCCAGATGGGGTATGGGCGTTTTGAACCAGGAAAGAAGAATATGTACGGAAGTGAAGCTGGAAGCAGGCATACAGAAGCTGGGTATCGGTGCTATGGAGGCCGGTACGGTTTTGGAA
>JAZNQI010000121.1:0-35796 GCA_045590095.1 Acetatifactor sp. | reverse complement strand
GCGGGAGAAAGCAGTGACCCCAGATGGGGCATGGGCGTGCTGAACCAGGAAAGACGTGTAAGCACCATGGTAACCTTTGATGCAGGAGTGCAGGAACTTAGCGTAGGAGCTATGGAAGCAGGAACGGTTTTGGAAAGAATCGTGATTTATAAGAAGGGCTTCCAGAAGAAAGAAGCTTACCTGGGACCGGATGCAAGTTATGTGGTAACAGCAGAAAATGCCAAAGAATTGATTTAATAATTAGTATTAAGTACTTGAAACGAGAACAGTTCGCGTATGCGGGCTGTTCTTTTTATGCTATAGGAAACTGCGCGAGTACGGTGTAATTGTCGCCGCCGGACGACAATTATTTTTGCTTAAAAGGATGAAAAACATATAAAAAAGCAAAGAATGAAGTATAAATAGCAAAAATAAGGAAGTTTTTACGGACGGAGAATTGTAAAATAGTCAAAGATGAGTATTGGACTCAGTAACTATAGGTGTTTTTAGAAGGAAGTAATGGGAAAAGATGAAGAAGAAAACATTGGGTCGTTGGTTGGCCATATTCCTGATTGGCAGTATGCTGACCGGCTGTGCAACCACAACCGAAGAGGAAGATAATTTAATTCTGATTGAA
This sequence comes from Acetatifactor sp., assembly GCA_045590095.1. GTDB lineage: Bacteria > Bacillota > Clostridia > Lachnospirales > Lachnospiraceae > Acetatifactor. The sequence continues at coordinate 35,180 of JAZNQI010000121.1, read as the reverse complement.
AAAGAGCAGGAGGCACTTGTGTATGAAATGGCAACGGTGTCTGTGGATGATGTGGAAAAGACAGGCAAAGTACGCTGTTCTTATCAACAGGTAAATGATGAAAGCCTGAGTTTTCCGGTTAGCGGAAAGCGTGTGGCGGAAGTGTATGTGGAAGAGGGCGATACGGTTGTTAAGGGACAGCTGTTGGCGGAATTGGATATCGGAAACGCAAACGAACAAATCCGTACGCTGGAGTATAATATTGCCCGTAATGAGATTATTTTGAACAATCTGACCACGAATGAGAATAACGATATTTCTGCGGTCTGGCTTAGATTTTTGTATCAAAGCGGGCAGAGTGATGCAGAGAAAAAAGCAGTAGAAGAGAATGTGGCGCGAATTCAAAATAACTATCGTTATTCCAGAGAAGACTGCGAGGATGCTCTTGCTTTGGATAGGGCACAGCTTGCAATCCTGAAGCAGGATTTGCGAAACAGTTGTATTTACGCAGGAATGGACGGAACAGTTGCCAAGATTAAAGAAAGATTGGAAGGTTCCACATCTGTTATGGATGAAGAGGTTATTCAGATTATCGACAGTACGGAATGTCTTTTTGAGGCAAAGGATCTTACATGGGCGGCTTATTTCAAGGAAGGCACAGAAGTGGATTTGAGTATTATTTCCGGAACCGGTGCGGGTTCTTATAAGGTGGTTCCGTATGATATGGAAAACTGGAATGAACTTATGCTGTTTACCTTGTCCGGAGATACTTCCGATGTGAATATCGGTGTGGGAGCATCGGGAACCCTTCAGTTTACCGTGGATAAAAGAGAACAGGTTCTGACAGTACCTATCAGGGCTGTACACCAGGCCGGCGGAAAGAGTTATGTTTATGTATTGGGTGAAGGTAATATGAGAGAAGTAAAGTGGATTGAAACCGGTTTGTACGGAGATATAAATGTTGAAGTGATTTCCGGATTAGCAGAAGGGGAGAAGGTAATATTAAAATGATAAAGAAACGAGTAATCAGTTCGCTTCTTGCCTGTGTATTGGCATTCTCTTTTGCCGGTTGCGGGGGAGGAGCCGAGGAGACCGCCGGTGAAGCAGAGGTGGCATTGGTAGATCCTGTTGTAGAGGCGGTAAGTGGCGAGAAAGCAGCATACAGAAACATTTATAATTATAAAACATACTCTGCATTTGTGTATCCGACTGTGGAGGAGTACTCTTTTTCTAAAACCACACCCTTGGAAAGTTATGAGGTGTTTTGGGGAGCAGATGTAGAAAAAAATACAATTTTGGCATCCGGAAGTACGGAAGCTATGGATGAACAAATCGAAAACATGGAAGAAAAAATTGCCTCCATGGATGAGGATATTGTGAAAACACAACAGAAGTTAGATGAAGGACTGGCACCGGATTTGGAAGAAGAGAAACGTTTAATTCAGGTGTTGAGTGAATTTGATCAGCGTAAGCCCGCTGAAACCATTGTTGATGAGAACGGAGCAACGATTACCAATCCGGAATTCACAAAGTGGCAAAATGAACGCAGAGTGTTTGAAGGAAAATATCGTATTCTGGCACATGATATCGATATGCGTCAGGAATCCTTCCGTCAGAAGAAAGAGTTGTATGATTTAGAGCGTGCGTATTTGGTTGCACAGCTGAAAGATATGAAGGCAGAGCGCAACAATAATACGGTGAGCAGTGAGATTACCGGTGAAGTGGTGGCAATTAATCTGCATAGCAATGTAAACAAAGATGCGGAAGAACCGGTTGTTGCCGTGGGCAATATGGAACAGAAGATTCTTATGACTGACTATATCTCTAAGGCAGATATGTCCAAGGCAGTGGATGTGTATGCATTAATGGACGGAAAACGTTACGAAGTGGAATATGTTCCCATGAGTAATGATGAATATACCAAGATTACAGCAGACGGAAGTAAGGCATATACGACATTTCATTTTGTGGATGATACAAGCGAAATTAAAGTGGGAGATTTTGCGGTAATTACTTTGTTTACCGACAAGAAAGAAAATGTTCTTTCTGTGCCCAAGAGTGCGCTCCGTAAGGATGAAAACGGTTATTTTGTTTATGTGATGAAGGACGGAGACAGTGTTTATACTTCTGTTAAAACCGGAGTTTCCGACGGCGCATATACAGAAATTATTTCCGGCATTGCGGAGGGTGATATGGTAATGGTGGATAACCCTATGGAATACAGTGGATCCACTGCTACTGTAAGCTACGGAAGTTATAGCACGGAATTCAAGAATAACGGTCATATGTTCTATTCGGAATACGACAATGTGCTCAATCCGGTGGAATATGGTACTACATATTTCGGTGAGTATATGGTGGTTCCTTATCAGCACGTGGAAAAGGGAGATGTTATTGCTACGATTCGCGTGAAGAAGGACGAAATTGCCATTCAGAGAAACAAAGTTAAGCTGCAAAGAGCTCAGGAACGATTGGATGAGATTATTGCCGAAAATAATGATGATAATAAAGAGCTGATTGAAACAAAAAAAGAAGAAATTGCAGATATTCAGGAAGTAATAAAAGATATGGAAACTGATGCGGCAACGACTCAGATTCTTGCATCCAGAAGCGGTGTGATTATGGATATGAATTATTACGAAAAAGAGACCATTCTGTATCATGAGAGCTTTGTTGTTACCATTGCTGATGAGTCTTCCTGTTATTTGGAATTGGAGAATAAAAACCAATTGTTGCGTTATGGTAATGAAGTAACCATCACTTACACAGGACAAGATCAAACTACAAAAACAAGTTCCGGAGTGGTGGCAAACATCTCTAATGTGGCTGTAAGCTCGAGGTTAAATAGCGATAATGCCTATATTCTGTTGCCACAGGAATCTATAGAGGAAATGGCTTTGAGTAATTATAACAGAGAGAGCTATTGGAACCCGAATCGTTATCAGGTTACCGCTGATGTCCGTACCATGGATAATATTTTGGTGGTTCCCAGAAATGCGGTAAGAGAAATAGAAGGTCGCCCTTATGTTTATGTAAAGGATGAGCAGGGTAATGTAAAGGCGGTCGGTTTTGTTGCAGCAGGTTACAATGCCAGTGAGTATTGGGTAATAGAAGGATTGACAGAGGGAATGGTATTATGCTTAAAGTAATGTTTCAAAAAATATGGCATAAGAGATGGATGGTATTCAGTTTATTATTGGGTAGTATTTTACTGAGTGCCACCGTAGTAAGCTTCCCTATGTATAAGGAAGCGGCTTTTGACCGTATGATTCAAGAAGAATTTCAGCACTATTTGACTGAAAAAAGTGAATGGCCCGGCTTGTTGGAATTTGTAATTCTTTCCAAGAAGGATGTGGAAGGAAAGTCCATTGCGCGAATGGAAGAATTGATGAACCAGATTTACACCAATATGGGTGTGCAGAAAAAAGAAACTCTGATGTATTACAGTTTGAGTAAAAGCCCGCTAACGTCGTGCATGGAACGAAATGATGCCGGAGATATTGCGCTTAGACTCAGTAGTATGAGTAATTTGCCTGCTCATGCCAAAATGTTGGCAGGTGAAATGTATTCCGAAGACGGCTATGATGAAGAGGGCAATATTGAAGTAGTGGTAAGCCAGGCGTGCTTGGTAGAAAACAATCTGCTTGTAGGCGAAAACTTGGAGTTTGACGCATTAAAAACTTTTGAAGGAGAACCTATCCGAATCAAGGTCACAGGTGTATATGACAAGGCAGATAATGATGACTTTTATTGGCAGGTTTCACCCGAGGAAATGGAAATTGTATGTCTTATGAATGAAACGGTGTTCAGAGAATATTTTCTGGGTGCCAAGGCCGGAAAGTATACAATAACCTGTAACTATTTCCCTATGTTCGAATACACCAGTTGTGATTCGGATGTAGTGCCTCAGTTGTATGAGTATACCAATTATCTGGTAAAAGAAAGTGGTTTCAAAAATGTTGTGGAAATGCCCGGATATTTGGAAGTGTTAGAGAGTTATAACAAGAAACAGGACAGAATTGAAGCAACACTTTTTATTTTGCAAATCCCTGTATTGGTACTTCTTTGTGCGTTCCTGTTTATGATTGCATCTCAGATGTATGATATGGAACGTAACGAGATTTCAGTTTTGAAGAGCCGAGGAAGTTCCGGCGGTCAGATTTTGAGATTGTATTTGTACCAGAGTATGTTTACCACTTTGGTCGGAACTGCCATAGGTATGCAATTGGGAAGAGTTTTCTGTAGCATTCTGGGTTCCGCCAGAAACTTCCTTGAATTTAATATGAATTCTGCATTGCCGGTTGAGTTTACTGAAGAAACCTGGTATTATGCAGCGGCTGCGGCGGGAGTTTCCATTCTGGTAATGACGCTTCCTGCATTGAAACACAGCAGATTGACAATTGTTAAGTTGAAACAGCAGAAAGCAGTTAAGGGCAAACCCCTTTGGGAGAAGTTGTTCCTGGATGTAATTTGCCTGGGTGGTTCATTGTATGGTTATTATACCTTTTCAAAGAAGCAGGAACTGCTTGCGGTAGATGTTCTGAAGGGTGAAGCACTGGATCCGTTGTTATATTTAAGTTCATCGCTCTTTATTGTGGGTATGGGACTTTTGTTCCTGCGTCTGCAACCGTACGTGATTAAACTTATTTATACTGTGGGTAGGTCTTTCTGGGGACCTGCAAGTTATGCATCTTTCCTGGAAAATATTAAGAATGGTGCAAAGCAGCACTTTATCATGCTGTTTATGATTTTGACGGTTGCGTTGGGTATGTTCCATGCAACGGTAGCAAGAACTATTTTGCAGAATTCCATGGATAATGTGGCGTATTTAAAGGGCGCGGATGTGATTGTTAAAGAAATCTGGAGCGATAACTCTGCTTATGCGGATGAGGGAGGAAGCTTCGAATTCCAGTACTTTGAGCCTGATTTCGGAAAGTATGCGGATTTGGAAATTGCCCAGAGTTATACGAAGGTTATTTATGATGAAAAAGCTTATCTGAAAGGCGAAAAGAACAGTCAGCAGAATATTATTTTGATGGGTATTCATACCAAAGAATTTGGTGAGAATACAAAGTTAGAAGAGGGTCTTCTGTATAAGCATTATCATGAATATTTAAATGCGTTGGCAGTAGCGCCTAAGGGTATTTTGGTGTCTCGTAATTTTGAGACGAAACTGGAATACAAGATAGGAGATACTATTACTTACTATAATAAGGACGGTAAATCCGAAACCGGCAAGATTGTTGATTTCTTTGATTATTGGCCGGGATATGAACCGGTTTCCACTTCATTAAATGCTGACGGCAGCGTTAATACACAGGATAATTTCTGTCTGGTAACTCACTATCAGCTGTTAAAGCAGAAGTGGGGAGTGACACCGTATGAGGTATGGATTACTTTGAAGGACGGCACCGAGGGTGAGGATATTGCGGCATGGATTGACAGACATGACGTGCATATTTCTAAGTACGAGGACAAGGGTAAGGCAATGGATAATGTTATTGAAGATCCTTTGCTTCAGGGTACCAACGGTATTCTGACCATGAGTTTTATTGTCACATTGATTCTGTGTGCGGCGGGATATTTGATTTACTGGGTAATGTCCATCCGTTCAAGAGAAATGATTTTTGGTGTATTGCGTGCGAGCGGTATGCATACGGGAGAAGTGTTCCATATGCTGTTTAACGAGCAGATATTCTCCGGTGTAATGTCTATTCTCGCAGGTATCGGTATCGGTAAGCTGACGTCTAAAATGTTTGTGCCTATGTTACAGTCGGCATATGCAGCTGTGGATCAGGTGCTTCCGTTGAAGCTGATTACCAATCAGGCGGATTTGGCAAGACTTTACGTAGTAGTTGCAGGCGTAATGATTGTATGTTTGTTGGTACTTGTTATTTTAGTATTGAAACTGAATGTAACGAAGGCATTGAAGTTGGGTGAGGATTAATGGAACAGGAAACAAACAAAATAATTATCTTAGACAATATAAAAAGAAGATTTCCTACAGCTGATGGAACATTTGAGGCATTAAAGGGAATTAATGCTGAAATACCGGAGGGAAGTTTGGTTATTTTAAAAGGACGTTCCGGTTCCGGTAAGACCACGCTTTTGAATATAATCGGAGCGTTGGATAACCCTTCTGTGGGAAGAGTGCTTTTGGAAGGAAAAAATATTTGCAAGGTTTCAGACCGGGAAAAGGAGAATTTCAGAAGAACACGACTGGGATATGTATTCCAGTCCGTGTCCTTGATTCCTACTATGAACGCCCTGCAGAACGTGGAGTTTTCTCTTCGGTTGGCGGGCATACGTAAAGGCCGTGAGGAACGAGCAATTGAATGCTTGAAGATGGTTGGCCTGGGCGGACGTATTAAGCATATGCCGGCAGAAATGTCCGGTGGTGAACAGCAGCGTGTGGCAATTGCTCGTGCAATTGCGCACAGACCGCGTATTTTGCTTGCGGATGAGCCTACAGCCGAATTGGATAGTGCAATGGCGGCTGAAGTAACTAAGCTTTTCCAGGAAATGACGAAGAAAGAGGGTGTTACCATTATCATGACCACTCATGACGTTGGTCTGATGGATGCAGGTGATATGGTAATCGAATTGGAACACGGAGAACAGATTACTAATTAGTATCAAAAGGAGTAGTGAAATGAAAATAACTAATCCGATTATAAAAGCTGATTTTCCGGATCCGGATGTTATCCGGGTGGGAGATACATATTATATGTTAAGTACAACCATGCATTTTAAACCGGGAGCGGTAATATTGCGCTCTTATGACTTGGTGCATTGGGAAATATTGACCCATGTATTTGACGTGTTGGTAGATACGCCGCGTGAACGTTTGGTAGGAGAACGTTGTAATTACGGCCGAAGTATGTGGACCGGATGTTTACGTTACTCGGAAGGACGATTTTATGTGTGCTTTTCCGTGCAGGAAGAAGACAAGACATATATCTACAGTACAACGGATATAGAAGGCGCTTGGGAGAGAATCGAAATAAAAGGTTATCATCACCATCCCAATCTGCTTTTTGATGACGGTAAGGTATACATGGTATATGGCTTTAAAGAAGTTTTTGTGCGTGAAATGACAGGGGATGTACAGGCGTTTAAAGAAAATGGTTTCTGTAAAAAGCTCTTGGAAGATGTGGGCGAAGAAGTCTATTTGGGATATGAGGGCGCACGCATTCAGAAGATATTCGGAAAATATTACTTATTTGCCATGTATTGGCCTAAGAGCGAACCTGCAAGAAGAACACACTTATGCTTTGTTGCGGATTCCTTGGATGGAGAATTTACGGGCGGCGAGGTGCTGCGTGATGATATGGGCTTCTATAACCAGGGTATTGCCCAGGGAGGTTTGATAGAGGCCTTGAACGGCAAATGGTATGCGGTTTTGTATCAATGGCGCGGTGCTGTCGGAAGAATTCCGGTATTAGTCCCGGTTACATGGGATGGGGATAGGCCGGTATTCGGAAGAGACGGTAAAGTGCCGGAAGAAATAGAAGTGGCCAGCAGCAGACCCTATTATAAATATGAGCCTGTTTGTACTTCGGATGATTTTATTTATCCGATGCAGGAAGGGAAACATCCCAAGTTAAAGAAACAGTGGGAGTGGAATCATTGTTCGGAACCACGTTTTTGGGAAGTGGTACAGGATGGAGGCTTGCTTCTGACCAGTAGTAAGATATGCACCAATGTGACCCATGCTGTAAATACGTTGACACAGAGAACCATGTGGCCCGGATGTGCGGCGGAAGTGACGGTAGATGCATCAGGCTTAAAGGACGGCGATGTGGCGGGATTGTGCGCATTGCAGGGATGTTACGGATATGTGGGTATTACAAAAGAATTGGGAAATCTGTATTTGATTGTGGTGGACAGACGCTTGGAGGAAACACGTCAAAATGACAGAACTGCTGATTATCTGCCGGGGAACCTGAGAGAAAAAGTGAAGTTAACTGAAAATCGTATCAGATTACGTATTAATATTGAGATGGAGGACGGTCATAATACGGCTGAGTTTTTCTATCAGAATAAGAATCGTTGGAAACGTGCAGGTGACTCTCACAGATTGTTCTTTAGATTAGACCATTGTATGGGTTGCAGATTCGGTTTGTTTTTATATTCTACGGAGAATACTGGCGGTCAGGCACTGTTTCAGGATTTCAGATATATTTATGATGAATAAAAAGAAGGTCAAGGGAAGTTGATTCCTTTGACCTTCTTTTAAGGTTTTTTCGTTGCTGTGAAATTGTTTTTGGAGCGATATTCGCTGGGAGTACAGTTTTTGCGTTGCTTGAAGAGACGGTTAAAGGTGGAAATACTGGGGAATCCGGCTTGTAATGCAATTTCGGTAATGGATAAGTCGGGCTCTGCCAAAAGTTCTTCTGCCACCTTGATTCTTCTGTAGCATAAATAATCACAAAAAGTAAAATTAGTATATTGTTTGAACAATCTGGAAAAATGGAACTTGCTGAAACCAATGGACTTGGCAATGGTTTCCAGGTTCAAATCTTCCATATAGTGTTCGTCTATGTAGTCCATTAAGGTATTGAATTTCTGTACATATTCCTTTTGCTTGTACAAACGCACATTGGGGAACAGGTTTCCTGTATTGATGTGGTTGTATCCTAACTTCACAAAAAGGTTTAACAGCAATGAGTAAATGGTGAGCTCTCCGTATTCGGCTTTGCTAAAGTATTCGTTTCGCATTCGCAGCAATAGTTGATAAATGTCATCATAAATCTGAGGGTAGGTCTCAGGGGTGATGAAAAGGGGTTGTGCCAAAACGGATTGAATACCTGAAAAGCTGTTTAATTTTCCTACCAGGGTAAGGTCAAACATAAAAATAAAACGTTTGCCGCCATTGGGCGCGTAGATTTCATGCATTTCTCCCGGCGGGATGATAAGAATCTCTTCCGGCTGAAGGTCGAAAGTTTCGTCGCACACATTGGCGATATAATTACCTTCTACAGGCATAATAATCTCCATGGCGGAGTGCCAATGGGGAGGATAACCGCTATTCTGTTCGTTTAACCAGATGCGAATGGTGGAAGCGTTGTGGAATTCGACCATTTCCTGGGTGTTTTTTACTTCGCGTGAACCGGTAAAGTCACTGTTTGTGGAGTAAAAATCTTGTTGAATATTGCTAAAATATATATCGTCCATTGTTCCTCCGGTGATATTATGCCAAGAGTTGCTAAATATTGCTCTGTGCAGAATGTGCCGTTTTATGCATGTTTTGGTAAAAAAAGAGAATAAAACGGGTGCAAAAAGTGAATTTTGCTATAGCTACACAGAGCTATTTTAGCATTATTGCTGAAAAAAAGCAAGATTACACATGAAAATTAACTAAATTGGTTAAAAGTAAGCAATTTGTGAAGAATAAATAGCAAAATTTAATAAGCGACCCTTGACATATTGACGTATAATACTCCAGTAAGATATAAAGGAAGTATTATTACTTGTGGAGGCATTTTATGAAGAAGAGACGTAAAAAAGCACTTATTACGGTCGCGGTTGTGGCAGTAATAGCGGTCATTTGCATAGTGATGAGCAATAGACCGGTACAAAATTATCAAGAAAAATACGCAGGAGTTGATTTGGAACGGGACATCGCCGGTGTAGAGAGACAGGGCACCTATTCCAAATATTTGTCTGCTCATGCGAGTGCAGCGTATCCTCAGACAAGCGTAGAAGTCGACTTGTACAATTACAAAGTTGAGGAAGGAGAAGCTTCTGTAGTAAATGATTTTTATGGTGAGAACCAGGCATTAGCTACGGAAAGTGATTCCAAGGTGACATTTACTGTTGATGTTGCGGAAAGCGGTTTTTACAACGTGTATTTAGAATATCTACTTCCGCAGTCACGTGGTGTTGCAGCAGAACGTTGCGTTTATATTAACGGAGAAGTTCCGTTTGAAGATGCTCGTAACATTACATTTACGAGAATCTGGAAAGACGGCGGTCCGGTTAAGGAAGATAATCAGGGCAATCAGATTCGTCCTTCACAGGTTGAAGAGTTTGCTTGGCAGGCTTCTTGCCTTAAGGATGACAGAGGATATGTTTCAGATCCTTACATGTTCTATTTTGAAGCCGGCAAAAATACAATTTCTTTAAGCGCTGAAAATGAACCTATGGTATTGAGAAAGATGGAGCTTGCTCCGGTTCAGGAACTTGATACCTATCAGGAATACACCGCAAAACAGCCGGCAGATACATCCAGCGCAAATGCAAAGAATTACATATCACGTATTGAAGGTGAAGCATCCACATATCGTTCGGAATCATCACTCTATGCGAAGTATGACAGATCTTCACCGACCACAAGCCCTTACAGCGTAACCAAAACAGTACTTAACTATGTTGGCGGTGAAGCTTGGAGAAGCTCAGGACAGTGGATTGAATGGGAGTTTGAGGTTCCGGAAGATGGTTATTACAACATTATGATTAAGGGACGTCAGAACTATGCAAGAGGTAGCGTTTCTAACAGATGTGTATACATCGATGGCGAAATCCCGTTTGAAGAAATGAAGGCAGTTGCTTTTGGTTATGATAATGATTGGGAATGCAAGACCTTAGGCGATGAAGAGGGAAATGCATATAACTTCTATCTGACAAAAGGAAAGCACACAATCCGCTTAGAGGCAGTGCTTGGAGGACTTGGTCCTATCTTGGAAGATTTGGAAGACTCTACATATAGATTGAACCAGATGTACAGAAAGATTTTGGTATATACCGGTGCAAGTCCTGACCAGTACAGAGACTACTACATTAACAGGGTATATCCCGAAGTTATGGATGCTATGGATTTGGAAGCAAAGAGATTGTACAAACTCGTAGATGACACCGTAGCATACAGTGGTCAGAAAGCAGACCAGATTGCAACAGCTCAGACAGTAGCACAGCAGTTGGAGCGTTTCTGTGAAAAGCCTAACAAGATTACATTAGAGTTTATTAATTTCAAAGATAATATTACTGCTCTTGGTACAGCATCTCTTAACATGAGCGAAACCAAGTTGGATATCGACTACATTACTGTTAGCGGTATTGAAGCAGAACCCGATGTTGACAAGGCAAACTTCTTTACCAAAGCATGGCATGAAATTAAGTCCTTTGGTGCATCTTTCATTGTTGATTACAATAATGTAGGTAATGTGTATGAAGATGGCGATGATAAGATTGTCAAGGTTTGGATAACAACCGGTCGTGACCAGGGTACTATTTTGAAGTCCATGATTGACGAGTCCTTCACTCCGATTACAGGAATTAAGGTCAACTTGGAAATCGTTGATCCCGGTGCGATTATGAATGCGGTAATGGCAGGACGCGGACCTAACGTAGTATTATCCGTTGGTGCTGATCAACCTGTTAACTATGCATTGAGAGGTGCATCTGAAGATATTACACAGTTCCCGGGATGGGAAGAAGTTCTTTCTCATTACACAGCGAGCTCTTATGAGCAGTATCGCTTGGATGATGCGATTTACGGCATTCCCGAGACTCAGACCTTCAACGTTATGTTCTACCGTAAGGACATCTTGGAGGAATTGGAATTGGAAGTTCCTGAAACCTGGCAGGATTTGATTGAAATGTTGCCGACTATTCAGGGTAACAACTTGTCAGTAGGTATTCCTACAGCAGCCGGTAGTAGTAACGCGACCGCAGCAGGCGCAACCATGTCAAACATGCCTGACTTGTCTATGTACTTCGCATTGTTATATCAGTATGGCGGAGATATGTACAATGAAGAAGGAACCAAGACAACGGTTGATGATGAAGCAGGTATCAGAGCATTTGATGATTATGTAACATATTTTAACGACTATGGTCTCCCGGTACTTTATGACTTTGTAAGCCGTTTCCGTTCAGGTGAAATGCCTATCGGTATCGCAGCATACTCTACTTATAACACATTAGTAGTATCCGCTCCCGAAATCAGAGGATTATGGGACTTCGCATTAATTCCTGGTACAGAATATGTGGATGAAAACGGAGAACGCTATGTAGACCATTCTTCTTTCATCACAGGTAGTGCTACTATGATGATTACAACGGAAGATGAAAAAGTAAAAGCAAATGCATGGGAGTTCATGAAGTGGTGGGCTAAGACAGAAACTCAGGTTCAGTTTGGACGTGAAATCGAAGCTCTGCTCGGTTCTTCAGCAAGATATGCAACCGCAAATAAAGACGCTTTTGTTCAGTTGTCATGGAGTGCAGAAGATATTAAGATATTGGATGCACAGTGGGAACAGACAGTTGGTATCAGAGAAGTTCCCGGTGGATATTACACAGGACGTCATATTGGTAACGCTGTCAGAAAGGTAATCAACGAAAAGACTGATAGCCGAGAAACTATTATCGACTACTCAATCAAGATTGACGACGAAATCAAAAAGAAACGTAAAGAATTCGGCTTGCCGGTAGAATAGGGGAGTGAAGAATGAAAGAGTTTTTTAACAAATATGTCATACTGAGAAAACACAATTTCTCAGTAGCGATGAAAAAAATGAAAAGAAGCAAAATGTGCTATTTATTCTTAGCACCTTATGCAATCATATTTACCTTGTTTTATGTGGCACCTGTAGCTGTTTCGATTTTCTATAGTTTCACATATTACAACATTTTGGAAAGCCCCAGATTCTTGGGCTTAGACAACTATATCAGTTTGATATTGGAGGATGATATCTTCTTAACCAGTATTAAGAACACCTTAATGATAGCGGTTATCACCGGCCCGTTAGGATACATAATGTCCTTCCTGTTCGCTTGGTTGATTAACGAATTGCCCAGATGGATTCGAAGCTTTGCGGTTATCATTTTCTATGTACCGTCTATCGCCGGTGCGGCATGTCTTTCCATCTTCTCTGTATTCTTCAGAGGAGATGCGTACGGATATGTAAATGCATTCTTGATGGAAATCGGTATTATTGATACACCTATCCTTTGGTTTATCAATCCGCAGTATATGCTTCCGATTTGTATGATCGTTATCTTATGGATGAGTTTAGGAAACGGATTCCTTTCCTTCGTAGCAGGTCTTCAGGGTATTGACAGATCACAGTACGAAGCAGGATATATGGATGGTGTTAAGAACAGATGGCAGGAACTTTGGTATATTACCTTACCTAACATGAAGCCCATGCTTATGTTCGGTGCGGTTATGTCCATTACTCAGGCTTTCAGTGTATATGATGTAACGGCTACTCTTTGTGGTAACCCCAGTACGGACTATGCAGCAAGAACTATCGTAACTCACTTGGTTGACTATGGTTTCACAAGATTTGAAATGGGTTATGCTTGTGCAATCGCAACTGTATTGTTCTTGATGATGATCTTATGTAACAAAGCAATTCAAAATCTGTTAAGAAGAGTAGGAACCTGATATGAGCAAAAAGAAGATAAAAGAAGAAAATGTAGAAAAAGTATATCGCAAGAAGCTGATCAAGAAAAGAAAACCGAACCGCTCTATCGCCGGAGACTTTTTCCTGTATCTCTTCCTTGCAACCATGGCATTTATCATGGCCTTTCCGATTATTTACACGGTCAGCAATGCCTTGAAACCTTTGGATGAATTATTTAAATTCCCTCCAAAAATATTAGCGCAGAACCCCACAATGGATAACTTCTCAGACTTGTTTGTAACAATGGGAAAATCCTGGGTATCATTCTCAAGATATTTATTTAATACCGTATTTATTACTGTAGTAGGTACGGCAGGACATTTGATTATTGCTTCCATGGGTGCGTTCGTGCTTTCTAAGTACGATTTCCCCGGAGCTCAGACATTCTTTAAATTAGTAACCGTAGCGATGATGTTTACCGCTGTAGTAACCCAGATCCCTAACTATTTGATTTTGAACAAGTTGGGTTGGATTGATACATATTGGGCAATCATCATCCCTGCATTTGCATCACCTATCGGTCTCTTCCTTATGAAGCAGTTTATGGAAGGACTTCCTATGTCACTTGTTGAAGCAGCAAAGATTGATGGTGCAAATGAATGGAGAGTATTCTCAGGTATCGTAATGCCGAACGTTAAGCCGGCATGGATGACCTTGATTATTTTCTCAGTAAGAGATTTGTGGAACAACAGAGCAGGTACATTTATCTACTCAGAAGAAAAGAAAACCTTGGTATTCGCTATGGGCCAGATTCAGGGCGGCGGTATCGCAAGAACCGGTCAGGCGGCAGCTGTAATGGTTGTTTTGATGATTGTTCCGATTGTAACTTTTGTAATTTCCGAAAGTCAGATTTTGGAAACAATGGCAAGCTCCGGCTTGAAGGATTAATGTGAGCGAGGTGGCATATGAAGAAAAAATTGACAAGAATCGCTGCATTAATGCTGGCGGTAATGATGTTTGCGGGAACTTCTATTTCCACTTATGCGATGGATAGAAGTTATACGTACAATTATGACTGGTGGGAGGATGTACAGGATTCACCTGACTTCTACACCGTATGTAAGGTATTTACATACAAAGACTTGGGACTGGATATGAACATGAAATCCCCTGATAGTCTTTTTGTAATCGATGACAGAATGTTCATCTGCGATACCGGTAATAACCGTGTTATCGAGTTGAAACGTGGTGAAAACGAAACTTTCGAGTTGGTTCGTTACATCTATGGATTTAAGGGAAAAAGTGGAACCGAAATGGTAACCACTTTCTCAAACCCTAAGGATATTGCGGTATCAGAAGATGGTAATATCTTTGTGGCAGATTACGGCAACAACCGTATCGTTAAGATGGATGAGAATTTGAACTACATTATGCAGTTTGATGCACCTGTAGATGCTTCCTTGGATCCCAACACACCGTTCAAACCCAAGAAAATTGTTATTGATACTGCAGAACGTGTATATTGCGTAGCAGAAGGTATTAACAAGGGTCTTGTAAAATATGAGAACGACGGTGTATTCTCCGGATTTATCGGAGCAAATAAGGTAACCTTTAACTGGATTGATTATTTGTGGAAGAAATTCTCTACACAGGCACAGAGAGACAAGATGGAATCCTTCGTTCCTACCGAGTATGATAATGTGTTTATCGACAAGGAAGGATTCATTTATGTATGTACCGATGGTTATACAGAAGAAGAATGGAGAGAAGGAAATGTAGAAGCGGTCAGAAAAATCAATATGACCGGTAATGATATTTTGGTAAGAAATGGTAATTATCCTGTTACCGGTGACTTGTACATCGGTTCTGCCGGACAGTACAGCGGACCTTCGGCATTCTTGGATGTAACCGTTTTGGATAATGATGTATATGTTTGCTTGGATAGTAACAGAGGCCGTTTGTTCGGTTATGATGACCAGGGTAAATTAGTATTTGCGTTTGGTGGCGGCGGTCCTATGGAAGGTTACTTCAGAAAGCAGTATTCGCCTACAGCAGTTGAACACATGGGAAATGAACTCTATGTATTAGATAACTTGGATTGCAGTATTACCATGTTTGTTACTACCGAGTTTGGTGACTCTGTATACGAAGCGATGGAAGAGTTTGACGAAGGTAACTATGAGGCTTCTGAAGCAGCATGGCGTCATGCAATGGTGTTAAACGGTAACTATGATTTGGCATATATCGGTATCGGTCGTGCGCTTCTGAGACAGGAAAGATATGAAGAAGCTATGGAATACTTCGAGCTGAAGTATGATGCTAAAAACTATTCAAAGGCTTATCAACAGTATCGTAAGATTTGGGTAGAAGAGAATATCGGTATAATCGTTACTGTGTTGCTGATATTGATTTTGATTCCGCTCGGAATCGGTAAAGTAAAGAAAATCAAGCGTGAAATTGAAACCGCTGATATTTTCAGATTATAGGGGAGGAGGCAGACATGAAGATTACTACAAGCAGAAGAGAATCTTTCGACAGATATATCGGTTCTTTGAAGTTCGCACTATACTGCATTACTCATCCCTTGGATGGTTTCTGGGATTTAACCCATGAAAAACGTGGTACATATGCTGCTGCAAATACCATTTTAATTGCAACCTTATTGGTTAGAGTTTTTAAATTACGTTTTACAAGTTTTATCTTCATAAATGTATATTGGGAAGAACTTAATATGATTATGTACCTGGGAAGCGTGGTGTTCCCACTGATTCTTTGGGTAATCGGCAACTGGGCACTCACTACACTTTTTGATGGTAAAGGAAGACTGGGTCAGGTATACATGGCAACCTGTTATGCATTTACACCCTATGTTTTGATTCAGATTCCACTTATGTTCTTCAGTAATTTAGTAACTGTAGACGAAGCAGAATTCTATAGCATGTTAGGTGTTATTTCCTTAGTATGGTGTGTGTTGTTGATTGTTGCCGCAATGGGACAGATACATGAGTACTCCATGGGCAAGAATCTTTTGTTTACCGTTGCAAGTTTATTCGCTATGTTGGTAATGATTTTCATATTATTGTTATTCTTTAGTATGATTTCACAGGGTATTTCTTACTTCGTATCTATCGGTAAGGAAATCCTATTCCGACTATAGCGTAACAGCTACAAATAGAAATGGTTGAGTAGAGGACAGGAGAAACAATGAAAAAGGATAAATCAAAAAAGAAATCAGCGATTGGAGCTGCAATTTTGAATCTGGTAAAACGCTGGGCTCTTCCCGTTATTTTGTGTGCTGTTATCTTGGGCGCGGTATATTTTGTTGTGACCTTCCAGGAAACAAAGGAAGAGGAGGAAGCAATCAAAATTAAACGATATGAGGGAACCGAAGACCCTATGATTTTGGAAAATGAGGAACTTTTGCTTACGCTTGACCCATTGACCACACAGTTCACACTTTTGGTGAAGGATACCGGAGAAATGTGGTATTCCAATCCGACGGATGCGGCTGAGAACCCGTTGATTACATCAAAATCAGAAAAAGAAAAAATGCAGTCCACTCTCTTAATGACTTACAGTTTGGAGACGGGATTGACAAACACTTATAACAACTATGCGTTCAGTATTGCAAAGGGAATTTATGATATCGAACAGGGCGCTGATTATATTCGTGTAAATTACACAATCGGTGACGTGGAAAGAGAATATTATATTCCCCCTGTAATGACCGCTGAGAGTTTTGACAAATGGATTGGCTTAATGGAGCCTAAGTACGCACAGTACGTTAAGGACTATTATACCAAGTATGATATTAACAACTGGAGAAAGAGAGATGAGGATAAGAAGGAACAGATGTTGGCTGACTATCCCATCCTTGCGGAGCAGGTTATTTACGTACTGAATCCAAAAACCCAGCAAAACTTGAAGAAAACATTTGAAGAAGTTTTCGCATCCATCGGTTATACTATGGATGATTACAAGGCAGACTGTGCATTGAGTAATGCAGCACAGACCACTGATAAGCCGATTTTCGGTGTAAGTATCGTTTATCGCTTAGACGGTGATGAACTTGTGGTAGAAGTACCTTATGATGCAATGACTTACAGAGAGGATACTCCGATTTATTCAGTAACACCGTTGCCTTACTTTGGCGCAGGCGGTACAACTGATGAAGGATATATGTTAGTACCCGAAGGCGGTGGTGCAATCATTAACTTCAATAACGGAAAGACTTCTCAGGAAGCATATTATTCCAATATGTATGGTTGGGACTATGCATTACATCGTGAATATGTAGTTCATAATACCAGATCAAGCTTTAATGCGTTCGGTATTGCAAACGGAGATTCTTCCTTCCTTTGTGTATTGGAAGAAGGTGCTCCTTATGGTTCTGTAACTGCTAATATTTCCGGCAAATCGGATAATGCAGCTTATAACTATGCAAACGTTGAATACTCTGTATGTGTAAGAGAAAAATATGACGTAGGTAGTATTGCGAACAGTGCGGTTTACGTATTCCTGGAAGAATTACCTGCAGAAACACTTACACAGAGATATCGTTTCATTGACTCTAATGATTACGTAGATATGGCAAAGAATTACCAGAATTATCTATTGGATAAGTATGGTGCTGATTTGACTATGAATACTGACAATGCTACACCGGTTGTGTTCGAAATTGTAGGTGCGGTAGATAAGGTTCGTCAGATTGTAGGTGTACCCGTTTCCAGACCTTGGAAACTTACCACCTATGAAGAAGCGGAAGAAATGATTCGTCAGTTGGTAACTGAAGATGGTATCAAGAATATGTCTGTTAAGTTGAGTGGTTGGTGTAACGGAGGTATTCGCCAGCAGATGCTTTCTAAGGTAAAAACTATCGGAGCATTAGGCGGAAAGAAGGATTTACAGAATCTTTCAGATGCTTCAAAAGAACTTGGAGTTGATTTGTATTTAGAGGGTATTACTCAGTATGCATACGACAGTAACATATTTGACGGATTCTTCTCTTATTCAGATGCAGCGAAGAGAATCAGTAAAGAAAGAGCAGAACTTTGGGAGTATAGTGATATTACCTATATTGCTAGAGAAGGTTTGGATTGCTACTACCTGTTACATACTGATGTAGCACATGAGATGGTTGATAATCTTATGGAGGCTGCGAATAAGTATGGAACCGGTGCTGCATTTAAGGACTTGGGTAAAGACCTTTCATCAGACTTCTACAGGAAAGATTACAGCAGTAGATATGCTGTAATGACTGAACAGTCAGCAAAGTTGAAAGCAATGTCTGATGCGGGAATGAATATTATGATCAACAATGGTAATGATTATGCAATTGCTTATAGTGACATTGTTACCAATATGGACTTAAGAGGTGCTAAATATACCTTGATTGATGAGTTTATACCGTTCTACCAGATGGCAGTACACGGAATGGTAAATTATACCGGATTCCCGATTAACATCTGTGGACATGAGGTGGATGAAATTCTGTATGCTGCGGAGTATGGTGCAGGCTTATCCTTCACATTCATGAGAGAAGATGCATTCGCACTTCAGAAGACATTGTATACAGAGTATTATGGTTCTGATTTTGCTGTATGGCATGACAGAATGTTGAACATTTATAATAGATATAACTCCGAACTTGGCCATACCTTTAATCAAAAGATGGTTAGCCATGATAATATTACCAATAGATTATCTTGCACCGTTTATGAAGACGGAACAAAGGTTTACGTAAATTACAGTTATGAAGATTATCAGACTGAAGACGGCGTAATTCCTGCAAGAGATTATAAGGTATTTAAGTAATTTATATTGATAGAAGATTTCGTTAGAAAGGGCTATGATTATGAAGAAGCAAAAGAATAAGTTGGCTGGTCTTCAAAAGCGTAAGGCAATATCGGGATATCTGTTTATTTCACCATTCATTTTTGGTTTTTTGGTGTTTATGGTAAAACCCCTTTTCGAGTCACTGTACATGAGTTTTTGTACAGTGGAACTCGGAGCAGGTGTTTACAATCCCATCTGGGAAGGCATGAAGAATTATAAGAATGCATTCTTTGTAGATGAGAGCTTTAACAGATTATTGGTGGAAGAATTGACCAGAATGTTAATTTACTCCTTGGCGATTATGGTATTCAGTTTCTTCGTTGCGTTGATTCTGAATCAGCAGTTTAAAGGACGTGCATTGGTTCGTGCGGTATTCTTCCTTCCCGTTATTTTGTCATCCGGTGTTATTCTTGGTTTGGAAACCAATAACGCATTAATGGCAAAAATGCAGGAAACTATTGAAATGACCACAGAAGGTATCAGCATAACTGCTGTTGTGGAAGATTTGCTGAGAACAGCAGGTGTTGGTGTAAAGGCTTTTGAAAAAGTCTTTGAAATTATTGATAATATCTATGATGTTGCAATTTCATCAGGTATTCAGATTATTATTTTCCTTTCCGGTTTACAGACAATTCCGAGCAGTATGTACGAAGCTGCAAGTATTGAAGGATGTACTAAGTGGGAGAGTCTTTGGAAAATCACATTCCCTATGGTTAGTGGTTTGCTCTTAGTAAACTGGATATACACAATTATCGACTTCTGTATGAGAAGTGATAATCAGGTTATCGATAAGATAACAAATGTAATGGTTTCACAGTTACAATATGGATTTGCATCGGCTATGTCATGGGTTTACTTCCTGATTGTAATAGTGTATGTTGGAATTACTTCGTTTATTATTTCGAAGGGGGTATACTACTATGACTAAAGTAAAAGTAAAGAAATATCATGATTTTTGGGAGAGAAACCGTAAATCAGAAGGTTATCTTTTGAAGAAAACCTTTATGAGCTGGGGACTCAGCCTTTGTAGATTTATCTTGTTGTTTGGTATGTGTTTCTTGATTTTACAACCGATTCTGAATAAGATTTCCGTAAGTTTCATGCCGGAAGAAGACTTGTACAATCCTATTGTTATTTCTGTTCCGGAGCACTTTACTACAGAAAACTATAAATTGGTTGCGGATCCTGAACTTTTGGATTACAAGAATGCATTGATTAATTCTGCTACCATTGCATTAACAATAGCAGTTCTGCAGATTATAGTGTGTACCTTGGTTGGATATGGTTTTGCAAGATTCCAGTTCCCCTTTAAGAAGTTCTGGTTTGCCTGCGTAATGCTATTGATATTAGTGCCGCCACAGACAATTTCCAGTTCCTTGCATTTGCACTTCAAATTCTTTGATGTGTTCGGTATTTTCAAGGCAACGACCGGTGAGGTACTAAACTTAAGTGGTAAGGTAATACCGTATTACATGATGAGTGCGACCTGTATGGGTCTGAAAAACGGTCTGTACATATTTATGATCCGTCAGTTCTTCCGTACCGTACCCGGTGATTTGGAAGAAGCGGCATATGTAGATGGCTGTGGTACTTTGAAAACATTTATCAGAATTATGCTTCCTCAGGGTAAACCGATTATTACCTCATGTTTCCTGTTTGCATTTGTATGGCAGTGGACAGACGGTTTCTACTCTAAATTGTTCCTTGGAACAACCAAGCTGTTAAGTACAGGTTTGGCGAGATTGGTAGATACCTTGGGCGCATACATGATGCGTGTATTGGGTGAAGCGACATCTATTTCCGTTGCATATTCTAACTGTATTTTGGCAACCGGTACCTTGATGTTCATCCTGCCGTTGATTATTTTGTACTTGTTTGCTCAGAAAGCTTTCGTAGAAAGTATCAGTAGTAGTGGTATTAAGATGTAAAAATGCTCAATTTTACTGCATAATGTAAAAAAATTGAAAGATGATTTATGTGCAAATAGCACAAAAATAACGGTTTTTTTAGAAAATTTTGATTTGTAATTGCACAATGTGAATGTATGTGCTATAATAATCTCGATATTGAAAACGAAAATCCATAGAGCACCCGGAAGATGAGCTTTATGAACGATGAGTAGTTGATATATACGATTAAGGAGGATGAAAAATGAAAAGTAAGATGTTTAAAAAGCTGATGGCAGCTTCTTTAGCAACAGTTATGTCTGTTGGTCTTTTAGCTTGTGGCGGCGGTGAAGACGGCGCTGAAGCTACTGCTACTCCTGCTCCTGCAGGTAATGAAGGCGGTTCTGGTGACGCTGGCAACGCTGGCGGCGAAGGCGGCGCTGGCGGCGAAGGTGGCGATGGCGGCGAAGATGTTCCTACTTCTACAGTATTGATTGACCCTGCAACAGGTAAGGCTTATGACCTTGGCGGTATGGAAATCATCGTTCGTGACTGGTGGTCAAACCCTGACGCAGAACCTCAGAACGAGTTCCAGCAGGCAAAAGCTGATTATATTGACGAACTTGAAGCTACATATAACTTCACCATTAAGCAGATGGCTATTTCTGACTGGGCATCAGCTCCTGCAGATTTCGTAGATTACGTAACCACCGGCGGTGATGATGTTAACTATGTATTTATTCTTCGTGAAGATCCTGCAACTACCTCAGCTATGTCTCAGGGCTTGATGTATGATCTTAGCACACTTGATTGTTTAGACTTCTCTGAAGCTAAGTTCCAGAGCAACAAGCTTCATGAGCAGTTCTCAACCGGTGACAAGATTCACTGTATGTACATGGGCTATTCAGAGCCTCGTACCGGTATGTACTTCAACAAGAGATTGTTAGAAGAAGCTGGTATCGATCCTGAAAGCATTTATGATATGCAGAAGGATGGAACTTGGACTTGGGATGCATGGGTAGATTTAATGGTTAAGGTTCAGAGAGATATCGACAGCGATGGTGTTATCGATGTTTACGGTTTCGACGCTAACTATGGTATGCCTGTATGTGCAGCTGTTTACTCAAACGGTTCTGAATTCGTAGGTATGGAAAACGGCAAGTACGTTTATAAGTTCGAAGATCCTGCAACTGTTGAAGCTCTTGAATGGATGGCAGACACCCTCAAGAACTACGCTCTTGTAAGACCTGCTGATGCTCAGTGGGATTACTACAAGCAGGCATTCATGAATGGCGAATGTGCATTCATGCCTGAAGATGCTTACTGTGCAAACGAAGGTGGTTGGATTACCGCTGAAATGACTGACGAAATCGGTTTCGTTATGTTCCCTAAGGGACCTCAGGCTTCTGATTACACCAACCTTTGGTCTAACAACCCTACAGCTATCCCTGGATGCTACGATGAAGACAGAGCTTGGAAGATCGCTTTTGCATATGACTTATATACCAGTGACGTACCTGGATACGAAGACTATGTAGACTTCAGCCAGTATCGTAACGGTAGCTTCGACTTCAGAGCAATTGATGAAACTCTTACCATGATGATCAGCAAGGGTATGATTTCTTACCATGGTTTAATTCCTAGCTTGGATATGGGCGAACCTTTCCAGTGGAAGTTTGGTCAGAATGCTAATACCGATGTAACTGCAGTTCTTGAAGCTATTAGAGTTCCTTACAACGAGTACATCGACGCAGCTAACAACTAATTTTTAGTGATAGCTTAGTTAAATAAATATTTTGAATTAGTGGGGGTGGTGTTTTCCGGGCGCCACCCCCTCTTTATTGAATAAAATGAATGGAGAGTATTTTTATGACAGTGATTGCGAAAAACCCTATTATGCCTGGATTTTATCCGGACCCTTCTATTTGCGCCGTAGGCGAAGATTATTATTTGATTAATTCCACATTTGCTTATTTTCCTGGACTTTCTCTGATGCATAGTAAGGATTTGGTACATTGGGAACAAATCGGAAATGTGATGGATAGGAATTCACAGCTTCCTCTGCCGAATGCAGGACATTCCCAAGGTTTGTTTGCACCCACCATTCGCTATCATAAAGGTACTTTCTATGTGATTTGTACCAATGTTTCCTACGGAGGAAACTATATTGTAACTGCAACCAATCCGGAAGGCCCTTGGTCAGAACCTTACTATATTGAAGGTGCTGACGGTATTGACCCCAGCCTTTTCTTTGATGATGACGGCAAGTGTTATTATATCGGTACTCACCCCAATCCGGATGGAGTAAAGTACAACGGAGACTGGTACATCTGGATGCAGGAATTAGATATTAATACCATGAAGCTTGTAGGCGAGCATAAAAATGTTTGGAATGGTGCCATGAAGGGTGTGCATTGGCCGGAAGGTCCCCATATCTACAAAAAGGGTGACTATTACTACATTATGCATGCAGAAGGCGGTACAGGTCCGGAGCATGCAGTGACCATCTGCAGAAGTAAAAATATTTGGGGTCCTTATGAGAATAATTTCTGCAACCCTATTTTAACACACAGACATTTAGGATTTGATTATCCTATTAAATATGTGGGTCATGCAGATTTAATTGAAACACCTAACGGAGAGTGGTATATGACTATGTTGGCGGTAAGACCTTTGGAAGGATTTACCACCATGGGACGTGAAACCTTCCTTGCGAAGGTAACCTGGGAGAATGATTGGCCGGTAGTAAATCCCGGTGTTGGTATTCTTACAGAAACCGTAGAGATTGATTTGCCGGAGTGGAAACCGGAGGAAGATCCGAATTCGTATACTTGCAGAACAAACCACAAGACTTGTGTTCCGGGTAGCAACAGAATCTATGACTTTGCCAATATGGAAGTTTTGGGTGATGAATTCTTAATGCTTCGTAACCCTAAAGATGATATGTATTCTTTGGCAAAAGCCGAAGGATTAAAGTTGAAATATGATACGACTACTTTGAAAGAGCAGGCAAGTCCTTCTTTTGTAGCGATTAGACAGCAACACCATCAATTTGAAGTTACTACTGAAGTTTCTGTTAAAGGAATAACAGCGGATAAGAAAGCCGGTCTTGTATTGATTCAGAACAATGAATACCATTTAGTTGCTGAAGTTTCCGATGGTAAGGTTCAGGTGATTATGTGCGAAAACAATGAAGATATCCGTCTTGGCGGTGCAGATGTTTCTTCCGAATTTGTAACATTAAAATTGAAGGTAGATTTGTTGAAGGCATCTGTAGCTATTTGTGTTGACGGCAAGGAAACAGTTCTTGCAGACAATATCGATGTGCGTAAACTTTCCACTGAGGTGGCAGGCGGATTTGTGGGTTGCTGTGTGGGTATTTTTGCAATTGCAGAAGTTGCGGACGGAACATCGGCACTCTTTACAAAACTGTCTTATGAAGCATAACTAATTTAGATATTTTGCGAAACGAAAGGAAAAGAGAAATGGAAGTAAATTTTCACTTACCGGGTTTGCGTTATAATTTCCCGTTGAATATGTTGATTTTAAGTCTTATGGAGCAAAAACCGGAATGGTTTAGAGAGGGTCTCAAGATTGCCTCTTTCTTTGGAGAATTCCCTTCTTCGTTATGGAATGGCGGTCGTCCGTCAAATTATGACCAGTGCGATGAGGGGTTTGTAAAGAATGTTATTAAAACCATTAATAGCAAGGGAATTCCGGTGCGTTATACCTATACAAATATGCTTTTAAACGAAGAGGATTGTAAGGATCCTTGGTGTAATTTCTGCTTACAGCAGGCTGATAATGGCATGAACGAGGTAATGATTTTTTCACCTGTTTTGGAGAAATATATTCGGGAAAACTATCCAAGCTTTAAGTTAAACAGTTCTACCTGTAAGGAAATCAGAGACATTGATTTAGTAAATGAGGAACTTAAGAAACCTTATTATCTTGTAGTTTTGGACTACAACTTTAATAATGATTTTGAATCACTTTCAAAGATTGAAGATAAGGGCAGATGCGAGCTTTTGGCAAATACTCTGTGTATTCCTAATTGTCCCAGACGTGGTAAGCATTATGAAAATATTGCCAAGAACCAGAAAATTATGCAGAAAAACCGCAAACTACCTGCGGACAAGCAGATTCCTTTGGAACATTGGTATTGTGAATATGGCGAATTTAACTGTATTCATACTATTCAGGGTTACAGTACTTACATTTCGCCCGATGATATTTGGGAGAAATATGTACCTATGGGCTTCCATCACTTTAAATTAGAGGGAAGAACCGCAAATATTTTCTCTTTGGTAGAAACTTATTGTCATTATCTGGTTAGACCGGAATATCAGGGACAGGCACGTATTTTACTTTTGAATAATTTGTCTGCAAATAGAATTATAACGGTGAATAAGCCCAGACCGGCTAAGTGGCCGTAGAGACTAACTACAATGAGGGTAGACCACCCTATTGTATAATCAATCATAGTTTTGTGACACCTCATTGAATATTTACGGAGATTACTGTTAAAGGAGCAAAAATGAAACAAAAAAAAGAGATTTATTGGCATTTGCCGGGATTGTGTTCGCACAGATATTTGAATATTGTTCTGCTGAATTTGATGAAGCAATATCCGGAGAAGTTTCGTGACGGTTACAAGGTGGCTTCTGTGTACGGTACTTTTCCGGGGGCGATTTGGAATGGCGGTCGTTCGGTTTTTGGCAGTATTTCAGACGAAGACAGAAATAAGATAGTAAAAGCATACAATGATTTGGGTGTGCCGGTACGTTTTACATGGACAAACTCTTTGTTGGAAGAAAAGCATCTGGAAGATGGTTATTGTAATAAGATAATGGAAGGTGCACATAACGGTTTCAATCAGGTATTGGTAAATCGTGATTGCCTGGAGGATTATATTCGCAAAAATTATCCGGATTACCCTATTATTTCCTCAACGACCAAGCGCAAGACGGACTTGCAGGGGATTAAAGAGGAATTGGAGAAGGATTACCATTTGGTAGTACTGGATTATGATTTGAATCATGATGAGACGGTATTAAAGGAGTTGGAACCTTACGCGGACAAGATAGAGATTTTGGTAAACGAAATTTGCTATCCCAGATGTCCTATGCGTACACAGCATTATCGGGATGAGGCAAGGGCACAGTTGGAAAATGATATGAAAAGCCATTTCCAATGTCCGAACAAGTCTACTCCGCGTGTATTTGCGGAATGTAAAAAACGCCCTGCTTTCATTTCCAACGAACAAATCGGGGAATATATTGACAGAGGATATGTGAATTTCAAGATAGTTGGACGTGGACTGACAGTGGACTTTGTGTTAGAATCCTATATATATTTTCTGGTAAAGGATGAGGAAAGAGAGTTTATCAAAAAGCAGATAAAGACTATTTTGGCTCCCTTGTTCAAGAGGGGTTAATTCCCTCTTTTTATCATGGTGAATGATTTTTGTAAAGAAGAAGTTATACAAAATATTTCAGGAGGAACTAATGATGAAAAAGAAGCTTGTGGCAGTTTTGTTAACATGTAGTATGGTAGCAGGTATGCTGAGTGCATGTGGTGATACAGAGGATTCGTCAAGAAAAAAGGATAAAACAGAAGATGCTGATGATGAAGAGGACGACAAAGACGACGACAAAGACGACGACAAAGGTGACAATGATAAAGCCTCTGCAAAAAAGGAGGTCGAATCAATATTAGCAGGAACGATTTGGGAAGAGGAACCTTGGACTTATGATCCTTGGACGGGGACTACAGTAGCGGTTGCAGAACCCACGCCGGAAATGCCCGGAGAGATCATAGAGGAAGAGGTGCCATGGGAATCTTACCTTCTTCTTGATCCTGCAACGGGAAAGCCTTATGATCTCGGTGGTATGGAAATTATTGTCCGTGACTGGTGGAGTAATCCTGATTATGAGCCGACAAATGATTATGAAGAGGCGCGAGAAGAATATATTGAGTGGATTGAGGAAGCCTATAACTTCAAGATTACTCAAATGGCAATTTCAGACTGGGCATCGTCACCCATGGATTTCGTAGATTATGTTACTACCGGCGGTGACGATACTAACTACGTATTTACTCTTCGTGATGATCCTGCAGTTACTGCGGCGATGTCTCAAGGATTAATGTATGATCTTAGTACGTTGGGTTGTCTGGACTTTACTGATGAAAAATTTCAAAAAAATAAGGTTCACGAGCAATATGTTACAAACGGTAGAATCAATTGCATGGCGGCCGGCCCTTCAGAGCCGCGTACAGGTATATTCTTTAATAAGCGTTTGTTAATAGAAGCAGGTATTGATCCGGATAGTATATATGATATGCAGGCAGACGGAACCTGGACATGGCAAGTGTGGACGGATATTATGGCAAAGGTACAGCGGGATGTCAATAATGATGGTGTTATTGATATATACGGTTTTGATGCCAACTATAGTGTTCCGATCAATGCGGCTGTATATTCCAATGCCTCTGAATATGTGGGTTTAGAAAATGGTAAGTATGTGTATAAATTCGAGGATCCGAATACTGTTTTGCCGTTGCAGTGGATGACAGCATGTTTTCATGATTATGCTTTGGTAAGACCTGATGATGCACAGTGGGACTATTACAAAGAGGCATTTATGAATGCAGAATGTGTATTTTTGCCTGAGGATGCTTATTGCGGTATGGCAGGCGGATGGTTACAAGATATGCCGGATGCGCAGAACGGAGATGTCGGATTTGTCATGTTCCCTAAAGGACCTGCTGCGACCGATTATACCAACTGTTGGAATAACAATCCGGTGGCCATTCCGGCATGCTATGATGCAGACAGAGCTTGGAAGATTGCTTTTGCCTATGACTTGTATACGGATGAAGTGCCGGGATTTGAAGCGTATGTGGATATGACTTACTATCGAAATGGCATTTTTGATGATAGATCGATTGATGAAACTATCATGATGATGATGGATAAGGGTATGGTTACCTATCATAATCTGGTTCCTAATTTGGATCTGAATGAACCATTTCTTTGGAGATTCAATGCTTATACAGACGTGGCAGCTGTTTTGGATGGTGTAAGAGATACCTATAAAGCTTGGATTGACGAAGCAAACAAATAATCTATAGCGAGGACGTCGTAAAACAATATCATAAAACGATATCATAAAATAATATCATGAACCTGAGGGAGCGGCTGCAACGCTCCCTTGTTATTATATAGAAGATTTTTGACAGGACTATTTAGTGGAAGGGTTTTCGATAAACAAGTTGAAAGTTGTGTAATATAATGATACAATAAAAATATTAGATAAATAAAGTGTATATGAAGATACGGCAAGGAGAGATTACAAATGAAGAAAAAAATTATAACAATGTTATTAACTTGCAGTATGGTGGCAAGTGTACTGAGTGCTTGTGGAGATTCAGAGAATTCTCTCGAGGATAAAGCGAGAGATATAACAGAAAATGTTAAAGATGACAAAAAAGATAATGCGAAAGCGGCGGCAGCTTTAGAAGAGTCGCAGAAAAAAGAGGAAGCAGGGTCTTATGAACAAGTAGTTGTTAATGTGGAAGCGGATAAATCCATGCCGACGCCCATATTGGAACCCGCACCGACGCCTACGAAGGAGCCTGCACCGGTGTTTGATTCAGAACCCGCACCGATGCCCACGAAGGAGCCTGCGCCGGTGTTTGATTCAGAACCCGCACCGATGCCTACGAAGGAGCCTGCACCAGAACCTACATCTGCACCCATATTAGAACCAACACCGGTAATTGCATTGGAACCTACGCCGGATACAGTTATTGGTGAAGTTATGATTGATCCGGCAACAGGTATGCCGTACGACCTCGGCGGTATGGAAATAATTGTACGTGACTGGTGGAGTGATCCGAACCGACTTCCTTACAATGAGTATGAGCAAGCAAGAGAAGCATATATTGATAGGATAGAGGAAACATATAATTTTACAATTAAGCAGATGGCTATTTCTGATTGGGGTTCTGTGCCGGTTGATTTTATAGATTATGTGACTACCGGGGGAGATGATAAGAATTATTTGTTTGTACTTCGACAAGACCCGGCTGTTGTTGCGGCTATGTATCAGGGCTTATTGTATGATCTTAATACGCTGGATTGTTTAGATTTCTCTGAACCGGAATTCCAACGAAATAAGATCCATGAACAGTACACTCTCCTGGACAGTACATACGCAATGTATAGAGGATACTCCGAACCGAGAACCGGTGTATACTTCAATAAGAGATTGTTGGAAGAAGCAGGTATTAATCCGGAAAGTATCTATGATATGCAGGCGAATGGTACATGGACATGGCAGGCTTGGACGGATATGATGGATAAAGTACAACGTGATATCGATAATGATGGTGTGATAGATGTGTATGGTTTCGATGCTAATTATAGTATGCCTGTAAGTTCGGCAGTTTTCTCAAATGCTTCTGAATATGTAGGCTTGGAAAATGGCATGTATAAATATATGTTTGAAGATCCTAATACTGTTTTAGCATTGAAGTGGATAACTGCATGTTTTCATGACTATGCACTTGTAAGACCTACCGATGCCCAATGGGATTATTATAAGAGTGCGTTTGTAGACGGAGAATGTGCTTTTGTGGTAGACGATGCTTACTGTGGATATTCATATGGTTGGCTGACGGAGATGACTGACGACGTTGGTTTTGTTATGTTTCCTAAAGGACCGGCTGCTACGGATTACGTCAACCAATGGTATAACAATCCTGTAGCTATCCCCGGATGCTACGACGCAGACAGAGCGTGGAAGATTGCTTTCGCATACAACTTGTATACAGACGATGTTCCCGGATATGAAAACTACGTTGACTTCAGCTATTATCGTGACGGTATCTTCGATTCCAGAGCAATCAATGAAACACTTACTATGATGGTTTCAAAGGGAATGATTACATATCACGAGATGGTACCGAATTTGGATATAGCTGAGCCTTTCCTTTGGAGATTTTATGCAGACACTAATGTGGACGAAGTTTTGGCGC
The DNA here is from genome assembly GCA_045590095.1 of Acetatifactor sp. Classification (GTDB taxonomy): domain Bacteria; phylum Bacillota; class Clostridia; order Lachnospirales; family Lachnospiraceae; genus Acetatifactor. Next base: position 5,086 of record JAZNQI010000121.1, on the reverse strand, counting down.
GTGTCAGGGAACAGTATATGGCATGCATTGGTGAAGCGAATGCGCGGATGTGGGGACCTATAGGAGAAGATACTCGGAGATATGAATGATTGATTTCACTATCTGTTTAGCTTCGTCTGTCCAGTTTCGGACTGCAATCAAAAGTTTTTTTGTAAGCACGATAAAAAGAAGAATAATCATGGAAGCCGGATGCAAGTCCGGCTTCTGTTGCGCTCAGACCATTGTAAAGGAGCTGACGTGCGTGAATGGTACGTTTGTATATGACATAGTCGATAACCGTGGTGCCGGTGGCTTTTTTGAAAGCGCGATTTAGGTAATGTTTGCTGATAAAGAAGCGCTCGGACAAGAGATCCAAGGTAATATTTTCGCTTAAATGGTCATTAATATAGTCCAAAATATCGGAAATGGTCTGGGAACTGGTGGTGGTTACAGGGGAGGGGCGAAGTGCCTGACTCATTAAGTTGATTTGGGCAAGCAAAGCACTGGTATATATGTCAAAATAGTGGTTACGTACACCGACCGGCTGTGTCTGCGATGCAACCAGATTTTCCAAATAAACCAAAAGATTATAGTTTTCAGTATGTTCGTAAAAGACTTCCTTTGGGGAGTTTTTTTGATTGTCCGGAAAACACGAAAGCAGGAGTTTTCGCTGTTCGGGAGCCAGTACCTCCGGAGTAAAGTACAAGAAATAGCGAGTGTAGGGGACGTTGGAATTGACCCGGACACCATGAAAAGAATAGGGAGAGAGCAGTAGCAGACTGTGAGGGGTCAGGTGATATTCTTTGCCTTCCACCATGTAGTCCACATCTCCTTCCACAAAGTAATACAATTCATAATACTCATGATAATGGATGCCATAATCCGTATAGGGTTCATGGGTGGTTGAGTGTTGTATGTAACGATGGCTGGGGACAGTGGAATGGTGTGAGGAAGTATTTTGTGTGATATTGCTCATAAAAAGGCTCCTTTTATAGTACGAAAGTCCCAGATGGGAACTTTGCGTTGAGTGGTTGTTTTGTTGCTTGACAATAATATAACAAAACAGGGCGATATTTGCAATATTTCATAACATATTTACAATTCAAATTGTAAATGAAGCGTGTTATGCTAGTGTTATGTATAGGATAATCAAGCGCTTAATGTCCTACAAGCAAGGTCTTGAAAAACGCCGGTGCTTAGCGAAGTTTTAAGACGAAACGGAGTTTCGTCATGAGCTTAGCACCCGCTACGTTCTTTCACGGAGCGAGAGCGTCCTGCGGGAGGATATTAAGCGCCGATTACCAAGATATAACACCAGCATATAGAGGTATTTCGGAGGATATGGCATGGAAAAAGTAAGACTGGGTATTATCGGTATCGGTAATATGGGAAGCGGTCATAGTAAAAGCATTGTTCAGGGGAAAGTGGAAGATATGGTGCTTACTGCTGTGGCTGATGTAAAGGAAGTGCGCCGTGAATGGGCAAAGGAAAATCTGCCGGAGGATGTGACCGTGTTTGCCGATGCGGAAAGCTTGATGGACAGCGGTCTGGTGGATGCAGTCTTGATTGCAACACCTCACTATGCACATCCGGGTTTGGTAATACAGGCTATGGAAAAAGGCTTGCATGTTATGTGCGAAAAGCCGGCAGGCGTATATACCAAACAGGTTCGTGAAATGAATGAGGCGGCAGAAAAGCACAATGTAGTGTTTGGCATGATGTTCAATCAGAGAACGGATCATATTTATCGCAAAATGCATGAACTGGTACATAGCGGAAAGTATGGTCAGATTAAGCGTGTGAACTGGTTGATTACGGACTGGTATCGTTCACAGGCGTATTATGATTCCGGAGATTGGAGAGCCACCTGGGACGGAGAAGGGGGCGGTGTATTGTTAAACCAGTGCCCGCACAATCTGGATTTATTGCAATGGATTTGCGGTATGCCCATTAGTGTCAGGGCGTTCTGCCATGAAGGAAAGTGGCATAATATTGAAGTAGAAGATGATGTGACAGCATACTTGGAATATGAAAACGGCGCTACAGGTGTATTTGTGACTTCTACGGGTGATGCACCGGGAACCAATCGTTTTGAAGTATCTCTCGAGCGTGCTAAAATTGTATGTGAACATGGCAAAATTTCCATGTTTGAGATGAAGCAAAATGAAAGAGAATTCTGCTTTACCACCAAAGAAGGCTTTGCGAAGCCGGAAGGCGAATGGGTGGAAGTAGAAACTGACGGAGAAAATCCTCAGCATGTGGGCGTGCTTCGTGCCTTTGCAGGAGCGATTTTGCGCGGAGAAAAGCTGGTGGCAAACGGCGTGGAAGGTATTCGGGGGCTTACCTTATCCAATGCTATGCATTTATCCAGCTGGTTAGGCAAAACAATAGAAATACCCTTTGATGAAGAGCTTTTCCTGCAGGAGTTAAATGCACGCAGAGCATCATCAAAGAAAAAAACAAATGTAGTGGGAACGGTATTTGATACAGAAGGTAGTTACGGAACCTGAGAAAAGGGGTGACAGAATGCGTTGTGGGATTGTAGGTTGCGGTGGCGTGGCGCAGGTCCATGCCAAGGCTATTCAGGAGATTATGCCCGGTTCACTTACAGCAGTGGCTGATATTGTACCGGAAAAGGCAACAGAGCTGGCAGAGAAGTATGGGGCAAAGGCTTATTCCAGCTTAGGTGCCATGCTGTGTTCAGAGCAGATTGATGTATTACATATATGCACGCCCCATCATTTGCATGTGCCGATGGCGGTGGCAGCACTTAAGGTGGGGACCCATGTGTTTATGGAGAAGCCGCCTGTGATTGATGAGGAGCAGTGGGACTTTTTACAGAGAACTTTGGCTCAAAAGAAGATTACCTCCCGCTTGGGAATTTGCTTCCAAAACAGATATAATGACAGTGTTCAGTTCGTAAAAAAGGAACTGGAATCAGGCAAATACGGGCGTGTATTAGGTGTGAGAGGCATTGTGACCTGGCATAGGGATGAGGATTATTATTACTCCAGTAACTGGCGCGGAAAACTGGCTACGGAGGGTGGCGGAGCTTTGATGAATCAGGCTATTCATACTTTGGATTTGATGCAGTATTTTATCAAGGAGAAACCTCTTAGCGTAAAGTCGGTAAAGGATAAATTGCACTTGCCGGAAGATATTGAAGTAGAAGATTTGGTGGCTGCACATATTACTTATCCCAGAGCAAGAGCAAGTTTCTATGTAACAACCGGTTATGTGAAGGATGTACCTCCTCTTATTGAACTGGAGTGTGAAAAGGGCAGAGTGCGAATTGAAGAGGATTTGGTTACGTCATTTGTGGACGGTGAAGCTAAAATGCGCAGTTTTAGTGACCAAAAGCGTTTGGGCAAGAGCCATTGGGGCATGGGACATTTGACTGCGATTAAAGATTTTTATACTTGTTTGCAGACAGGCAAGAAGTTTGCCATTGAACTAGATGATGTGGCCGACACTATTTGGCTGCTGTTGCGTATTTACGGTAAGAATTAGGAGGATTAATAGATGTTGGATACATGTAAGATAACAGGCTTTGCGGATGAAATTCACAGAGATTTGGATGTGCAGTTACAGGTGCTTGCAGAGCTTAACCAGAAGTACATTGAGCTTCGCGGCGCTGATGGCATTAATGTGGCGGACATGACCATGGAAAATGCGGCGGATTTTAAGGCGCGCATGGACGCACAGGGGGTGAAGGTTTCTGCGCTGGGTTCTCCTATTGGAAAAATCGGTATTAACGACGATTTTGAGCCTCATTTTGAGAAGTTCAAGCATGTAGTGGAGCTGGCAAAATTCTTTGAAACTCCTTACATCAGAATGTTCAGCTTCTATCTGCCCCATGATTGCGACAAGGCAGTATATCGTGAGGAAGTGCTGGCGCGTATGGCACGCATGGTGGATTATGCAAGGCAGCAGGGCGTGGTGCTCCTTCATGAAAACGAGAAGGGTATCTATGGCGAGGATGCTTTAGGCTGTAAGGATTTAATGGAACAGTTCTATGGCGAAAACTTCAAGTGTATCTTTGACTTTGCAAACTTTGTACAGTGCAGACAGGATACCATGGAAGCTTATGAGATGTTAAAGAACTATATCCACTATTTCCACATTAAGGATGCAATGTGGGAAAACGGTGAAGTGGTACCTGCAGGAAAGGGTGATGGTCAGGTTGCCATTATTTTAAGTCTCATGGAAGACAGAGGATTCGAAGGGTTCCTCAGTTTAGAGCCCCACTTAACCAATTTCGCAGGTCTTGCTCAGTTGGAACGTGAAGAAGATATGCAGGGAAAAGCAGTAGAAAAGCTGGAAGAAAAGAAAGGCGCTATTGCTTACGAACTGGCGCACAGAAGTTTGTGTGAAATACTGAAATAAAATAGCAAAATCTAGCAATACTTGGCATCAAAATAGCATAAAGTGATAAGTCAAAAAACAGTCTTTTCGGTATTATGAAAATAAAGTCGGAGAAGACTGTTTTTTGCATGTATGAAATTAACTCGAGGGAGGTTTTTGCTGTGAGAAATAGAGAAGAGGCAAAGAGACGCGCGAAAGAATTAGTAGCACAAATGACTGTAGAGGAGAAGGCATCCCAGCTTCGTTATGATGCACCTGCCATTCCCAGATTGAATGTACCTGCATACAACTGGTGGAATGAAGGTTTGCACGGTGTTGCGAGAGCGGGTGTAGCTACCAGCTTTCCTCAGGCTATCGGTATAGCAGCATCATTTGATAAGGATTTATTAAAAGAAATCGGTAATGTAATCAGTGTGGAAGGTCGTGCAAAGTACAATGCATATGCTTCCCAGGAAGATAGAGATATTTATAAGGGATTGACTTTCTGGTCTCCCAACGTAAATATCTTCCGCGATCCCAGATGGGGACGTGGTCATGAGACCTATGGTGAGGACCCGTATCTTACCGGTGAATTAGGTGAAGCGTTTGTAGACGGTTTACAGGGTGATGGAGAATATTTAAAGGCAGCTGCTTGTGCAAAGCATTTTGCTGTACATTCAGGTCCGGAAGCTGACCGTCATCATTTTGACGCAGTAGTAAATGATAAGGATTTGTGGGAAACCTATTTACCTGCATTTGAGAA
>JAZNQI010000120.1:0-9082 GCA_045590095.1 Acetatifactor sp. | reverse complement strand
ATTTAAAGAAATGGTCCGAGTACATGAAGACTATAGGAAGGACCACCGTGCAGGAAGTGACAGAAGATGATTTGAAGTCTTTTGTAGGTTACTTGGAGGTTAAAAATTTTAAAGCTGCGACTATTTCCAGAAATATTGCATCTATAAAAGCATTTTATCACTATTTAATGAAAGAAAAGAAAGTGTCTAATGATATTTCAGATGTGATTCATGCACCCAAGGTAGAGAAGAAGCTTCCAGGAATTCTTAGTATCGAAGAGGCTGCACGTTTGGTGGAGCAGCCACATGCAGATACTCCGAAAGAACTCAGAGATCGTGCCATGTTGGAACTTATGTATGCTACAGGAATTCGTGTATCTGAACTTGTTAATTTAAAAATGCATGATTTAAATATGCAAATGAGCGTCCTGAAGTGTAAAGACGGAAGTAAGGAAAGAATGATTCCTTTTGGTAATAAAGCTAAAAAGGCACTTGCGCGTTATTTGGAGCAAGGAAGAGAAGCACTTTTGATGGACTACGAAGCGTCGGAATTGTTTGTTAATTGTTCGGGACAGGCTATGAGCAGACAAGGATTCTGGAAATTAATTAAAGCTTATGCTAAAAGAGCAGGTATTGATGAAGATATTACACCACACACACTGAGACATTCTTTTGCGGCACATTTGGTAGAGAACGGTGCTGATTTAAGGAGTGTACAGGAAATGATGGGACATTCGGATATTGCCACGACACAGGTATACGCTACATTAACAGGAAACCATATTAGAGAAGTATATGCAGAGACTCATCCTCGCGGATGAGTCTTTATTATTTGTTTTATTAAAAATTATATTTGGTGTTTACTCAAATTCTGCAAGTGCATAGATGAGTTTTTCTGTTTCTTCCCAACCTAAGCAAGGATCGGTGATGGATTTTCCATAGATACCGCCGCCTACTTTCTGGCAACCCGGTTCGATATAACTTTCTACCATGACACCTTTCACCAAATGATGAATATCTGAACTTAATTTACGGCTATGCATAACTTCTTTCACAATACGAATTTGCTGCTCATACTGCTTGTTTGAGTTAGAGTGGTTAGAATCAATAATGCAAGCAGGATTTTTCAAATTCATCTTTTCATACATGTCGAAAAGTCGAATTAAGTCTTCGTAGTGATAGTTTGGCAAATTCTGGCCATGCTTGTTATTGGCACCGCGAAGTACGGTATGAGCCAGTTGGTTACCGGTAGTCTGAACTTCGTAGCCGCGATAAATGAAAGAGTGCGGATGCTGTGCTGCATAAACGGAGTTAAGCATTACGGAGAAATCACCGCTGGTAGGATTTTTCATACCTGCAGCAACATCAAAACCGCTTACAGTTAAACGATGTTGTTGATCCTCTACAGAGCGTGCTCCGATGGCTACGTAGGAAAGTATATCTGATACATACATCCAGTTTTCGGGATAAAGCATTTCATCTGCTGCACTGAGACCTGTTTCGGAGAGTGCACGAATATGCATTTTACGCATGGCAATAAGGCCTGCTAAAAAGTCGGGTTTTTTCTCCGGATCCGGTTGATGTACGATTCCTTTATATCCTTCGCCTGTGGTGCGGGGCTTGTTGGTATAAATACGAGGAATCAGAATCAATTTATCTTTAACCTTGTCATTAATCTTTGCAAGACGGTTTACATAGTCGCAAACAGAATCTTCGTTGTCGGCAGAGCAAGGCCCGATAATGACCAAAAATTTATTGCTTTTACCGGTAATTACATCTGCAATTTCAGCATCACGAATTGCCTTAATTTGTGCAAGTTCCTTTGGCAGGGCATATTGTTCCTTGATTTCCTCGGGAGTAGGCAATTTGTGTATAAATTCAAAACTCATGGGTATTTCCTCCTTTGTGAAAAGATTTCACAAAAAACAGATTACCACTTCATGGTTTTACGCGCAAGTTTTTTTTAAAAGAAAGAACTGTGATATAGGTAATGGCAGTAAATATTTGGCTTGTTAATAGTCCCCATAAGTAACCTTTCATCCCCTTATGCGGAACCAGTATAAAAACAAAAAAGAGACGAATTATTAAGGCTGTAACATTAATAAAAAAGAGTAAAATGACCTTACCCATGCCCTGCAAGATGGCGGATAGGGTATTATTTAAATAAAGAAAAGGACAAATAAAACTTAATCCTGTGATGTAGATGCCGGCCAGCCGGCTGTGAAAGAGGTGTGTGCCTAAGGTGTTGCCGAATAGTAAAAAAATAAACATAAAAGCAAAACCCAGAAGCCCGCAGTATTGAATGGTTTTTAAGGTGAGTTTGCGAACCTCTTTTGTATTTCCTTTTGCGGTTTCTTCAGAAATCAAAGGAAGTAAAAGTACGGCGATGGAGCCGGTGACCGCATTTGGGAAAAAGAGCAGAGGAAGCGCCATGCCGGTTAATACGCCGTAAACACTTAATGCAGTTGTATTATCATATCCGAATTGACGTAGCGCGGCCGGGAGAGATACGGTTTCGTAGCTCATTAAAGCATTTATCGTTACACGATTGGCTATCAACGGTAATACCATGGCAAGAAATGGTTGATATGTTAAGTTACAGGCGGGTGCAGAACCTGCCTTTTTCTTTTGATTTTCTGTATTTAGAAAGAAAAAGATTGTTAACAGGGTAGATATAAATTCGCCTGCCAAAAGACCGACTACGGTGATTTGTAACGGAGGAATTTGTCCTTTGGAAAGATAGAAGGAACTACAGAGATAAACGGTAATTACACGAAAATATTGTTCTGTAATTTGTGAGATAGCGGGAACGGAGGCCTTTTTCAGACCATAAAAATATCCGTTGATACATGCATGTACGGCACTTAACGGAATAGAGAGCGCCATAATACGAATCATACTTGCGGTACGAGGTTCTCCCATCCAATATAGGGAAATCGGTTCGGAAAACCGAATAAGCAGAAACATAATTATAACAGATAAAGGCAAAGAAACAGCCAGTCCTAAAGTCAACGGCCTGGCAGACCCTATTGTTTTTTTAGGCCTTGTGCTTTTGGTGGTTTCAGCTACAAATTTGGAAATGGCTGTTTGAAAACCAGCTGCCGTAAGGGAGAAGGAGATGGCCATGACCGGTCCGGTTAACTGATAGATTCCCATGCCTTCTTCGCCAAAGATTCGGGATAAATAAATACGATAAAAGAAACCGATGAATCTGGAGATAAGCCCGGTGCAGGTTAATAAAAAACTGCCGGCAAGCAAGGGATGTTTGGATATTTTTTTCAGCATAAATCATTACCTCGTATAGGTACACAGTACTTTGGTTTATACTAGAATATTCAGCGGCAAATGTTGACAGAACTAATGTAATACAGATACAATGATTACAGAAAAGATTTGGAAGATTTGAGGTAAATATGAGTAAAAAAGTTGTTGTAGGTATGTCGGGTGGTGTGGATTCTTCCGTGGCAGCATATTTGTTGAAAAAAGGCGGATATGATGTTATTGGTGTAACTATGCAGATTTGGCAGGAGAATGAAGCGAAACAGGAAGAAGACGGCGGTTGTTGCGGTATCAGTGCAGTAGAAGATGCCAGACGAGTTGCCGAGCATCTGGATATACCTTATTATGTTATGAATTTTAAGGATGAATTTAAATGTAGGGTTATGGATTATTTTGTGGAAGAGTATCTGCAAGGCAGAACCCCCAATCCTTGCATTGCTTGTAACCGGTATGTAAAGTGGGAATCATTACTGAAACGAAGCATGGAAATAGGGGCGGACTATATTGCCACCGGACATTATGCGCGTATCGATACCATGCCAAACGGAAGATTGGCTGTTCGAAACAGTGTGACTGCAGCAAAGGACCAGACATATGCTTTGTACAATCTGACCCAGGAACAGCTGGCGAAAACTTTGATGCCTATAGGAGAGTATACAAAGGATGAAATTCGTAAAATTGCTGTGGAGGCGGGACTTCCGGTAGCGCATAAAGCAGATAGTCAAGACATTTGTTTTGTTCCGGACGGAGACTATGCAGCTGTGATTGAAAAGATGGCAGGAGACAGAGTGCCCGGCCCCGGCCACTTTGTGGACATTGAGGGAAAAGTGCTTGGAACCCACAAGGGGATTACGCATTACACCATCGGTCAACGAAGAGGCTTAGAGCTTCCTATGGGTGAACGAGTATTTGTCACCGGCATCAGACCGGAAAGCAATGAAGTGGTAATCGGTAAGAACGAGGATATTTTTACCACCAATGTTCTTTGTGATAATGTAAATTATATGGGGATGGCGGATTTGGATGAACCTCGAAGAGTTCTTTGTAAGATTCGCTACAATCACAAAGGAGAGTACTGTATGTTGGATAAATTGCCGGATGGCAAAGTCTTATGTACCTTTGAACAACCGGTACGTGCGGCTACACCCGGTCAGGCGGCGGTCTTTTATGACGGTGAATATGTGCTGGGCGGCGGAACGATTATTAAATAGAGGAATATATTAAAAAATACGAATAACAATGGGAGGATAAAACAATGGATTTTGAAAATGTTTTTGAAAATAACTATCAGCAAGCTGCATACGGAAGTTTCACAGGAAAGATTGTGGAAATATTACCTCATGGCGTGAATGGTTTAAATTCGGATGGTTGCAGTATGCTGGTAACCGTGGAAGCTGAAGAGAATAATATTACAAATTTTGTGGTAAATCCTTCTGCTTATGTTGTAGACTTTGTTACCTTGGAAGTGGGAATGGAGTGTACATTCTGGTATTCACTGAATGCGCCGGCGGTACTCATTTATCCGCCTCAGTATCCGGCAGTGGCAGTAGCGCAGGTAAAAGATGACAGAATGGTGGAAGTGGCTTACTTTGATGAGGAGCTTGTAAATGATAAAAAAACCCTGAAACTGAACTTAGAGGAAGGGCAGACTATATATACTACAAATAATCAAAAATATTTGTGTGGTCCGTCAGGAAAGGACTTGGTAGTAGAATATGGGTTTACCACCAGAAGCATACCTGCTCAGACCACACCGATGAAAGTTGTTGTGTTATAATTTCTTGAATTCCGGAATTCGTTTTTCGAAAATGGTGTAATATTTGAAGCCGCATTCCTTCAAAACTTCTTCTGCACGGTTAAAGTATCCGCAGATGTTTTGAGGCTTGTGGGCATCGGAACCGATGGTGATGATTTCTCCGCCAAGTTCCTTGTAGCGTTTGATAATGTCTGTGCAGGGATGGAGTTGTCGTAAACCACTGCTGACTGCGCCGGTGTTGATTTCAATTCCCTTACCGTTTTCAATCAAAAGTTCCAAGATTTTATCGAATAAATCTTGATATTTGGAATAACTGTAGTTGGTATCCTTATTCGGACCGTAGCGCACTACATAGTCCAAATGTCCGTATACATCAAAATTTTGGAATTTCTTTATATTATCAATAATGGATTGGAAATATTCACTGTAGGCCTCTTCTTCACTGCGACCTTCATAAAAGGCAGGGTAGTAGGGGTCTTTTTTATTGCAAATATGGGAAGAACCGATGATAAAATCATAGTCGTGGCTTTTGGCAAAAATAGCATTCTCACGGGCAATATGAGGCTGCAATCCCAGTTCTAATCCAAACAATATATTTATTTTGTCCTGATATTTTTCTCTGTATTTTAATAAATCATAAAGATATGCGTCTGCATTGACTTCGAAGGTTCCTGCAGGTGCCTCTTCGCAAACCGGAAAATCATAGTCCTGATGCTCCGTAAAGCACATATGGGTTAGTCCCAGTTCAATCCCTTTTAAAATCATGGACTCCATGGACGCGTCGCTGTCACCGGAGAAGTTAGAGTGCATATGAAAATCTGCTGTAATGGGCATTGTTTGTTCCGTCCTTTCTTAATATTTAACATAGTATAAATCATTCTACAGAAATCTGCAATATAAAGCATAATATACCAACTGATGTAAATATGATGCAAAAAGTAGTGTAGTATGATGCAGTACTGCTGTAAAATTAGAAAAGCGAGGGAGGCGTGAAAGTATGTGTTTAAAAATTTTAGTTTTGTTATTAGGAATATTGCTGGCAGGTAACCGGGATATAGAACCGCAAGAAATGACTTATGAAAGAGAAATAGAACAGGTGGAAGCAGGATGTGAGCATGAAGAGGAAAAAGAGTCGGTATTTGGTTCAGTGTCTTATTTTAGGGATGATACCGGAAGAGATGCGCAATTGGCAGATGGGTATCTTTATGGATATTGGAACGGTAAGCTATGCAGATATGACGTGAACAATGATTATGCTGAGCAGCTTTTGTTTGATAAGGGATGTAATCAGGCAGGAAGTTTTTGCATTTCGGACGGAGTGATTTACTTTTTGACCAGACCTGTGACCAGTACCGTTACCAATGAAAACACATGCCTGTACAAAATAAATTGTGACGGAAGCGACTTGACTCTTTTGCAGGATAAGATACCGGATGTTATTTATATTTGGAAAAATTATGCAATAGAGATTTATGATAATACCATTTTCTTAAAAACTGAAGACAATACATCCGAGGTTTTGTGTTACGGAATAAAGAGCGACGGAGAAGTGGAAAGAGTTGCTGTAAGCGAGACGGTTTATGGGAAAATACCGGAAGGATTTAAAGAAGCAGAAGGGAGTGGTTTTCCTTCACTCACTTATATGCTGAGAAATTATGGATATGTTTTTTTAGAAAAGGAAGAGGATCAAAGTATATATGCTTATGACTTTGAGAGCAACACAATGGAAAGATTAGATTTCGGAGAAATTCAAGTGGATAATTCCAATTTGTTTGTAACACATAATGCAATATATTTTGGGGAATGTAATCGGAAGAGTTTTTCCATGCAGTGGTATTGTTTGCCTTTGGATAATTTACAGGAGCCGAGGAAGTGGATTCAGTATGATGAATTAAATTATAATGACAGAGTTTTTTTGGGAGAAGATGCTGTATATTTTGTGAAGTGGGATAGTGAATTCGAGCGATGGGAAATATATACGGCAGACTATGAAAAGGAAACGGTAACACTTGTTTCGAAGTCTGGCAAGAAAGAAAAGGCGGGGGATACTTATCCGGTATTTCACTATAAAAACAATTTGTGGTATTTTGACGGGGAGGCCTTTTATTATAATGAAACCGGCAAATGGACAGATGAAGCATATGCAGGGGATGACTGTATTATAAGGTATAATTTGGACGGAAATAGACAAGTGATTTGTGCTTATGCAAAGAATACGGATGCAGAAGAGAAATTGTGTTATTTTGAAACAGAAGAATACAGTTATGAAATTCCGCCGGGGGCCGGTATCGGTGAAGAAGATGTCTTTGTAGAGATGTATGGGAGTGGTGATTTACGGTTTTATGTGACCAGAACTTTTTTGAGAGGAACCGCTCCGGAAATACAGAAGATAAACGCTTACATGCAAGAGGTTTACAAAGAATGTGACGAGACGTGGGAGCAGTGTAAGTCCATGTGGAATGATATGGTGCTGAATCATGATATGAGTGAAGAAATTCCTGATGCATATGTATTGTTGGATTTGACGGGAACAGAGCTGGAAGTTGGATCAGGCATTTCTTATGTAGATGAAAGATATATTGTGTTTAGGGTTATGGAAGGCGGATACTGGTCCGGTGCGGCACATCCGAATTATTCTTATACCCATTATGTATTTGACAGAAGTACGGGGGAACGATTAAGCATAGGTGACCTTGTAAACAAGAGTGACAGGGAGATTTGTGATATAATCGCTCCATATATTGATAAAGATTACAATTTTAATGAGGGGATTTGGAATATAGAACCTGAGCTGGTATTAGATCCGGACCGCCTGTTTTTAACAAAAGAGGGTATCGGCATCTTTTTTAATCGTTATGATATTGATTGCTACGCAGCAGGAGAGATTGAATTTGTGATTCCTTATGAGGCGTTTAAATAATGAGAGCTGTAAGATTTTGAAAAAATGTACGAAAAATCTTCTGAAATGTAAAGAAAATGTAAAAATCAACCAAATTTAAAATATTTTTCATTTACATCTTGAATTATGTGAAGGAATTAGGTAAAATAAGACTGCTGATAAAATTTTGACAATCTAGCCTTGGCATTTGGACGAGCAATAGGCAGTATATGTCAAAAAATATAAAATTATTCATATTTTAGGAGGAAACTAAAATGGCAGTAAAAGTAGCAATTAATGGTTTCGGCCGTATTGGTCGTCTTGCATTCAGACAGATGTTCGATGCAGAAGGTTATGAAGTAGTAGCAATCAATGACTTAACAAGTCCTGATATGCTTGCTCATTTATTAAAGTATGACACCGCTCAGGGTAAGTACAAATACGCTGACAGCGTAGTAGCTGGCGAAAACTCTATCACCGTTAACGGTAAGACTATCACCATCTACGCTATGGCTAACGCAGCTGAACTTCCTTGGGGTGAATTAGATGTAGACGTAGTATTAGAGTGTACCGGTTTCTACACCTCTAAGGCTAAGGCAGAAGCTCACATCACCGCTGGTGCTAAGAAGGTAGTTATCTCTGCTCCTGCAGGAAATGATCTTCCTACCATCGTTTACAATGTAAACCATGACACCTTGAAGGCTGAAGATACTGTTATCTCAGCAGCTTCTTGTACAACAAACTGTTTAGCTCCTATGGCTAAGGCTCTTAACGATTTAGGACCTATGATGTCTGGTAGCATGACAACTGTTCATGCTTACACTGGTGACCAGATGATCCTTGATGGTCCTCAGAGAAAGGGGGACAAGAGAAGAAGCCGTGCAGGCGCTGTTAACATCGTTCCTAACTCAACAGGTGCTGCAGAAGCTATCGGTTTAGTTATCCCAGAATTAAACGGTAAGTTAATCGGTTCTGCTCAGCGTGTTCCTACACCTACAGGATCTACAACAATCTTAGTTGCTACAGTTGAAAAATCTGTAACTAAAGATGAAATCAATGCAGCTATGAAAGCAGCAGCTAATGAGTCTTATGGATATAATGAAGAAGAGATCGTTTCATCAGATATCATCGGTATGAAATTTGGTTCACTCTTCGATGCTACACAGACAATGGTAGGAGAGGACAACCTT
>JAZNQI010000119.1:0-2069 GCA_045590095.1 Acetatifactor sp. | reverse complement strand
TGTTGTGGAAACAAGAGCCATAGAGTTACTAGGGGAAGACAAAATAGAAGTGCTTACCGGGCTGTTGCTAGAATATGATGCGGCACTAAACTGTGCATTGGAAGAAAAGAGGTAATTGACAGTGGACACGACAGAATTTTTTGGTACAGAGAAAATTAGTAAAATACTATTTAAGCTCGCACCACCTGTGATGCTGGCACAGTTGATACAGGCACTATACAATATTGTTGACAGCTTGTTCATTGGGAGATATTCAGATACGGGTCTTACAGCATTGTCTATTGTCTATCCGCTTCAACTTTTAATGATTGCTTTGGCAGTTGGAACAGGTGTAGGTATCAATACCATCATGGCAGCTAAGCTTGGTATTGGAAAAAAGAAAGAAGCAGATGATTGTGCCGGCGTTGGTACACCGCTAGCAGTTGCCATGTGGTTTTTGTTTGCCGTGATTTGCTGGCTGATTATGCCTGCATATGCAAAGATGTCTACGGATTCGGTAGAAGTTATAAATGATGTAATAGTATACGGACGAATCGTATGTATTTTCAGTTTTGGATTATTTTTTGAAAGCATATGGACGAAAGTTTTGCAAGCAAATGGTGATATGAAAACTCCTATGATGGCACAGATATTTGGTGCAATTACAAATATTGTAATTGACCCTTTGCTGATTTTTGGTATGTTTGGATTACCGGAAATGGGAATTGCAGGTGCTGCTGTGGCAACAGTAGCAGGACAAATTGTGGCGGCTCTGATTGTGTTTCGGAAAGGATTTAGAAAATCTCCGACAAAAGAAGTATATCCACGATATATTGCGAAAATCTTCCGTTTGGGAGTACCTAATATTTTAATGCAATCTGCATATACCTTTTACATTTTGGGACTTAATTTGATATTATCCACTTTTTCTGACCAGGCGGTTACTGCTTTGGGATTATATTATAAATGGCAGACATTTTTCTTTATTCCTTTAGGTGCAATGCAGACATGTATTGTCCCGGTTGTTAGTTTTAATTATGCTGCAAGAAATATAGAGCGATGCAAAAAGACCTTAACTTCTGCAATAGGCTTTGGATTGGCACTGATGGCTGTGGGAACCTTGTGTTTTGTTTCTATTCCGACACAGATGTTACAGGTGTTTACTTCGGATACACAGGTAATTGAGATTGGACGCATTGGATTTCGGTTTGTTGGAATCAGCTTCATTCCGATGGTAACATCACTGATTTTTCCGGTATTTTTTCAAGCAGTAGGTTCGAGTTTGAAAAGTTCATTTCTGACTGTGATTCGTACAGTAGTGTTGTTTGTACCATTGGGCTTTCTTTTCTCGAGGTTAGGACTTAACTGGTTTTGGATGACTTTTCCGGTAACAGAGGTGATTACCAGTGTTGTCGGTTTTGTATATTATCGTCAGTTCCTGACAAGTGAATATGTACAGAAGGAAAAGAGTAGTATTTTCGCAGAGAAGGAAGTTGTCGCATTGAAGGAATCAAAACCGGGCGTGATTATTACGATTGCAAGAAAACACGGTTCTTCCGGTAAGCAGATTGGTAAACTTGTGGCAGAGAAACTTGGCATCCCATTCTATTACAAGGAAATGATAGCATTGGCTGCACATGAAAGTGGCTTGGATAAAGAGTTTATTTCAGATATACACAAAAATGCGCCGGATGTATTATATGAATTATATGCAAGTACTCATGTAGTGCAACTTGCGATTGCAGCACAGGATAAGATTATTCGAAAAATTGCGAATAATGGCAGTTGCGTTATCGTGGGAAGATCAGCAGATTATGTCTTAAAGGATTATGAAAATGTATTCCGAATTTTTATTGGTGCATCGAAAGAATATCGTATCCAAAGAGTTATGGAAGTTTACGGAGATACCTTACAGGAAGCAAAGAGAAATATCCACCGTTCCGATAAAGCCAGAGCAAGTTATTACAGACACATATCAGGTAAGCTTTGGGGAGATGAGAAGAACTATGATCTTGTTGTGGACTCTTCATCCGGTGTAGACGAAACAGCATTGACGATTCTAAAATACATCTCTGCAAGGATGTAAGAGA
>JAZNQI010000118.1:0-16995 GCA_045590095.1 Acetatifactor sp. | reverse complement strand
GATACTTTTTGCGGACATTTCGCCTAAAAATAATGTGTTGGTTTCTTTGATGGAGCATTTTTCGGATAGAATGCCTTCGGAAAATTTTGCGATTTTTGATGAGGGAAGAAAACTCTACGGAATACATCCGGCAAAAGGACAGTGGTTTCTGGCCGGTGGTGAAGAGTTGGCGGATAAGATTGGAGAAGTACCGGTAAGTGACAAAGAAGAGCGGTACGCGGCTCTTTTCAGGCATTTTTGTAAACGGATTGCGATTAAAGAGCGCAAAAACTTGGATTTACAGAGAAATATGCTGCCGCTCTATTTTCGAGAGTATATGACGGAATTCCTGTAGAAATTCTCTTTTGGATAGTATGTCCTTATGCTATAATCATAATAGTGAGTATGCCGTACAGACGGTAAAAAGATTCAGAAAAGGA
This sequence comes from Acetatifactor sp., assembly GCA_045590095.1. Taxonomy (GTDB): domain Bacteria; phylum Bacillota; class Clostridia; order Lachnospirales; family Lachnospiraceae; genus Acetatifactor. The sequence goes on along the minus strand of JAZNQI010000118.1, from coordinate 16,576 downwards.
ACTGTTATGGAAGTGACGAAGGAACAAATTCGAATTTCAGTCAGACAATTAGTAGAATTCATACTGCGAAGTGGTGATATTGACAACAGGCATCATGTTTCTTCTGAAAGTGCCATGCAGGAAGGAAGTAGGATTCACCGCATGATACAGAAGAGAATGAGTTCGGAGTATCAGGCTGAAGTATCGCTCAAGTATACGCATGAGACTCTAAATTACTACTTGTCGGTCGAAGGGCGGGCGGATGGTGTTGTAGATAAGGGAAATACCTTTATGATTGATGAAATCAAAGGAACTTATCGGGACTTGTATCGCATGAAAGAAGCCAATCCTGTGCATTTGGCACAGGCTAAGTGTTATGCCTATATGTACGGAGTGGGTAGGGAGATTTCCAACGTGCAGGTGCGAATGACCTATTGCAATATGGAGACGGAAGATATTCGTTATTTTACCCATGAGTATGAGTGGAAAGAACTGAAAAATTGGTTTCAGGCACTTATCAAAGAGTACTTGAAGTGGTCGGATTATGAATATGAGTGGAAAGGGACAAGGGATGCTTCAATTCGGGAATTGCAGTTCCCTTACCCGTATCGTGAAGGACAAAAAGACCTGGTTACTTATGTATATCAGACCATTTATCATAAGAGGAAACTGTTTTTGGAAGCGCCTACCGGGGTAGGAAAGACTATTTCCACTGTTTTCCCGGCGATTAAGGCCATGGAAAAAGGCATGGGGGATAAAATCTTTTATCTGACTGCAAAAACCATTACCAGAACAGTGGCTGAACAGACCTTTTCCCTATTGAGAGATAGCGGATTACACTTGAAAAGCGTGGTAATTACTGCCAAGGATAAGGTTTGTTTTATGAAGGAAACCAACTGCAACCCGGAATATTGTCCTTATGCAAAAGGGCATTATGACAGAATCAACGAGGCTATGTATGACTTGTTGACGCACGAGGAGAATTTTAGCAGGGAAGCTATAGAAATATATGCACACAAGCACCAAGTATGCCCTTTTGAGTTTTGTTTGGATATGAGTTTGTTTGCGGATAGTATTATCGGGGATTATAACTACTTATTTGATCCACATGTATACTTGAAACGTTTTTTTGGTGAAAATAGTAGCGGTAATTATATTTTTTTGGTGGATGAAGCGCATAATTTGCTGGAAAGAGGCCGCGAAATGTATAGTGCAACGATTATTAAGGAAGAGTTTTTAGCACTAAAAAACAGTTTATCGGCAGTTGCAGAAGAGGAAAAGAAGAATGTGCTGTTCAGTCAAGGTTTTTCACATGCTATGATAAAACAATTGGAAAAGTGTAATAAAGAGATGCTGGCGTTGAAGCGAGAGTGTGAAGGTTGCTGTATTGTCACAAATATTGATGGCGTAGTGAACCCGGTTATGCGTTTACATTCTGTGATAGAAAGCTATTTGGAAGAGAATGAAGAGGGCGAAGTGCCTATTAAGGAAGAGATTCTGGATTTATATTTCAAATTAAGACATTTTTTGGAAATTTACGAAAATCTGGATGAAAAATATGTGAAATATACGGAACTTCGTGAAGACGGAAGCTTTATTTTGAAATTATTTTGTGTAGATCCTTCTAATAATTTGAAGGAATGCATGCAACGCGGAAGAAGTACGGTACTGTTTTCAGCTACATTCCTGCCGATTCAGTATTATAAAAAGTTGCTGGGAGGAGAGGAAAAAGACTACGAAGTGTACGCAAATTCAGTTTTTAATCCGGAGAAAAGGGCATTATTGGTAGCAGAAGATGTGACAAGTAAGTATACAAGACGGTCAGAAGAGGAATTTTATAAGATTGCAGAGTATATTAATGCAGTGGTGAGACAAAAACATGGTAATTATTTGGTGTTTTGTCCCTCGTATGCCTTGTTAGAAGAGGTTTTTACGATATACAGAGAATATTTTAACGATGAAACGACAGAATGTGTCATGCAGAGAGATTTCATGGACGAATTCTCCAGAGAGGATTTTTTGAAAAAATTTGAGGGGAATCCTGACTATGATATACAGGCTTGCATAGATATGGATATTGAGTACGACGCGGACCGATATTTGATAGGTTTTTGTGTTCTTGGCGGAATTTTTAGTGAAGGAATTGATTTGAAGCGCGAAAGTCTTATCGGAGTGATTATTGTAGGAACCGGTCTTCCGCAAGTCTGCTATGAACGTGAAATCTTGAAAAATTATTTTGATGACCAGGGGGAATCGGGATTTGATTATTCCTATCGCTTCCCCGGTATGAACAAGGTGCTTCAGGCTGCCGGCCGAGTAATCAGGACCGCTGAGGATATTGGTACAATTACACTTCTGGATGAACGGTTTTTACAGCCGTCCTATCTGCGGTTATTTCCCAGAGAGTGGGGAAATTATAAAATAGTGAATCGAGATAATATTGGTAGAATAGTTGAACATTTTTGGAATTCTTGGCTATGATTTTTTAAAAGAGGAATATTTCTTTGACGGAAGTATTCCTCTTTTTTTGTGGACGCTCATAAATTTTGAGCGTTTTTTGTTTGACATAAGAAAAATTACTGTAAACAGATTATGTAATTCAAACGTAAGTTTGGAAAAAGCCTAAAATGAATTGATGACATGCAAAAAAAATATCAATGACGTCAATTACTTTATTCACCTAACAGGATTGTCATGTGGATAACTTTGTGGAAAATGTGGATAAAAATTCTGAGATTGGCTTTTTATCGACAATTCTGCCATTTATGTACAAAAAATATCAAATGAATGAAAAAAATCATATAGACTCAAGTAGTCAATTCTATTATGTAATCCAAAAAATGTGCAAAATTATGCTATTTTTTCATGCAATTGATAAGAAAACGTACCGGAAAATGTTCTGAAATATACACTTTACAAGTGATAGCGACTAATATATAATGTAGTAATGAAAACTACGTGTATTTTTGGATATGTGGGTGGTAAGTTAAGATAGGAGAATAGAAGGTATGAGTGAATATGTAATTAGTTGTTGTTCTACTGCGGATTTATCAAAAGAACATTTTGACAAGAGAGATATTAAGTACATATGTTTCCATTATGAACTGGATGGAGTACAGTATCCGGATGATCTTGGACAGACAATGTCATTTGATGTTTTTTATAAAAAGATGGATGAAGGCGCGGATACGAAAACGTCACAAATTAATGAAGTCGAATTTGAAGAATATTTTGAACCTTTTTTACAACAGGGAAAAGATATCTTACATATTTGTTTATCCTCAGGTATTACCGGAGTTGTCAATTCAGCGAATATTGCAAGAGAAATGTTATTGGAGAAATATCCGGAACGCAAAATTTATATTGTAGATTCTTTGACAGCATCTTCAGGATATGGTCTTTTGGTAGATAAGTTGGCTGATTTGAGAGATGAGGGAAAATCAGTTGACGAAGTTTATGACTGGGCTATGAAAAACAAATTGAGATTACAGACATGGTTTTTCTCCACAGATTTGAAATTTTATGTTAAGGGTGGCCGTGTAACCAAGACTGCAGGATTTGTTGGAGGTATCTTAAATATTTGTCCATTATTAAATATGGATTATATAGGTAGGTTAATACCACGGTATAAAATTCGTGGTAAGAAGAAAGTAATTCAAGCGATTTTTGAGCAGATGAAGAAATTTGCAGAGAATAGGCAGGATTACAGCGGGAAATGCTATATGTCGCATTCCGCATGTTATGAGGATGCCAGGGCGGTTGCAGATTTGATTGAAGAATATTTCCCAAAACTGCAGGGTAAAGTAGAAATCAATAATATAGGAACCACCATCGGAAGTCATACAGGTCCCGGAACAGTTGCGTTGTTCTTCTGGGGCGATGAAAGAGTAGATTAATGAGTTTATAGTGAAAGCGGCATGAGCAAATAGAGGTCATGCCGCTTTTTTAATTTTTAAATATCTATTTAGTTTTCTACGCAGATTAGTTGAAGTGTCCGTCATAGGTCGGCATATTGACAATATATTCTGCGGGAAGTGCCGGAACATAGTATGCACCATAAGTTTTTAAGCCCCTGTTTGTAGCAGACTCACTTATGCTATCCGAAAGAAGTACATAGAAGCGATAATATGGCAGTAATACCTCTTCCAAGCGACCGGTACGGTATACCAGTTCGACCCTGCCGATAGCTTCTTCTCCGGGAAAGGCTATGGGGACGCTGGTCTGGTAGTTCCCGGCAGTCAGGCGTGCAGTTGCTTCTTCGGTTGTAATAATAGGATAATCCATTATTTTTTCTGCAACAGATAATCCGTTGTTGATTCTGATCAGGTATAAATTATTATCATCAGCAGGATAGAAGTACACGCGGCCAAAGTTGTAGTTTAATATATCGGTCACATAATCTCCGGAGATATCATAGGCAATATAGTTACGATTAAATTCTCCGAGAATATCATAGTCACCAAAGGATTCTCCAAGAGGTTCTTCATAATTCAGAAGCTGTTTGTAAGTAGTTATCAGATAGGAAAGTGCTTTTTGGGCTTCAGCTTCCGTTGTTTCATGATTGGTAAAATGATATTCTGCGGGAAGTGATAAACCTTTCTCGGGGAGGCGGTAAGTAATAGTTGCATCTGCGGAAACGGTTATTTCACCTTTGTCGGTTATTGCAATCAATTGTGTAGGTGCATTGTCAGCAAGCATTTCGCCTTCTTTTATTACAAAGCCATCTCGAATCACTTCGGTTTCTAATATTTCTAAATTCAAAGCAGTTACTGTAAATTCAAGCTGTTCTACCATTTCTTCTTCATTTAAGCCTTTGGGAATGCCTGCACCCGTAGCATCAAAAGCCAGGTTTTTGTAAACCGGTAAAGAATTGATATTCATGTCCTCGGACCAGGGATTGCCGTTATTTAATTCGGAAATATCATAACACATATATCCTTCAAATCCGGCATTTACCTGCAGTTGCGGTATAGTAATAGCGTCCGGATGCAGGGATATGGGCGGATTTGTTGCTACCGGAGCAGGGGGAGTAGAAGTGGGGACATCGTTTCCGCTCGGGATTTCGGTAGTTATAGGCTCATCCGTTTCGGGAATATTGGTCGCTTTTGGATCGGGTGAATCGGGACAATCAGGTATAAGCTGTTGCCTGATGGCCAAGGCGCCGCCTACCATAAGTAACAGACAAGCAGCAGTTACTCCCCATTTCAGCCAAATTCTTTTCTTTTTGTAAGGTTTCTTATCTGCGGCTTCTACATAAGCCGGGTCAATCAGTTCCATTTTATCTAAAAATTCATTGCCTCTCATAGGTTATAGCCCTCCTTTTCAAGAAACTCCCGAAGTCTGTTGCGACAACGAAAGAGTGTGCTTTTTACTTTGCTTTCAGAGAGAGAAAAGCGTTTGGAGATGTCGGCTATGGAGTCTAAATACCAGTATCGGCGGATGAAAATGTTGCGCGTTTCCTGATTTAGTGAACTCAAATAAGTGTTAATAGCTTCGCGAAGGACCATATCATCAATGCGACAGTCCACATCATCAGGGGCCGGAATACATTGCTCCATTTCGGCACTGAGCTCACAAATATAAGCATTGCGCTTTAAACGATTGCGGTGACGGCAACAATTAATAGCAATATGACGGATGATACAAGCCAGAAAAGCATATAAATGTTTCCTTGGTTCATGAGGCGGGATAGAATCCCAAGCCTTTAGATAGGTATCGTTTTCACATTCTTCAGCAGTTTGTGAGTCTGTTACGATTCCGTAAGCCAGATTTCTTAAACGCTTCCCATATTTTTCTGTGGTTTGCGTAATGGCGGTTTCGTCGCGTTGTAAGTACAATTCTACAATTTGGTTATCGTCCATGGCACTCTCTCCTTTCTTCTTTTCTTTGAAAGGCCTTCACCCTAATAAGCACCGTTTGGCGCAAGGAGGTTGCATTTCTGCAAAAAATTATACCATAAATTGCGAAAAAAAATAAAATTATAATTTGGGGTATTGACATTTTATATTATACGCCGTATAGTATGCGCAAAAGGATATTATATGCCGTATAATATTGTATGAAAAAATAGTATATGAAGAGAAGCTAGAATAAGGGTAGGTGATTAGATGGTATTTAACACAGGTGCGGCGTTATTGGATGCAATTGTATTGGCGGTAGTGTCCAAGGAACCGGAAGGAACATATGGTTACAAGATAACTCAGGAAGTACGCCAAATTATCGAACTTTCCGAATCAACTTTGTATCCGGTACTTCGCAGATTGCAGAAGGACGAATGTTTGGAAATCTATGATATGGAGTGTAGCGGAAGAAACAGACGATATTACAAGGTGACAAGTAAGGGATGGGCGCAACTTCATTTGTATGAGAGTGAGTGGAAGAGTTATTCGTCCAAAATAAATATGTTATTTGAACACAAGTTGTACGAACAGAGGGAGCGTGTATGATGGATAGATATGAATTTATGTGGAAATTAAAAAGTCTGCTGGGGGATATTCCCGAGCAGGAGCGAGAGGAAGCATTACAATATTATAATGATTATTTTGAAGATGCGGGCAGAGAAAATGAAGCAACAGTAATTTCTTCATTAGGAAGCCCGGAAAACGTAGCAGAAAATATCAAGAGAGATGTTGGGCAGAATCGTTTCTATGATGAGTATGAGAGTACCAAAGTAGAAAAAGGTAATGAAATCGTAGAGTATTCGTATAGGCCGCAGGAAGAACAACAGAGAAGTACTCCTGAGGGAAAAAGTAAGGGTGACGGAATGAAAGTTTGGTTAATCATACTTCTTATTTGTGCATCTCCGTTTCTTTTGGCTTTTGCGTGTGCGATATTCGGTATTTTTACAGGTCTTATTGGTGCTTGTATCGGTATTGTTGCGGGCTTTGGAGGAACTTCGCTGGGATTGATATTGGGATCGGTAGCTTGTTTCGTGGTAGGAGTATTGTGCTTTCAAGTTGATTTGTATGCCGGGCTGGCTTTTATCGGAGCCGGATTTTTGTTGATTGCGGTCGGCCTTTTATTTTTAATGATGACAGTCGGAATTTGCGGTTTTGTTATCCCTAAGTTGTGTCAGGGAATGGGCTGGTTGGTTAGAACCTGCTTGGGAAGAAAGAACAAAACAAATTGCTAGATTATAGGAAAAGGAGGCATTGAAATGAAGAGCTTTATAAAAGGTTGTGCCATAACATCAGTGATTTTTTTGGTGTTGGGTGTAGGTATATTAGCAACAGTTTTGGCACTTGGTGATAGAGAAAAAATGGCAAGGGCTGTTTTGGAAGTGACAGATGGCAAAGTAGAGCTTCGTTTGAATTCCTGGACAGATTTTGGAATTCATATTAATGGAAAATGGTTCGGTGATTTTGGGCTAAATGACGAAGATATGTTTGACAGGGATTATGAAGTTTGGGATGGAGAAGTGGAGAAGACCAGAATAAATGAGGATGAGATAAATAAACTGGATATTCAGATAAGCTGCAGTTCTCTGGTTATAAAAGATTCCGTAGATGAATTCTTCTATATTGAGAAAAAAGGGGAAGGCAAATTACAGGCATATGAGGAGGATGGAGTTCTCTATGTGAAGGCACTTTTGAGCGGCAGTGTGATAGGGGTAAAACAAGAAGAAAAAGTTACTCTGTATGTGCCTAAAAATGTTGATTTACATATGATTAGTGTCGAACTGGGGGCAGGAGAAATAGAATGGAATGCCCTTAAGGCAGATGCAATGAAAGTCGATCTGGGTGCCGGAGAGTTTGTGGCAAAAAATGCTGAAGTGGGTGATCTGGAGGTATCTTTAGGTGCCGGAGAGTGCCTGATACAAGGTAAACTTAAGGGAGATGTAAACGTAGATTGCGCTGCAGGCGATGTGACTTTGAAGCATGTAGGTAATGAAGAAGAGTTTAATTACGAAATAGACTGCGCGGTAGGCAGTGTCCGAGTTGGAAAGGAATCATTCTCCGGATTAGCGTCATCTAAAAAAATAGACAATGACGCATCTAAGACTATGGAAATCAGTGTATCCGCAGGAAGCGTAGAAGTAGAATTTGAGTAATGAGTAAAGAATGTGATAATTGTTATGTGGGGCAAGAGTGAATAGGAGAAAAAATATGTGGATTGCGATAGGTGTAATTGTAGGATTAATATGGATACCGCTTTTGGTGATATTTGTAGCGAGAGTGTTAAATGGTAAGAAGTATGCCATAAACACCCCCAATGGTGTGGATGAAGAACTTTACATACCGGTGAACGGACAGGAACAGTATCTTTTCATAAAGGGCAAAGATGCCGCAAATCCGGTAATTCTGCATTTGCATGGTGGGCCGGGCGCCCCGGATGGTATGGCGACGTATAGTTTTTCCAAGGACTTGGTGGATGCCTTTACGGTGGTTTGCTGGGACCAGAGAGGTTGTGGAAATACTTATTATCGTAATAGGGATAAAGACGCCGACAATGCGACGGTTACTTGGGAACAGGCAATTGCAGATATCGATGCGGTGGTGGACTATTTGCGTGAGAGGTTTAGCCAGGAAAAGGTGTATTTGCTGGGACATTCCTATGGAACCTTGCTTGGAAGTACATATGCATTAAAACATCCTGAAAAGGTGGCCTATTATGTGGCAGTCAGTCAAATGGTGTCCGTTAAGGATGCAGAAACCCGAAGCTATGAAAAGGCACGTAAAATGGCTGCAGAACAGAGCAAGAGTACTGCGAAGATGGATGAGGCGTATGAGAATTTTATGAAGGAAAATACTTTGCTAAGCATGGGTAAATTACGCAGATGTACCATTCCCTATCATAAAGCGCCCCGTGCAAAAAACACTATTTTGATTGGTTTGGTATCGCCCTATTTTACTTGGGATGCCTTTAAGTGGCAGGCGAAAATGATGCTTCGCATGCAGGAGAGCATTCGTCTGGGTCAAAAATTGATAGATTATGTAATGGCAGCCAACCTTATGGAAGAGGATGCAGAATATCAGGTGCCGATGCTGTTTGTTGCGGGAGAGTGTGACCCTGTATGCCCGGTAGACTGTGTAAAAGAGTACATGGACAAGCTTGCTGCACCGAAGAAGGAACTCGCGGTGTTTGAAGGCTGCGGACATAGCCCCAATTATGATGATCCGGAAGAATTTGCCAAGTTGATGAAGGGGTTGCTGAGATAATGAAAAAGGAAAAAATAAATGCTTTTTTTGATAAGTACGGGATGCTTAATGTGATCATTGTAGCAATCTGTATGATTTGTCTGATTGCTAATTCCGTATTTATAAGTGAAGCGAAATTAAATCAGATTGAGGCTAGTGAGCTAAAAGTTTATATTGTGAATTTCCTGGTGGGGTGTCAAGGTGTGCTGGGAGATATAGGAGCCCTGTCTTACACCAAAGTATTTGGTGACGGAGAATGGTGGCGACTTATTTTGCATATGTACCTGCATGCAGGTGTTTGGCATGCGCTGTTTAATGTTCTGGCACTGTTATTTGCAGGAAAAGTAGTAGAGAAAAAGATTGGTAGATTGGCTTATTTGTTGTTATACCATGTGATTGCAATTGCGAATGCAGTTCTCATGTGTCTGATTTTTCCTGACAGTGTATCGGTTGGTGCTTCAGCAGGTATATTTGGGATAATCGGTATAGTATGTGTTTTGAAGTGGAAAAGGGACACGGTATGTAGCGAAAATCTGAAAAGGGGAGAGGTTATTTATATCATCGTATTTTCACTATTATCTCTTTTGCTTGGTTTAGAAAGTTTTGTTACCCATTTGAACGCTTTTGTATTTGGAGTAATTGTAGGATTGGCATTGCAAAGACAGTCCGGTCGAGAATAATGAATCAGATTTGTTACACAGAATTTTTATGTAGTCAGGAGTTCTTATGAAAAAAGGAAGAAAGTTTATGAAAGTTATCTTTGTGTTCTTGATCGTACTTGCCCTTATTTTGCTGGTTAGTTACATAAATCACAGGATTCAGTTAAACAAAGAGGAAAAACTAAGAAATCCGCTGGGAGAGCTTGTTGAAGTTGACGGTCATAAAATGAGTGTTTATGCAGAGGGTAATGGTGATAAGACAATTGTTTTTATGTCGGGGGGAGGAACCTGTTCTCCGATTTTAGACTTTAAGTCTCTGTATGCAAGATTATCGGATGATTACAGAATTGTTGTGGTTGAAAAGTTTGGTTATGGATTTAGTGATGTTGTTGACAAGGAGAGAAGTATAGATTCCATATTGCAAGATACCAGAATTGCTTTGACAGAAGCAGGGGTGCAGGGGCCGTATGTGTTATGTCCGCATTCCATGTCCGGAATAGAGGCAGTATATTGGGCGCAACAATATCCGGAAGAAGTAGAAGCAATTATCGGACTGGATATGGCGGTTCCTGAAGCGTATGAAGATTACAAGATCAATATGCCAATGCTAAAACTCAGTCAGTTTGCGGCAAGAGTCGGAATTACGAGAGTTTTGCCGGGTATTTCGGAGAGTGACGCTATTAAACATGGAACGCTTACCGATGCTGAGAAAGAGATATATAGAGCTGTATTTTATGAAAAGACTGCTACGACAACAATGTTGAATGAAGTTGAGTGGGTTAAAGAGAATGCAAAAATTGTTCAAAATAATGGAGTACCGCAAGTTCCGATGCTTCTGTTTGTATCAAACGGAAGCGGAACAGGATGGAATGAGGAAGAGTGGTGTGGGTATCAGGAAAGCTATATAGAAAATGTTGTGAGCGGCAAATTTATAAAATTAGATTGTCCGCACTATGTTCATGATTATGAGTATGAGAGAATCAGTGAAGAAATTAAGGTATTTTTGACTGAGTTTCGTGGATAAGGAGGAGGCATATGATATTAAGAAAGAAAATTCTAAAATTTGTCAGAGTAATGATTCTATGTGTACTCCTCTTATCTTTTTTGATAATTACCGGCATTTTCATAGCCCATGCTATTGTTTTTTCAAGGGCAGACTATGATAAATATGATGCAGAACATTATTTGCTGTATGAAGATATTGATGAGGAAAAGTATCCACGAGAACAGATATTAATACAGTCAGGAGAGAACACTATTTCAGCATTTTATTATCAGGTGGCAGGTAGTAAGGGATTGATTGTCGTAGCACCGGGACACAGGGATTCCGGTGATATAAAATTGTATGAGATTTGTTATTTTGTGGATGCCGGTTATTCGGTAATATGCCTTGATTATACCGGTTGCTATTCAAGTGGTGGCGACAGTATGAAGGGGTATAGTCAATGCGTATATGATTTGGACGCACTTCTTGATTATATAGAAGCTGAGCATAAATTTCAGAATATGCCGATTTCTCTCTTTGGTCACAGTATGGGGGCATATGCAGTCAGTGCAGTGCTTCAGTATGAGCATAATATTGACAAAGTGATTGCAGCATCCGGCTTCGATACACCTAAGGAGCAATGGCAATATTCAATAGAAAGATATACAGGGGTTTTCTATCCCGTTATTAAACCGTTCAATACATTATTCATAAATATAAAATATGGGGATGATAAGGAATTGTCAGCCATTGACGGAATTAATTCGGTGACAACACCTGTTTTGATTATCAGTGCAGAAGAAGATATATTTTATGGTGGGCGCAGTCCGCTTTATGAGAAGAAGGGTGAGATTGTAAACCCGAATTGTACATTTGTGTTGATGGATAAAGAGAATCACAACGGGCATTACAACTATTTTCTGACGGATGCCGCACTTGAATACCAGGCAGAGAATCCGTCTGCACCCATAGATAAAGAATTGTATATGGAACATGATGAAGAAGTAATGGGCATGTTGATTGAGTTTTTGGAGGAAAGCAAATAAGAATTTAAGTGTGGGGAAATTGATGCACAAGGGTGAGTTTGCGGGAGAAGTTATTGCTATATGAGGAAACACTATATTGATAATTTAAGATGGATAATACTTTTGATTCTTATACCATATCATACGGCTATGGCGTGGAATACTTGGGGAGAGCCCAATTATATTTTCTTTGAAGGAAATGGATTGATAAGTAGTATCATTGTATTCTTTAGTCCCTATTTTATGCCGTTGTTATTTGTATTGGCAGGGATAAGTACAAAGTATGCTCTGCAAAAGAGGACAAGTAAAGAATATCTTGTTGAAAGAGTAAAGAGATTGCTGGTTCCGTTTCTGTTTGGAACAATAGTTTTAATGCCTATAATGACGTATATAGCAGATAAGTTTAATTATTCTTATAGTGGCGGATTTTTTGAGCACTATGCCATATTCTTTACAAAATACACGGATTTGACAGGTGCAGACGGTGGTTTTTCGCTGGGGCAGTTTTGGTTTTTGCTGTATTTGTTGATTATTTCAATAGTGAGTGTTGGTTTGATAACACTATTGAATAAGGCAGTTGCTAAACCGGAACGTGCAATTCCGTTTTGGCTTATTTTGGTTCTGGGACTGCCGTTGCCGTTATTAAGCGATTTGCTTTCCATAGGCGGAAAAAGCCTTGCAGAGTACACCTATTTGTTTTTGTTGGGGTATTATGTATTCGCTGATGAAAAGATAATGGACAAGGCTGAGAAGTGTCGTTGGTTTTTGTTATGTATTGGATTGACCGCCACTGTTTTGAATGTATTTCTTTTTGTTTGGGCAGATGTAGAATACGCTTTGCTTAATGACATTGCAAAATATGTATCAGAGTGGTTTATGGTAGTTGCTTTAATCGGCTTGGCAAAAAGGTATTTGAATTTTGGGGGAAGTGTATCGGATTATATGAACAAAAGGTCCTTCCTTTTTTATATTTATCATTTTGTCTGGGTGGTTTTGCTCCAGTACATATTATACGGAATGGTTGGAAATCAGCCGGTTATTTTGTTTGTTGGTACTGTGATACCGGCTTATTTTATGACTTTTGTTTGTGGTGAAATAAGTATCAGGATACCGGTGATGTGTTTTTTGACAGGGACAAAACGTAAGGGAAATAGATGATTGTATAGTAAAAACTATTATATAGACGTGCGGCTTTTTGTGTGTTGAGTGTATGTAGTACGTCTTAAATGTATGATATTATATAATGGTCGCTTTTGCCTGTGACATATTGAAAACAGGCAAGATATATGATATTTTTATTACAACATTTTGGTCGCTATTGGATAATAAGACCGTCGAGGGAAAGAAATGCAGATAAAGAAAGATGAAATAAAACAACGAATTTTGAATGTTTCTAAAGGGCTCTTTATAAATGCCGGTTATGATAAAACATCATTACGTATGGTCGCGGATAAGTGTTTTATAAGTAAGAGCAATATTTACAGATATTTTAGTTCTAAGGAAGAGATTTATGAAATACTTGTAGGAACGGCTAGGCTAAGTCTTATAGATGCAATTAATAGATTTGGTAGTTCGGATTATGCCGGTAATTATACTGAAGATAAGATAGAAGAAGTATCAAAAGTCCTTGCAAGGATAATGAGCGAGCATCGTGAGGGCATACATATAATGCTCAAGTCTGTCGGAAGTAAAGATCAAGCGATTCTCACGGAAATGATAACCAGATTCTTTGTTGAAGCCTGCCCGATAGATGACAGGGAGTTTAAGATTCAGATTGTATCGCTTCTGATAATGGGATTGAAAGACATACTTATAAAGTACAGTGAAGAGGATGAAATGCGATATAGACTAAAGATGCTTATTTCATATCATTATCTTGGATTGAATGGGATAAAGGAAAGGCTCGGAATTAGTTATGACAGGTAAAGCTATGAGTAATCAAAAGGAAGTAAAGAAAAAAAGAAGAAGACTCCGCAGATTTTTGATTGGTTTAGGCGTCTTTCTGGTGATGGTTGGTATATTTCTTGTCTGGTACATTAACCATATGCACTATGATGTGGAGGCACATGAATATTATGATGTGGAAACCTTGCAAGCTGAGGGCAGAAGCTATGACAAGTCATCGATTGTATATATGACAAGCGATATCAGTATAGAAGGTCTGGATAAGGTATATCAGGCATTAAATGTATCACCTTCCGGTAATGTGGCCATAAAGCTATCGACAGGTGAAGCGGGTAATCCTAACTATCTAGATCCAAATCTTATCAAGAATCTGGTTCAAAGTGTGGATGGAACAATCATTGAGTGTAATACAGCATATTCCGGTTCTAAGAGAATCGAGACGGAAATGCATATGCAGGTTGCAAAGGATCATGGTTTTACTGAAATTGCAGATGTAGATATTATGGACAGTGATGGCTATATGAAGATTCCTGTGGAAGGTGGTACTAATTTAGACGAAAACTGGGTTGGAAAGAATTTGGCTAATTATGATTATGTGATTGTTCTTACTCATTTTAAGGGACATCCGATGGCTGGATTTGGCGGAGCACTCAAGAATATTTCAATTGGTATTGCATCAAGTGAAGGGAAGACCAGAATACATACAGGCGGAGTATTTTCAAATCCTCCGATTACTTTGGGAAGTCTGCTTACGAATCAGAATGTATTTACGGAGTCCATGGCAGAGGCAGCAAAGTCAGTTTCAGATTATGAAGAAAATGGACAGAATATTGTATATATAAGCATAATGAATAATATGTCCATTGACTGTGATTGTGTTTCTAAACCTACTGAAGTTGATATGCACGATATCGGTATTCTTGCCTCTACTGACCCGGTTGCACTGGATCAGGCATGTATAGATCTTGTGTTTAGAGCAAAGGATGGTCAGTTGCTTCAAAATAGGATATTAGAGAAAAATGGACTTCATATATTAACACATGCTGAAAAAATTGGCTTGGGAAATAGGGCGTATGAGCTTATAAATGTTGATGAATATGAAACTGATAGTGTGACAGAGTCAGAAGAAGAATAGTTGGAGACCGGTTAATATATGTTTGATGTGATTAATAGAGAATTTATTTATATATCGTACTATTTTCTGGTACAATTCAGACAGATATTCTTATATTGGGTTATAGGAATGGTAATCGGTTCGATCATTTCTGTATTCTTTAAGGATAAGATCCATAATCTTATGAGAAATATGAAAAGCGACGGAAGCAGTATAATAGGAATTATATTTGCTTCCATGTTAGGAGTTGCTTCTCCGCTTTGTATGTATGGAACGATTCCCATAGCCGCCTCATTCTCAAAAGGCGGAATAAAAGATGAATGGTTGGCTGCATTTATGATGAGTTCCATTCTGTTGAATCCACAGCTTATAATATACAGTGCGGCACTTGGGTTGAAGGTTCTTATGATTCGTATCGTAACATGTTTTCTATGCGGGATTGCAGCGGGACTTGCTATACGAATCTTTTTTAAAGAGAGAAAATTCTTTAGATTTGAGGGATTTGGTGAAAATCAGAACAGGGACACAGATCCCAAAATACTTATAAGGCTATTAAAGAATTTGTACAGGAATTTTAAAGCAACAGGACTTTACTTTCTGATAGGAATCATTCTCTCGGCAATCTTTCAGAGATATGTGCCGCAAGAGACTGTAACACTTCTTTTTGGAGGAAATGAAGCCTGGGGAGTTTTGATGGCTTCTACAGTGGGGGTTCCGCTTTATGTTTGCGGAGGTGGTACCATACCGATTCTTAAGACATGGCTCGCAAGTGGCATGAGTCTGGGAAGTGCTGCGGCATTTATGGTAACGGGACCAGCTACCAAGATAACAAATCTGGGTGCACTTAAGATAGTGCTTGGAATCAAACATTTCCTTTTATACTGGGCTTTTGTTATAATATATGCCTGTTTGACAGGGATATTGATTAATGTATTCTTGTAGAGGATGATGTTCGACACAACGGAATATGATTTGAATTTTCGCCTGATTTCGAGAGAAATAAATTGATATTTTTCACGTTTAGTATATACTATGTATATACTAAACGTGAGGGGGTTTTTAGATGCAAGCACAAGTAAAAGAATGGGGTAATAGTCAAGGAATCAGATTACCAAAAGAGGTATTGAAAAGTGCAGGGATTGAATTGAATGAGATTTTAGATGTCACAGTATCGAATGGGGTAATTACTTTAGTGAAACCTTTTCGTCATAAAACATTGGAAGAAAGGGCGGCTGAGTTTGATGGAAAGCTAATGCTGGATGGGGAATATGATTGGGGTGAACCTGTCGGAAGAGAGGTATGGTAATGGAATTGCTGCATCAAGGAGATATTCTTAAAATTGAAGAAATAAAACATCCCGTATTAGTAGTTAGTAAGGATTTCTTTAATTCCAGTGGTGAAATAATAGGATGTCCAATTATCGCTAATTCCATTCCCGGACCACTTCATATATGGATGGCGACGGAAGAAAATCAAGGTTATCTACAGTGTGAAAAACTTGCACTGTTGGATTTGTCTGTCCGAGGATATAAGAAAGTGGATAGTTTGCCAATTGTAGAAATGATCAATGTATCTGATGCTATTCAGGGAATTTTTGAATACATTTGATAAGCGGTCTAATAAGAGAAAGATTTGAATTTTATCGCGCTCAAGGAAAAAGGAAGCGACTGCGAAGCAGGCATTTACTTTTTCTGGCGCGATACCGACAAAATCAGAAGTGCGAAGCACGGCAGACGCGAAGCGGCTGGATTTTGGAGGTGTAACTAAGAGGA
>JAZNQI010000117.1:0-38529 GCA_045590095.1 Acetatifactor sp. | reverse complement strand
TGGGGATAAAGTGTGAGAGATTCTTTCTTAAAACCGTAACTTAATGATTTTGAAATTGACCAAACGATATTGCTGTCACCGAAAAATTCTTAAATATCTCGTTAATTCTACTGCTCCATTTGGCGACCAAGGAAAGTGGCTGCAGATTGGAGCAGTTTTTGCTCTACCTCACCCATCTTATTTTTGGGTTCTGCCTCCAATAAAAGCACGGAGCCAATCACATCACCTTCACATATAATCGGCACCATGGCCTGATGTGCATATTCATCCTCCGTTTCATCGCAAACGGAAATATAGTTCCTATCTCCTTTCGTAGCAAAAACACTTTCTCTCTGGTTCATTTTTTCTTCCATCTGTCTGCTCACAGACTTTCCGGAAAATATCTTTCCGCCCCCTGCCACAGCAATGAACTGATCTCTGTCCGAAATCAGTGCCACATGACCGGACACCTTCGCCAGACTTTCCGCATACTGTTTAGCAAAGGTAGTCATCTCTCCGATGGGGGAATATTTTTTCAAAATCACCTGCCCTTCCCTATCGGTAAAAATTTCCACCGGATCACTTTCCCTAATGTGTAAGGTTCTGCGAATTTCCTTCGGGATTACAATACGCCCCAAATCATCTATTCTACGTACTATACCTGTTGCTTTCATATAAAAAATTCCTTCCTTTACATTTTTTAGTGTTGAAACTAGTATCTGTAAATAAAGGAATTTTATGCCTGGGAAAAAATACTTTCCTCCCGCTTAATCTCTTACAACGCCTTTTTGCAGTCCGGCATTGTCACTCAAAATTTGTTTGAATCTATTTTTTATCCTTTGGAAAAGGAATATTCAAATCCTCCTTCGGTTTCACAGTAAATATATTGCATACGACCTCATCCTTTTTAAAAGCATCCGGTCTTATCTGCCTTAAAATCAATCATGAACCTGCTGAATTTCCCGGAGGTAGCACTTAAATCCGGACCCGCATAAATATTATGCGCCATTCTATTGTCAGAATTCGCTTCCGCCTCAGCTTCCTGCGTCGGAACTTGAAAAATCCAAAAAAGAAAAAACAATCGGTACCTTGCGGTTGACACCACTTCTTTCGCGTGTCTATAATATTTGTATTGTTTATTTGGAGGTTCATTATGGTTATCTATTACTCAGCTACAGGAAATACGGAATATATTGCAAAAGAACTGGCTAAACGTTTAGATGACGAATGTGTTGATTTGCTTAACAGGGTTAAAACTAACGATTTCAGCGAGCTTCATTCTGACAAACCCTTTATCATCTGTGCTCCGGTTTATGTGTGCGAAATGCCAAGGTTTATGAGCAGTTATTTAAAGAAACAGACATTCAGCGGATGTAAAGATGTCTACTTTATCTTTACCAGCGGCGGATATTGCGGCATATCCGGAAAGCTTGCCAAATCCATCTTTCGCAAGAAAAAAATGAATTATCGCGGTCATGCAGAATTTAAAATGCCCCGTAATTACATAGCAAATGATTCCTACCCCATGTTGGAAAAGGATGAAATTGAAGCGCGCATTCTTAATTCCCACGAAAAGATTGGTTCCGTTGTCGAAGATATAAAAGCCGGAAATAAATTGACCGCCAGACATGTATTTTTCTTGGAAACCTTAATCACGCTTCCCTTTAACCCGGTTTGGTGCAAATATAAGCTTCGTTCCAAAGACTTTTACACCACAGAAAACAAATGTATCGGTTGTGGCAAATGTGTCAGACTCTGTCCTCTAAACAACATTACTTTAGAAGACGGCAAACCCGTATGGCACGACAATTGTACTCACTGTATGGCCTGTATCGGAAGCTGTCCCACACGCGCCATTGAATACGGCACTATTACTCAGGAAAAAGAACAATATAACTTTGGCAAATATCGTTATGTTGTAGATTCCTTACCTGATGAAAAATAATTTTTAAATATATGTAACCACATCCAGTTCCTTCCTGTCTATATGGTTAACCGGTTAAGAAAACGATACCATATTGATAGGGAGGAAACTTCTATGAAAAAGAAAAAAATCACGACACTTTTGTGTGTCTTCGCATTAACAACATCTCTACTGGCTTGCGGTTCTGCCGATAAAGCCGATTCCGATTCCACAAACAAATTCAATTCCGATTCCGAAAAAGAAGCTATCAATACAGTGATAGACTATATTTCCGACATTGATTTAGGAAATACCGTTGAAGATGGCGGATATATACCCAAATTTGAAACAGAAGAATCCTGTACTGCCGATTCTGTTGCCAGCTCCACCACAAACACAATGCCTTCAGAATACAAGGCAGCATGCGATATGTCTGAAGATTGCTACGAATATATTGAGTTTAATACAGAGGAGTATAACTATATTAAAGAGAACAGCTTCCTCTCCGTAGCAACCAGTCCTCTTTCTACTTTTGCTGCTGATGTGGATACCGGTTCTTACACAAATTTCCGCAGAATGTTAAATGATGGTTACGCCTTGGATTATATTCCCCAAGGTGCTGTCCGTGTAGAAGAAATGATTAATTATTTTGAATATGCCCCCATTGAATACAGAGATGACGAAAGTCGTTTCGGAATCACCTACGAGACCAACATCTGTCCTTGGAATGAGGATCATGAACTCTTAATGTTGACAGTGGGTACCAAGGATGTGGACTTGGAATATGTAGGCAACAATTTTGTTTTTCTCATCGATTCTTCCGGCTCCATGAATTCTTATGATAAAGGAACCATGGCAATTAAGTCCTTCAAGCTTTTAGCAGAAACATTGACGGAAGATGACCGAGTTTCCATCGTCACCTATTCCGGCGCCTCTGCAACCATCTTAGACAGTTGCCCGGGTAACAAATATAACAAAATCTGTAAAGCTTTGGACTCTATTGAATTTGGCGGCGGTACCAACGGAAGCGGCGGCATCACTGCTGCATACGAACTGGCTTCCGAAAACTTCATGGAAGGCGGCAACAACAGAGTTATCATTGCATCCGACGGTGATATGAATCTGGGTGTTACCAGCCAGTCCGGTCTTACCGAGCTCATTACCGAGAAGAAAGAAAGCGGCGTATTCTTAACCGTTTTAGGTTATGGCAGCGGCAACTACTCTGATGCAAACATGGAAAGTATTGCTGATTGCGGTAACGGCAACTATTACTACATTGATTGTCTGGATGAAGCCGAACGTGTTCTTGTTCAAAACCTGAAACAGACTACCGTTACAGTAGCCAAAGATGTAAAATTCCAGGTTGAATTCAATCCTTTGGAAGTATCCGAATACCGTTTAATCGGTTATGAAAACCGTACTATGGCGGCTGAAGATTTTGAAGATGATACAAAAGATGGTGGTGAAACCGGTGCAGGTCAGACCGTAACTGTTCTTTACGAAATCGTACGTAATGAAACTGGAGAAACGGACAGTGAACTGCGCTATCAGGGAAATCGTTCCTTAACAGAAGATGCATTAAACGGGGAACTTCTAACACTCTCCATCCGCTACAAAGAACCTGACGGCATCCGCAGCGTGGAAGAAAACTATAATGTCATGGCCAACTATGGTGCCTTTTCAAAGATGTCCAAAGATTTTTCCTTTGCAGCCGGCTTGGTTCAGCTCTCCATGCTGATTAATGATAGCGACTATTTGGGAAATACTACTTACGAATCTACTATGAGCCTGTTAACGGCCGGTGCCATTGGTGACGAAAAATACCGTACCCAGCTTATAGGTATGCTTAATTATGTCGAATATGCCGAATAAAACTTCCTATGTAAAATCTCGAAAAACTCTTGATATTCATAAAAAATTGCTATATACTAAGCATGGTGTTTTAAAACGATTTTAATTGTATTTAAAGGAGATAGATTATTATGTTCATGGTATTAGCAGGTGGGTTATTAATTGTTATCGTAGCCGTTTTGGTTGCAGTGATTTCTTCTGTTTCTGCAGCAGTTGCTGCCGATCAGGATATTGAGAGCTAATAATTGACATACTTTTAAAAATTCAGCACGGTTCTGCAAATCAGAACCGTGCTTTTTTTATTTTCCTCACATTATAAAATAACGCCGTCTTTTATAACTTGTCTTAAATTCAACGAATCATCAACCACCAGCAAATCCGCCGGCAATCCTTCTTCTAATACGCCACACACATTCGCCAAGCCTAAAGATTTCGCCGGTGTCATGGTACACGCACGCACTGCATCTGCCAAGGGTACTCCCATCTCTGACACCGCTTTTTTCAGGCAATCGTACAAAGTACATACAGAACCTGCCAAGCTTCCTTCTGCAAGTCGGGCTTGTTTATCTTTTACCCAAACACTTTGTCCTCCCAGGGAATATTCTCCATCCGGCATGCCTGTAGCTCTCATACTGTCACTTATCATACAAATTCTCTCTGCTCCATACAGATGAAAGGCTGCTCGCACCATACTCGGATGCACATGCTCCCCGTCGCAAATCAATTCCACATACACATCTTTTTCCTCAAATGCTGCTCCCGGCACTCCCGGTTCCCGATGCCCCATACCACTCATGCCATTGAATAAATGGGTCACATGATTTGCCCCTGCGGCTATGGCAGATTTAGCCTGTTCATAAGTAGCAGCCGTGTGGGCCAGCGATACAACTGTTTCTTTGCTGACATCCCGGACAAACTCTGTTGCACCTTCCTCCTCCGGTGCCACCGTGATTTGCCTGATATATCCCTGCGCCAGTTTCTGCCATTTTTTATATTTTTCTACAGAAGGCATCTGAATGTGTGTCTCATTTTGCGCTCCTTTTTTGGCCTTTGCTATGAACGGTCCCTCCATGCAGATTCCTTTCATAGTATACTCTTTCTGTAAAAACTCACCCGCTCTTCCCAAAATCCCTTCCAGCTCTTCTTCCGGCAAGGTCATGGTAGCAGGCACAATACTTGTCACACCACAAGAAGCTTCATAGGTCGCAATAGCTGCAAAGGCTTCCTTGGTACCATCGCAAAAATCATACCCTTTGCAACCATGCAAATGAATATCTACCAATCCGGGTAAAATATAAGATTCATCTGCATCCGCAGCTTTATCAAGCGAACCGCCCTTCTTCTCCGGCTTTGCATTTCCCTCATTCTCATATGCAATACGTACAATACGTCCCTCTTCCCCGATATGTATACTTCCTTTCCGAAACACTCCGTCTCTGCAGAAAATCTTACCACTTATCGTTTGTGCACCCATAAATTCGCTCCACACGCTTTCTCGATTATTAAAAAGGGGTGTGTCTGCCAATCCAAACACACCCTTCTGCTCTTAAATCAAATCTTTAATCTCTGCAAATGCTGCTGCATCTCCTACAATGGTTACATCCTGATGTAACTGAAGCACTGATGCCGGCACCAAAGGAGTCACTTCCCCGAAAAATGCTTTCTTCACAATCGCTGCCTTGTCAGCACCGCTTACAACGACCAAAATCTTCTTGGCATCCATAATAGTCTGAATACCCATGGTGTATGCCTGTGTAGGCACCTCTTCCTTTGAGGCAAAGAAACGAGCATTTGCCTGAATGGTGGACTCTGTTAAATCCACACAATGTGTTCTCTTGGGAAACACATCCGCAGGTTCATTAAAACCGATATGACCATTATGGCCCAGACCCAAAAGCTGCAAATCTACACCACCGGTAGCTGCAATTATCTCCTCGTATTTTGTACATGCTTCGTCAGCATCAGCAATAGTTCCGTCAGGAACGAAGGTTTTATTTACATCAATATTTACCTTACTGAAAAGATTATCATGCATGAAATAATAGTAGCTCTGATCGTTTTCGTGTGTAATTCCTCTGTATTCGTCTAAATTGACACTGGTAATCTTGGAAAAATCCAAATCTCCTTTTGTATACCCCTCAGCCAGACAAGCGTAGGTTCCGATTGGTGTAGAACCGGTAGCAAGACCCAGAACCGAATTGGGTTTTAAAATAATCTGGGCACCGATAATATTGGCTGCTTTTCTGCTCATGTCATCATAGTCCTGTGTAAGTATAAATTTAATCATCCTTTTATGTCCTTTCTTTGAAGAAATTGTAGGCAAGTTGTAACATACTTACTATTTGTCTGCGAAACAAGTATAACACAGCGTTTTTTTCATGGCAAGAAAAATTTACTGTTTTAAGAATATTTATTATCCAAAAACAGTGTATCATTTATTTTTAATCGATATCTCGTATTATTTTTCTCAATCGTAAAATTGCCGAAGGTGCCACCGAAAGTTGGTCAATTCCCATTTGTACGAATTTTTTTGTAAGGGTAATATCCGATGCCAGTTCTCCGCATATTCCTACTTTTTTGCCTTCTCCATGCGCATTTTCAACTACCATTTGTATCATTTTTAACACTGCTTTGTGATACGGATTGTAAAAGGTATCCAGCTTAGCATTCTGTCTGTCAATTGCCAATGTATACTGTGTTAAATCATTGGTCCCTATACTGAAAAAGTCCACTTCTTTCGCCAATTCAGCGCTAAGCATAACAGCAGCAGGGGTTTCCACCATAATACCTTCTTCTACCTGACCATAAGGAATTCCTGCTTCATCCAAATCCTCCTTTACCTGTGCAGTAATGACTTGAATCTGCTTCACTTCTTCCTCAGAAACAATCATGGGATACAACACTGCTAAATGACCGTATGCCGCTGCTCTATAAATTGCCCGAAGCTGAGTGCGCAGTAACTCCGTTTTGGTAAGTAAAATCCGAATTCCACGATATCCTAATGCAGGGTTTTCCTCTTTTTCTATTTGCAAATAATCAGCCTGCTTATCCGCTCCCATATCCAATGTGCGAATTACGACCTTCTTGTCTGCCATTTTCTCTGCAACACGTCTGTAAATGGTAAACTGCTCTTCTTCCGTGGGTGCACTGCTTCTGCCGATAAATAAAAACTCACTTCTGAGAAGTCCTATTCCGGCAGCATCATTATCCAGAGCAAATTCCAATTCCTGCTCACTTCCGACATTAGCCAAAACATCTACTCTTCTGCCGCTTCGTGTTATATCCGGCAAGCCTTTTAACTCCTGTAGCAATGCATCAGACTTTGCCTTTTCCAAAAGCATTTTCTCCGCATAATGTACCCGTTCTTCATCCGGTTCAATAATAAACTCACCTGAGATTGCATCTACCAAACACTTTGTACCGGTCCGCAATTTCTCAATATCTATATGTATCCCCATAATGGTAGGAATATTCATATTTTTTGCAAAAATAGCTGCATGAGAGTTTTCCGTACCATTACTTACCACAAACGCCAAGATATTACGTGTATCTAACTTCACGGTCTCTGCAGGAGTTAAATTATCTGCCACCAAAATCACAGGTTCCTTAAAGAAAATCTCACTGTCATTATTCCCTATCAGTTGCTTTAAGAGTCTGTCCGTTACATCATTTATATCCGAGCATCTGCTCCTCATATATTCATCTTCAAAATGCGCAAATTTTTCCGCCAGAGCATATCCGGCTTCTGCCACTGCCCACTGTGCATTCATACCGCCTTCACTGATCCAACGTTCAATACTCCTTGTAAACTCAGCATCCTGAAGCAACATTTCGTGCATCTGAAAAATTGCCGCATTGGAAATACCCACTTCTGCCACTGCAGTCTCGTACAAATTACGAAGTTCCAACACCACTGCTTCTCTGGCCGCTGCTACCAATGCAATTTCTGCCTGCGGATCAGAACACTTTTCTTTACGAATGGCCAATCTATTCTTTTGTAATACATATATGTTTCCAAGGGCAATTCCCTGGCAAACTACTTTTCCGCGTATTGCTTCCATTTCTACTCCGTTCATTACGGGAAATGTTTGTTATGTAAACCTTTCCCGGGCATTTAAAAAGGATAGTGATATATTTCATTCACTACCCTTATACTATACAACGATTTATGTATCTGTGCAAGTCATCCTATACTGCCAGGTCTTTTTTGTTATAAACAGTAAATGCCCCCACAATTGCTCCTGTTAACACAACCGCGCCTACAACAAAGGCTTTCCACTCTACCTCTCCGGTACTGAAAATATCCGAAGCATTGGCATAGGAAAAAGGTGTCAGAAACAGAGTATCTTTCAAATCCGGAATCACTCTGCCAAGCAAATCCCACACATAGAATAAGAAAGTGAGTCCCAAACCGATTCCCAGTTTATTTTTACGATTGCAGGCAGAAACAAGATAGCAAACTGTTCCAATCTCCAAATGTAAAAACCACTGCATTCCATGATATAGGAAAAACTCACCCAAAGCAATTTCTTCCCCCAAAATAACAATTCCCACTAAGTATAATGCTACACTAAGCACATTAAAAATCGTCACTCCGGTAACCAACGTCATGTATTTTGCGCCAACCACCTCTTTCCGTGAAATAGGCAATGTATGCAAAAAGTCTCCTGTATGGCCTTCCTCTTCTTTGGATAAAAGCCCAATACCCAAAAGGGCAGCAAACATGCTTCCTCCCAAGGTGTGAATGGTACCTACTTCTGCAGTATAAAAACCCTCCAACGTAGCAATACTCAATCGGTCCATGCCAAATGCACTGGCAAAAGCTCCCATGGATGCCATTGTTTCTGCCATAGCCCCCATGGACTCCTCCATGCTGCTAAACAATAATATGCAACACAAACACATTCCGCTCACGCAGAACAGCCAAATTATTAAATTTTTAAAATTCATTTTACATTCATGTTTAAACAATCGAAACATTTATTTACCCTCATAATAATGCATAAAAATCTCATCCAGCGATGGCTCCTCAATTAACACGTCCGTTACATTTTCCTGAGACAGTTTTGCGAACAAATCCTTCAACTGTCCTTTAAAGACAAATTCCTCCTGTACGCCGTCACGCACTACCTGCACATGCTTTGCACTGCTCTTGGTCAGATTCTCCACGCTGTCCACGCACTGCAAACGTCCCTCTTTCATAATTGCCACGTTTTTGCAGTACTTCTTCACTTCCGAAAGTACATGAGTGGATAAAAAGCAGGTGGCTCCGTTTGCTACGTATTCCTGCACCAGTTTAAAAAACTCATTTTGCATTAGGGGATCCAAACCGCTGGTAGGCTCATCAAAAATAAATAGTTTCGGTTTGTGCTGCATAGCGCAGACAATACTCACTTTCTTACGATTTCCCAAGGAAAGTTCCTCTATCTTTTTATTTCTGTCCACCTGAAGTCTCTCGCACAATTTCAAAGCTTCTTCTGAACAATCTTTCTTGTGCATATCTGCCGCCAGGCCAATCACGTCCTTTACCCGCATGGACGAATAAAACATAGCTTCAGAGGGCATATATCCCACTTCCTTTAAGATCTCCGTGCGCTCCTTAATTGCATCCTTTCCCAGAAGTCTGATACTTCCCTGTTCGTATCGTAACAATCCCAACATGGAACGTATGGCAGTTGATTTCCCCGCTCCGTTGGGTCCTAAAAAACCAAATATCTCACCGGCTTCCACCGAAAAACTTACGTCTGACACACCCCTGTGCTTTCCGTAGCTTTTCGTCAAATTTTCAATCTCAATTACTTTCGACATGTATCCTATTTCCCTCCTTGTATTTACGCAAATCATCCATCAGTAACTTGGAATCAATATTTCTCTTCACCTTATAGGAAAGATATGTGCAGATAAAGCAAATAACCATATAACCCAGATAAATCAAAGTCACTGCAATACTTCTGTCAAACCATCCGCATACCCAACTGACGACAGCATAGATAATAGAGCACATTAGTGTTTTCAAAAACTCTTTCCCCTTAAACACATCAGCTTCATCAAAATTATCCAGTAAATAAACCTGTACATAACCCATAATATAATTTGATGCAATCATCTCAGCCATATGAATAATACTGGCTTCCCACGAGCCATGCATAATGCGAAATACAGAATAAAAGAACACCATACAAAAGAAATACAAACAAGCCTTAAAATCAATTCGTATTTCTTCTGCTAAGTATTTTCGGAGTATTATCCTTTTTTTACTCATCTGCCTCCCCTCCTTTCAGTTTCTTTCGAAATGCCACTGCATAAGCTCTGGAAATAATAACATGCTCCCCATTCTCCATTTGCGCATCGATACGATTTCCCGACAAACTTCGCAGGTTCTTTATATAATTAATCTGCAGAATCATGGATTTGCTGCACCTGAAAAAATCAGTATGCGCAAACAGAAGTTCCAGTTCTGTTAATGTATACTCCACCCGACAGACATTATTCTGAGTATATGCATAGGTCCTGCTGTCAACACTCTCGAAATAAAGTACCTCCCTCGGCTCTAATACGGTTTGTACTTTATCGCACCAGCCAACCAGACGCTTATCGCCGGTCCTGACCAAATTTACAATCCGTTCTATTTCCGGTGTCTTATCAAGATACTTCACAATAATCTCATCTTCACCTTCTGCGATTTGTTGCAAAGTCAGTTTCATAAAAAGCCTCCACTTCTTTTCTCTCCTACATTGTAGCAAGACTATTTATATACTGCAATCCCACACATTGCAGGTTGCACTTTTTATATGGTAAGTTGCAGTTATCTCACATATTACTCATAAAAATTGTCGCCCAATTTCCTATCACATAAAAGAAAAATGCCTTTCCCGGCTTTTCACCGGTCAAAGGCATTTCAACTCTTATATTCCCTTATGATGCGCTCTCTTCTCAGCATACATAGCCTCATCTGCCTGGTGCATCTGCTCTTCTACATTTACATCCGTAGCCCTAAAAGATATGCCCACGGAAATCTTCACATTATCTGCGTCCATTCCTGCGCGCAGAACCTTCATGGATTTCTCCAATTCTGCCTGGGTAATACCACTTTTTAAAGCTACAAACTCATCTCCGCCGATACGGAAGGTATTCTTACCGAATGCTTTTTTAATATTAGTCGCTGCCGTCTGAATCATTTTATCCCCGCCCTCATGACCGTAGGTATCATTCATAATCTTTAACCCATTCAAATCCAGGTACACTACTCCGAGACTCTGCGGCACATTTTCTTTTAACTTGAGTACTGCCTGATTGAAGCAGTTACGATTATACAATCCGGTTAGGCTATCCTCGTAGCTTAATCTTTCCAACAACTCTTCATTCTTACGTCTGTCCAAAGTATTCTGAATAAAATAGGTAATAGAGGAAAGTAATGTAAAATCCTCCTGATTTTTCTTGGGGTTGTCCACACCAAAAAATCCCACGATTTTGTCATCACGCTTCAAAGGCACTGCAATCAGACTGCGAATAGACTGCATCTCCAAAATACGGTATTCATCCGAATCCCTGTCCACATTTTCATCCAAATCCGATATGTAAAAGGTTCCCTTTTCTTCAAACACATGCATCCAGGTATCTATTACTTCCAGCGGAATCCCCTGCAATTTATCGATTTCTTTGGTAATTCCTTCCTGCACCCATTCGTAAGTGTTGTTGGTTACTCTCTTTTTGTAATCATTTTCAAATAAATAACATCTGTCACCATCATAAAACCGGGTAACGATTTCTAACAGGCTGTTCATGGCCTGCGTAATTCCTGATGATGACTCCAAACTTCTGATACAACGCAGAAGTGTCCTTTCCACTTCCAACTGACGCTCTATTTCCTGCTGTTTCATGAAAATCTCTGTAGCCTGATTGGCCAGCTGCAAATGATAATCCTTTCCTTCCACCGTAATAATCTTATCGCGCACCAGATAGTGCTCCTGAAGCAAAGGATTAAAATGTTCCCATCTGTAAAAGCTGTTACGACTCATAACCGGCTTCTTACAAAAAGAACAGGGTTCGTCCATGCCCTGCAATAATTTATAGCATTTCTGTCCGATATACGTTTGATCATCCGGTGCAAAACCAAATAATTTTTTGGTATGAGCATTCATATATTGTAATTCAAAGGTATGCATATCCGCCACATAAGCTACGCTGTCACTCTCATCCAGCAATGTTTCCGCAATTTTCTTCCACAGCATGGTATGCCTCCTCTCTTGTATAAAGTACTGTTTTATAGAGATAATTTTATCATTTCAGTCATTTAGTGTCAAACGTTCCGCCCCCTGTGAACCATTAAATTTTACTTAAAAAAGTTCCACAAACCGATTAAGAAAATGATAATAATAATCACCGGCAAAACAAAAGTCATATAAGGGCGCATCCACTTTGTCACCTTAAGT
Organism: Acetatifactor sp.; assembly: GCA_045590095.1. GTDB lineage: Bacteria > Bacillota > Clostridia > Lachnospirales > Lachnospiraceae > Acetatifactor. Next base: position 26,364 of record JAZNQI010000117.1, on the reverse strand, counting down.
CCTCTTCCCTCATTCGCCTCTTCCATAAATTTGTTCCATCCCCAACCGTAACGGATAGTACAGAATAAAACAAAGATCAAAGAACCTAAAGGCAAGAGAATACTACTTACCAAAAAATCCTCCAAATCCATAATATTACTATCAGCTCCTAAGGGGTGCAATTCCTTCCACACATTGAAACCTAAAATACAAGGTAATGACAGCACAAACATCGCCACACCGTTTATGAGGCAAGCCTTCTTTCTGGACCATCCGAACAATTCCATGGTACAGGAAAGCAACTGTTCAAACACTGCCAACACTGTAGACAATGCTGCAAAGGACATAAATACAAAGAACAGACTTCCCCAAACACGGCCTCCTGCCATGTGATTAAAAATATTGGGCAATGTTACAAAAATAAGTCCCGGTCCGTTGTTGGGCGCCACATTAAATGCAAAGCAAGCGGGAAAAATAATGAGCCCTGAAGTAAATGCCACAAAAGTATCCAAAAGTGCTACATTCACCGCTTCTCCCATAAGTGCTCTTTCTTTACCAATGTAACTACCGAAAATAGCCATGGCACCCATACCCAGACTCAAAGTAAAGAACGCCTGGTTCATAGCATTTACAATGACAGTACCTACCCCCACTTCCTTCATTTTGTCTAAATCAGGAAGCAAATAGAAACTGAGGCCTTCTTTGCCTCCGTCCATGAAAATGCTGTTTATGGCCAACACAACCATAATAGCAAGCAGTGCTAACATCATTATCTTGGTAATACGTTCCAATCCCTTTTGTACGCCAAAGGAACATACCCCAAATCCAATCAAAACCACTACCAACATATAGAGAATCATAGTTCCCGGTTCAGACTGCATATTTCCGAAAATTGCCTCCACACCGGCCTTATCCTGCCCTACAAACACACCTCTGGCCGTGTCCACAAAATACTGTAACATCCAAGCGGCCACAGTCGTATAAAACATCATTAACAAATAGCAGCCCAACAAGGTCACTATCCCATGCAGATGCCACTTACTGCCCTTGGGTTCCAATACCTTATACATGGTCGCGGAACTCTTCTGGCTTGCTCTACCCATAGCAAACTCCATGGTCATAACCGGCACACCGATAAGTATCAGGCAAATCAGATACACCAGCACGAAAGCGCCTCCGCCATTCTGACCAACCATGTAAGGAAACTTCCATACATTACCGATACCGATTGCACATCCTGCACTTAACAAAATAAAGCCTAATCGACTTCCCAAACGTTCTCTTTGCATAAAATAAACCTTCTTCTTTCCATCTTATTGAGGTCTATATACCTCTTCCCTTTGTTTTTTATTTTACTCTGCCAAAAGCTCTGTAAACTCTTCCAAAAGCTTCTCCGTACTGCTTAATATATTTTCTGCATCCTTTTCCAACACACCGCTTTTGTAATAGCGGTATGTAAAGAAAGGATTTCCATATGCCGTAAAGCTTAAACAATCCTTATGACGCTTAATCAATTCCGGAATCCCCTCCACCTTTATACGCGCATCCGGTCGGAAGGTAAACTGTATTCTTTCATTCTTCCCCTTTACTTCCGTAATAAATAATTTATGTGCAGCCACACGAATAAGGGCAATACGTAGCAGATTATCCACTGCTTTGGGAATTTCACCAAAACGATCCAGCAATTCATCCTTCATGTCATCCCGCTCTTTTGCACTCTCTATGCCGGCAATTCTTTTATAAATATCCAATTTCTGCACTTCATTCACAATATAACTTGCCGGAATAAAAGCATCCACATCCAAATCTACGGAAGTGTTAAAATCTGCCTCCTCTACCGGAAGCCCTTTTAGATTTTTCACTGCTTCATTTAACATTTTGCAGTACATATCATAACCAACGGCTTCCATATGTCCGTGTTGACGCATACCAAGCAGATTACCTGCTCCTCGGATTTCCAAATCTCGCATGGCAATCTTAAATCCACTGCCCAAATCTGTGAACTCCTTAATAGCCGCCAGACGCTTTTCCGCCACTTCCTTTAACATCTTGTCTCGCTTATACATCAGAAACGCATATGCGGTCCGACTGGAACGTCCCACTCGTCCGCGCAGCTGATACAGCTGGGATAAGCCTAAATTATCCGAATCGTGAATAATCATAGTGTTTGCATTGGAAATATCCAAACCGGTTTCAATAATGGTGGTCGAAACCAATACATCAATTTCTCCCTCCACAAAATCATACATGATTCGCTCCAATTCATGCTCGTTCATCTGGCCATGAGCAAATGCCACATTTGCTTCCGGTACCAGTTTCGCCACACTTGCCGCCACGTCACCGATATTATTGACGCGATTATACACGTAATACACCTGACCGCCTCTGGCAAGTTCACGTACAATGGCTTCGCGCACCATTTCTTCATTGTACTCCATAACATATGTTTGAATGGGCAGTCTGTCATTAGGTGCCTCTTCCAACACACTCATGTCACGAATACCGATTAAGCTCATATGCAACGTTCTGGGAATTGGTGTTGCCGTCAATGTCAGTACATCCACATTTTCCTTCAGCTTTTTGATTTTCTCTTTATGAGTCACGCCGAAACGTTGCTCCTCATCAATAATTAACAGTCCCAAATCCTTGTATACTACATCTTGTGATAACACACGATGGGTACCGATTACAATGTCCACAAATCCCTTTTGTAAGTCCGTTAAGGTTTTCTTAATCTCTCCCTGAGTTCGGAATCTGGAAAGCAAATCCACCCTTACCGGAAAATCCTTCATACGCTGTACAAAAGTAGTGTAATGTTGTTGGGCCAAAATAGTGGTGGGTACCAAATATACCACTTGTTTGCCCTCCTGCACCGCCTTAAAAGCCGCACGAATGGCAATCTCTGTTTTGCCGTATCCCACGTCACCGCATACCAGTCGGTCCATAATCTTGGTACTTTCCATATCTGCCTTGGTATCCTCAATGGCCGCCAATTGGTCTTCCGTCTCTTCAAAGGGAAACATTTCTTCAAACTCTCTCTGCCAAACGGTGTCCTTACCGTATTGGTAACCCTTGCTTTCCTGTCGCAGAGCATAGAGCTCCACCAAATCCTTTGCCACTTCATTAACCGCACTGCGTACTTTGGTCTTGGTCTTTTCCCACTCTTTGCTACCCAATTTATTTAATTTGGGCGTTTTGGCCGCATCTGCAGCAGCATACTTTTGAATTACATCCAGTCCCGTAGCCAATATATACAGGTTTCCGCCATCACGGTACTCAATCTTCATATAGTCCTTGACTACCTTTTCAGTTTCCACCTTCTCTATGCCTCGGTAAATGCCCAATCCGTGGTATTCATGCACCACGTAGTCGCCCACCTTCAGCTCGTTAAAATCATTAATCTTTTGCCCTTGGTAGAGCTTACGCTTCTTCTTTTTGCGCTCTTTTCCGAAAATATCCGTTTCAGAAATCACTACAAACTTCAGCAGAGGATACTCAAAGCCCCTTCGTACATGACCATAATAGGTAAGCACTTCGCCATCCTGCACTTCTCGGAATGGGTCCTCCGTATAAACCGCTGCCAGCTCATTATCCCGCAAATCCTCCGCCAATCGCTTGGCGCGGGTTCTGGAACCGGACAACAAAAGCACTCTGTAACCGTTCTTGCGGTAGTGCTTTAAATCCTTCACCAATGCCTCGAAGCTATTATTATACGGCGACATACTTCTGGCTGAAATACTGTATCTTTTATCCGGCGGCAACAATCCGTTTCGCACATCCATCATAGACAAAGATACCACCGGTGTCTTCCGAAGCTTCGCTACAATCTGTTCCCCATCATAAAGAACATCCATCTGACCGGGCAAAATATATCCCTTCTGCACACGTTGCTCCATACTCTCCCGAAACTCCAAGGCGGTAGCCTTGACATGTTCTTCTATATGGGAAGGTTCATCCATAAAAAAGGCAACAGAATTTGCCGAACCTGTCTTGCTCACCTGCAAAAACAGCTCCGGTAATGTAACCGTTTCCTCATAAAAATATCGAATATATCCTTCCAAATTCACCATGGATTGGAAGGTAAACAGCTCTTCCTCCAGATTCTTCACTTGGGTAGCAATCCGGTGTGCTTCCTCCGGCATATGTTTCTCTCTGAAATACGCTTCCTGCGCCTTCGCCTCTGCTGAAAGCTTTGCCATTCCTGCGCGGAGCTTTTCTTCTTCCAGTACAAACTCTGTAGCCGGATAAATGGTTACACTGTTTAACTGCTCCACCGAACGCTGGCTCAACACATCAAAGCTTCTGACAGATTCAACCTCATCTCCCCAAAGTTCAATACGATAGGGATTTTCCTCCGTCAAATCAAAGATATCTACAATATCGCCGCGAATAGAGAATTGGCCATTACTTTCTACTTGATATACCTTCTCATATCCAAGTGCCACCAACCGCTTCGCCAATTCACCTTCGTCCAACATTCCGCCTTTTTCGATGGTCAGAATATCCTTTTCCTTATTCCATACCACCTGCGGCGTCATCAGTGCCGCAAAGGTCGTAACTACCGTCATGGGCTTTCCCTCTGCCAGTCTGCGAAGTACTCTGATGCGTTCTCTGGTCAATTGGTTTCCGTGAATATCCGCCTGAAAGAAAATCAAGTCCTTTGCCGGATACAAAAGCACATTGCGGTCATAAAACTTATATTCCTCATAAATCTCTTTTGCCCGCAAATCACTGTACGTCACAATTATCTTGTGACGTACTCCCTCTGAAAGACCATATATCATATGCAGTTTTTGAGAATCCACACATCCGCTGACCGAGATGATTCCACTCTTCTTTTGGATGTCGGATTTAATTTCACCAAATTCCGCCAGTTCCTTTAGCGGCTGTAACAATGCCTGCATGTTCTACCTCAAAAATACCCTAATCGGGCGTTTATTATTTTTAACCCTACTATAAAACAGATTCCTTTTTTTCTTCTTCCTTCTGCTGAGATGCCTTCTTATTAAAGGCATTCATTGCCCGGTCCACATCGCCGGCTATCATCATACGAATGGCTTCTGTGGCTGTTTTGGCCGCCTCATCCATTACCTTACGTTCTTCCCGGGTAAAATGTCCCAACACATAATCTGCCAAATCATATCCTTTGGGCTTTTCACCTACACCCATTTTAATGCGCATAAAGGTATCATGTCCCAAATGCTGAATGATATTCTTCAGTCCGTTGTGTCCTCCTGCACTACCTTTTTTGCGCACACGGAGCATGCCTACGTCCAAACTGATATCATCAGAAACCACAATCATTTCCTGCTCTTCGTCTATCTTATAATAGTCTATGACATCACGTACGCTTTCTCCACTCAAATTCATATATGTCTGTGGCTTTACCAAAATGACTTTCTGACCATCTATCACACCTTTGCCTATCAGGGCTTTATGCTTTTTCTCTGCCACCGAAATACCGGCCGTCTCTGCTAACGCATCAATTACGTCAAATCCGATATTATGTCTTGTATTTTGATAATCCTTGCCGGGATTTCCCAGCCCTACGATAATATACATAAATCAAATTCCTCTAACTTTTTACTCTTCTATTTCAAGCATCAATTTTTTTGCGACTTCATACGTGTACGCCTCTCCCCAAAGATATACTACCACATTCTCGCTATCTTGAAATGCAAACTCTCCCAGCGTTTCAATTCCATCCGGTATATATATCTCTTCCAATGCCGTTTTTGCAAAGGCCCATTCTCCAATCGTCAAAAGAGAATCCGGCAAGGTTATTTCTGTTAATTGTGAACACTCATAAAACGCAGAATACCCAATACTTGTCACCCCTTCCGGAATAACCACGGATACAATATTTTTTGTTGCAAAGGCCCATTCTCCGATTTCTCTTACAGGCATACCATCCACTTCTTCAGGGATAATCACATACATGTCGGACCCTACATATTCTGAAATGATGATACCTTCATCTCCGATAGAATAATAAAAATTCTCGTCAAATTGTACTTCTGAATCATAATCATCCGGGTCAAACTCTTCCCGGTCTTCATCCTCCTCATCCCATTCCGCATCATCTTCATATTCAGTCCGTTCGTCGTCAGCATCTTCATTCTCGTCTTCGGACCTTCCAAGCAGTACAAGTAAAAGGATTACCATTCCCAAGAGTATAGCCAAAATGATTCCCGCAAACAAAAACCACCTTTTCTCACTCTTTTTGCCAAGTCCATCCTCACCCGGTGTTACCACCTTTTTTTTCGTTTCTTTTCTGCTAACTTCTTTTTCCGTGGTCGCTTTTTCCCTGTCATCTTTAAAGGATGCGCCTACATTAGAGGAATGAATGGTCACATTATCAATATACAGATTATTGGTAATGTTTTGTGCAGGCATCTGTAAAACCCCTGCAATCACACCATACATTTCTTCGAATTTATAATCATTCTTTTCCGGATTTGCTACAATCCAATGTGCCCCTGTCAAATAGTAATCGAAGGCACCTTCAAGCTCGGTATCATCTACTTTGTAAGGCAGAATAAACTTACCCCGTTTCTCTGCAAGCGCAATTTCCTTCGGCACCTGCGTAGACTGTGCTGAATTCTTGCTATAAATAACAATCATTGCCCTTACTACGGAGATAGCATTACTGATAGCAACTGCCCATTCACTGCCGGGCATAATATCTCTGGGAGCAATCCAACACTTCAACCCTCTTGCTTCCAACGTTTCACAAACTCTATCTGCAAGTTCTTTATCTATGGAACTATGACTTATAAATACATCAGCCATCTTTTTGTCCTCCTGGGTACTCTTTCTGACAAAAACGCATAATAACACGAATACATTATATGTATTTTAATGCCTGATTGTCAACGTTTTATCCTTTTGCTTTCTTTGTATATAAAACACTTCTTCTCAAGAAATAGTTTCGCGTAACAAAAAATCCGGGGCCTTGTATTCGCAAAGCCCCGGATTTACTGCTTTTTTTAACTTTTAATATTCTGCGTCAGGTTCATTTAATGCTTTTTCATATGCCTCCAGAATGGTCTTCTGAATAATATCCCTTGTCGCAGAATTAATAGGATGTGCCACATCTCTGTGTTCTCCGTCTGCCGCCTTTTTACTGGGCATTGCAATAAATAATCCCTTCTCCCCTTCAATTACCTTAATGTCATGAACCACAAACTCGTTGTCCAAGGTAATTGAAACTACTGCCTTCATTTTACTCTCTTTCGTAATCTTACGAACACGAACATCTGTAATCTGCATAATTATGTCCCCCCTTTATCGTATTGTAAAATATGATTAAATCACATATCTCTCGTTTTTCTCTACTACGATTCTAATACCGTTTTCGCCCACAAATCTTGAGTTTGCCCGAATCGTATCATGGCTCTCCACAATACAATTCTCGATGTATGAATTATCCCCAATATATACGTCATTCAAGATAATGGAATTTTTAATTACACAATTATTGCCTATATAACTCTTCTTAAAAATCACGGAATTTTCTACCACGCCGTTGTTAATACAACCACTGGATATCAAACTGTTTTTCACTGCCGATCCCACATTGTATTTAGCTGGCGGTAAATCATCCACCTTGGTATATACATCCGGATATTGTTTGAAGAAATAATTCCTCACCTCCGGTTTTAAGAAGTCCATATTGGTATTGTAATAATCTTCTACGGAAGCAATGTTTCTCCAATATTCCTTCATTTCATAGCCGTAAATACGCTTCATATCCTTATAACGGATTAAGATATCACGTACAAAATCATATCTGTCTTCCTGTGCACATTTCTCAATCATCTCAATTAACTGACGGCGACGAATAATGTAAATACCACAGGAAATCAAATTGCCCTTTGCCATGAGAGGTTTCTCTTCAAACTCCTCAATTCTGCAATCTTCATTCATACGGATAGCACCGAAACGTTCTACCGAAATATCCGGCTCCATCTGACGACATACTACCGTAATATCAGCCTTTTTCTCAATGTGATATTCCAACACCTTAGAATAATCCATCTTATAAATACCGTCACCGGATGCAATTACTACGTATGGTTCATGGCTGTTTCTCAAAAAGTCCAAATTTTGATAAATTGCGTCTGCCGTACCTCTGTACCAGTTACTGTTGTCTGCGGTAACTGCCGGCGGAAGCACAAACAAACCGCCCTGCTTACGTCCGAAGTCCCACCATTTTGAAGAACTCAAATGTTCATTCAAACTCTTTGCATTGTACTGTGTGAATACAGCCACTTTGTTAATGTGTGAATTGGACATATTACTTAATGTAAAATCTATACTGCGGTAACTTCCGGCCATAGGCATTGCACAAATGGCACGCTTCTGGGACAGTTCCTTCATTCTGTAGTTATTACCGCCGGCTAAAACAATTCCTACTGCTCTCACTTCTATTCACCTGCCTTAATCAAAGATTTGCCACTTGCAAGATAAGCATTGTCATAGTCTGCATCTGTTGTCATACCGAAAATAACTGTATTCTTGCCTACGGTTACATTATCCGGAATCACACTCTTTTCACCAATTGTCACAATTCCGTGACTGTAAATATGAGGTGCTGTATCATTTGGTACTTCATCGCCAAACCCAAGCTTTACATTATTACCCATCACAACATTTTCCGCAATAATTGCCTTATTCAATTCACAACCTGCGCCGATTTCAACAGAGTTCATAATAATGGAATCTCTGACTACCGTTCCTTCTCCGATAACCACGCCGCAACCGATAACGGAATTATATACCTTACCGTAAATTTCCGAACCTTCACCGATAATACTGCGTTCTACCACACTATCCCAGGAAACATACTGGGGCGGCAAAGCGTCGGACTTGGTATAAATCTTCCAATATTCTTCGTACAAATTAAACTCAGGAACAATATCGATAAGTTCCATATTGGCTTCCCAGTAAGAATTTAAGGTTCCTACATCCTTCCAGTAACCGTTAAATTCATATGCATACAAGGGTGAACCCTTTCCGTGACAATACGGAATGATATGCTTACCAAAATCCAAGGCTGGCTGGTTTACAAGAGCAAGCAATGCATCACGTAAAGTTTTCCAATTGAATATGTAGATACCCATACTCGCCAGATTACTTCTGGGCTGAGCCGGTTTTTCTTCAAAATCAACAATACGACGGTTCTCATCGGTAATCATAATACCGAAACGGCTGGCCTCTTCCATAGGTACCGGCATAACCGCAATGGTTACTTCTGCACCGTTTTTCTTATGGAAATCAAGCATTACTTCGTAATCCATTTTGTAAATATGGTCACCTGACAAAATCAACACATATTCCGGATTAAAAGTCTCCATATAGTCTATGTTCTGATATATAGCATTTGCAGTACCGGTGTACCATTCACTGTTTACGCTCTTTTCATAAGGGGGCAAAACAGTCACACCACCAATATTTCTATCCAAATCCCACGGAATACCGATTCCGATATGCGTGTTCAAACGCAGGGGCTGATACTGGGTCAATACACCTACCGTATCTACTCCTGAATTAATACAATTACTAAGCGGGAAGTCAATTATTCTGTACTTACCACCAAATGCCACCGCCGGTTTCGCCACCTTGGATGTCAATACACCCAAACGGCTGCCCTGTCCGCCGGCCAATAGCATGGCAATCATCTCTTTCTTAATCATGTCATCACCTCTAGCCACTTTTTTACCAATAAACTTTCTGTTCTGATTGGTATAAAAATTATAACATACTCCACGCAGAAAATAAATAATTTTTACTAAAAAATAACACATTTTTATCATTTTTATATTGATTATTTACATAAAAACTTTCTATTTTTTGCCATTTGCCTGTTTTTTTCTCTATTTTCCACCAATTTTCTTCGACAAACTACGAAAAATTTATGAATATATAAGAATAATATATAAAAAAGTTTTGGAATTTGAACCAAAATGTGGTATGCTTATGTAAGGAGATATCCCAATAAATTTTCGGAGGGTGAATATATGTATACAATTGATTTTAAAAATCCATGTTCTGTATATTTTGTAGGAATCGGCGGCATCAGTATGAGCGGTCTGGCAGAGATTCTTCACAATGCCGGCTTTCAGGTATCCGGCTCCGACTGGAAGTCCTCGCCCATTACGAAAGCTCTTGAAGAAAAAGGAATTCAGATAAAATACGGTGAAAGTGCAGACAATGTTCCTGCCGGTATTGACTGTGCAGTATTGACCAGCGCTGTTCGCGAAGATAATTTGGAATTCATTACCATACGAGAAAGAAACATCCCTTATATATATCGAGCTGAACTCTTAGGACAGCTCATGAAAAATTATCAGACTCCCATTGCCATCAGCGGTACCCATGGTAAGACTACCACCACCTCTATGGTATCTGAGATTCTATTGCAGGAAAATACAGACCCCACCCTTACCATCGGTGGTATCTTAAAATCTATCGGCGGCAATATCAGAATCGGTAAGTCAGATTACTTTGTAACCGAAGCTTGTGAATACACCAACAGCTTCCTTAGTTTCTACCCTAAGATTTCCATCATATTAAACATTGATGAAGATCACTTAGACTTCTTCAAGGATTTAGATGATATCCGTAACTCCTTCCGTCTGTTCGCACAAAACCTGCCGGAAGACGGTATTCTGATTATTAACGGTGATATTGAAAAATACGAAGAAATTACCGACGGCTTAAAGTGTCGTATTATTACTTTTGGTCGTACCAAGAGTTGCGATTACTACGTTTCCAATATTCAGTATGATTCACAGGGCGGAACCTGTTTCAAGTTAAATGCTCCCTCCGGAGCCCGTGAGTTGAAGCTTCAGGTACCCGGTGAACACAATATTTTAAACTCTGTTGCTGCATTTGTCCTGGCAGATGTATTGCACCTTGATTTAGATGTTGCTGCTAAGGCATTACATGGTTTCCGCGGAACCGACCGCCGTTTTGAGTACAAGGGAACCGTAAACGGTGTTACCATTATTGACGATTATGCACATCATCCTACAGAGATTACCGCTACCCTTTTAGGTTCCGTAAATTATCCTCATGATACCTTGTGGTGCGTTTTCCAGCCCCATACTTATTCACGTACCAAAGCACTGTTGGATGATTTTGCAAAAGCGTTGGCCATCTCCGACAAAATTGTTTTGGCTGATATTTATGCTGCAAGAGAGAAGGATACTTTAGGCATCAGTTCCGTAGATTTGCAAAAAGCAATCCAAAAATTCGGAAAGGAATGCTTCTATTTCCCTACTTTTGAAGAAATCGAAAAATTTTTATTAGAAAAATGTATACCCGGCGATGTGTTGATAACTATGGGTGCCGGAGATGTGCATAAAATCGGCGAAAACCTGCTCAAAAAATAGTTATCCACAATATCCACAAATTTTTATCCGCTTTATACCGGATGAGTTTGTGGATATTTTTATGTGTTTATGTGGAAATCTTTTTGAGTGCCATACCCCTTGAAAATACTGGTATCCGTAACTATTTCAGCGGGAACTTTCGATGAGTTTTCCACCGTTTCCACACTATCCACAAATGCCGAAAAACCCAGTGTTTTCAAGGCTTTTCGGCATTTCCCCTATTTCCTTTTTTTTCATCTTGTGCTATAATTTCTCTTGCTTTCAGTGAAACCGAAAGTGCGAAAGGATTTGGTACAATGGCAGGGTTAAATATATACAAACAATCATTAAATGAATACACTTTATTATCTAATCAATTCATTGATAATTATATGGAAGATGCAAATGAAGCCCAGCTCCAAGTCTATCTTTATTTATTAAGAATGATTCATGCCAACCTTCCTTTCACTGTGGAGGATATTGCCAATAAGTTTAAACACTCCGAAAAGGAAGTTTTGCGTGCATTAAAATATTGGGAATTACAAAAGCTGATTTCTTTAGACTTTGACGAAAATAAAAATCTGACAGGCATCCATCTAGAGTCAATTCCGACACAGATGTCAGTTCCAACATCTGTTCCTGCGCAAACACCAATAGCAGTACAGACTCCCATGCCGTCACAATCTGCGGCACAGCCTTCGATGCAGACTTCGTTTACAACACACACCTTGGCCGAGACACAAGATACACCTGCAGAAGCAGAAAACATTTCTTATATTAAACCTGCATATACAGCTGACCAGTTAAAAAAGTTTAAAGAACAGGGTAGCACAGCACAATTGCTTTTCATTGCACAGGCTTACGTGGGCAAACCACTTTCCGTAAATGATATCAAAACCATTTACTTTATGCAGGATATTTTACACTTCTCGGATGACTTAATTGATTATCTGATTCAATACTGTGTAGAACGTGGCAAAAAAGATTTTCGATATATGGAGAAAGTCGCTATTAACTGGGCTGAAGAAGGTATTACCACTCCCAAACAGGCACAGGCAGTTTCTTCCCGCTATGACAAAAGCGTCTACAGCGTCATGAACGCTTTGGGAAAATCCGGCACCCCTACCAATAAAGAGTTAGAATACATAAATCGCTGGACCAAAGAATACGGTTTTTCAAGCGATGTAATTATAGAAGCTTGCGAACGTACTGTTTTGGCAACGGACAAGCATCGCTTTGAATATGCTGATAAAATTTTAAGCAGCTGGAAGCAGGAAAATGTTCATCACAAGGCAGATATTATCTCTTTGGACAACCATTACCAGAAACAGCGCAGCACCGCTTCCAAGCAACCCTCTAACCGTTTTAACCAATTTTCACAGAATACATATGACTTTGAAGCTTTGGAAAAAGAGCTTCTCAGTAATTAGAATATAGCAGGAGGCACTTAGATCGTGGCATTATCAAAAGAACAATACGATTCCATTGTCAGAGAATATGAAGAACGTCAGACGCAGAATCATAGAGAATTACTCAGACGCAGAGAGCGCATCTATACCCTCATTCCCGAGTATAAGGAATTGGAGGATGAAGTTGCTTCTATTTCTGTTGCCCGTGCAAAATTACTGCTGGACACTCCTTCTGCAGACAAAAAGGAGTATCACAGCCGTATTGCCGCCATTGCCTCACGGAAGAAAGAGCTTTTAAAAGAACTTGGTTACACAGCCGATTACTTAGAGCTGGGATACACTTGTGCCGATTGTAAGGACACCGGTTATATCAATGGTGAAAAGTGCCACTGTTTTAAACAAATGGAGATTTCCCTGTTGTATGAACAATCTAATATTCAGGAAATGATTTCCAAAGAGAATTTTTCCACCCTTTCTTACGAATATTATGAAGGGGAGGATTTGACCCGCTTTCAAAACGCAGTAAATGTCAGCAAGAACTTTGTGACCGGGTTCAAAAATCACTATCAAAATTTATTTTTCTACGGCTCGGTAGGTACCGGTAAAAGCTTTTTGTCCGGTTGTATCGCAAAGGAACTCCTTTCACAGGGCTGTTCTGTTATCTATTTTAGTGCAAACGGATTGTTTGATACACTTGCTCGTTATGCATTTGATACAAAATCAAAAGATACTCTTTACAATTTGAACAAAGACCTATACAATTGTGATTTGGTGATTATCGACGATTTAGGCACGGAAGTGACAAATAACTTTGTATCAAGTCAGTTATTTGCCTTATTAAATGAACGGCACCTGCGCCAGAAATCCACCATTATTTCCACCAATTTAAGTTTGGAGGAATTACGTGACCGTTACTCCGAAAGAGTATTTTCACGCATTACCAGCAATTATTCCATTTGCAAATTAACCGGAAAAGATATCCGTATTCAGCGGAAGCTCTCCGGCAAATTAAATAAATAATGATTTAACACAATATAGAAAGTGAGGATTTATCCCATGCCAAACCGCGAAGAAAAGCGCAATTTAGAGACCATTCCTGTAGGTTCCCTGGGTATTATCTCCTTGGAAGGCTGCAAGATTCTTGGCGACAAAGTAGACAAGTATTTGGTAAAATGGAGAACCGAACGTGAAAATGAACACAAAGATTCTTTAGCATTTTCCGGATATCAGCGTGATTCTTATTTGTTATCCGCAAAAGTACCCCGTTTCGGTTCCGGCGAAGCAAAGGGTATGCTCTTAGAATCTGCACGTGGTACAGACCTTTACATTTTAGTAGATGTTTGTAACTACAGCTTAACTTATTCCCTCTGTGGTCACCAGAATCGTATGTCACCGGACGACCACTATCAGGATTTGAAAAGAATCATTGCTGCTGTAGGCGGCAAGGCAAGACGAATTACCGTTATTATGCCTTTCCTTTATGAAAGCCGTCAGCACAAGAGAACCTCTCGTGAATCTTTAGACTGTGCACTTGCACTTCAGGAGCTGGTTCGCATGGGTGTAGACAACATCATCACTTTTGATGCTCACGATCCCCGTGTACAGAATGCGATTCCTCTGCATGGTTTCGAAACCGTACAGCCTGCATATCAGTTTATCAAAGGTCTGCTTCGCAATGTAAAGAATCTCCAGATTGATTCTGAGCATATGATGGTCATCAGCCCTGATGAAGGCGGTATGAAGAGAGCCATTTACATTGCAAACGTTTTAGGTTTGGATATGGGTATGTTCTACAAGCGTCGTGACTACACTCAGGTCGTGAACGGACGCAACCCCATCGTAGCACATGAGTTCTTAGGCTCCAGTGTAGAAGGCAAGGATGTCATTATCATCGACGATATGATTTCTTCCGGCGAAAGTATGATTGATACTGCTGCTGCTTTAAAAGCGCGCAAGGCAAATCGTATCTTTATCTTCTCCACCTTCGGTCTCTTTACCAATGGTTTGGAGAAATTTGATAAAGCTCACGAAAGTGGTTTGATTGATAAAATTCTCACGACAAACCTGATTTACCAGACTCCGGAATTATTGGAGCGCGACTGGTACATCAACTGTGATATGAGCAAATATATTGCATATATTATTGATACTTTAAACCATGATTCTTCCATCAGCGACTTATTAAGTCCCAGTGAAAGAATTCAAAGCATTGTTAACAGATACAAAAACGGCGAATTATAATATGTCTACCAACAGATTAGCAATTACAGGTTTAATGACTTCCATTACCTGTATACTCGGACCAATATGCATAGTAGTTCCTTTCAGCCCCGTGCCATTTTCGCTGGGGCTGTTTGGCATTTTATTGACCACATGCCTTTTAGGAGCCAAATTAGGCACATTAAGTTGTTGCATATACCTTTTATTAGGTTTGGTCGGTTTGCCCGTCTTTTCCGGCTTTACAAGCGGCGTAGGGGTATTCTTGGGTCCTACCGGCGGCTATCTGTTGGGATATTTGTTTGTTTCCGCTTTTGCCGGTCTTTTCGGCAGAAAAAAAGGAAGCCTTTTTCTCCATACAACAGGCGTTTTGTGCGGCTTACTTTGCTGCTATATTATGGGTTCCCTTTGGTTATCCCACAATACCAACATTTCTTTCTCACAAGCCCTGTTAATCGGAGTGGCTCCCTACATATTCTTTGATGTGTGCAAAATTGCTTTGGCACTTTGGTTAGGACGCCTGCTTCGCAAACGCCTAACCAGGGCCGGCTTATTATAAATACATTCCTTTCTTATTTCATCCAATAGGAGGCATAATTATCTGTTCTGCTGTCCGGTCCGACATACACTCTGAATTCACCCGGTTCGCAGACATATTCCATATCTACATTATAGAACTTCAACATGTCTTCTTTTATCAAAAAAGATACTTCTTCACTTTCTCCGGGTTGTAAAGTCACTTTCTTCACACCTCGAAGCATCTTTACAGGTCGTACTACACTTCCCTTTACGTCCTGTACATACAGCTGCACAGTCTCTGTTCCTGCACAATCTCCAATATTACGAATAACAGCCTTTGCAACAACGTTTTCACCCATTGCCGCCTCTGTCTTGTCCAGACTCACCGGCGAATACTGAAACTCCGTATAGGTCAGTCCGTATCCAAAAGGATATAACGGCAAAGTAGATTCATCAATATACCCATTTACAAAACCCACTTTTGTGCCTGTACGATTGGGTCTTCCCGTGCGGAACTGATTGTAATAAATAGGTGCCTGTGCCACGGTCCTTGGCAGGCACATGGACAATCTTCCCTGAGGCATCTCATCTCCAAACAGCACATCCGCGATAGCGTTACCACCTTCCGTACCCGGCATCCAAACCATAAGCACCGCCTTTGACATTTCAACAATGTCTTTCACTTCTATAGGTCGTCCGCTAAATAATACCGTGACAATATTCCGATTTACTTCATAAACAGCCTTTAACAACGCCATCTGGTTGTCCGGAATAGAAATACATGCCCTGCTGCCGGCTTCTCCGCTATGGTCTCTGTGTTCTCCCAAGCAAAGCACAATCTTGTCTGCGGTTCGCGCCAACTCTACTGCTTCTGTAAGCATACGTTTTGCTTCTTCTGCACTCTGTTCCTCTTTTCCGCCATACCTTGTACATTGCTTATCACCTTGTAAATAAGATCCTTTTGCAAAGGAAACGGTATTTCTCTTTTCCAAGATTCCTTGTTTCACAGTTACTGTATTTTCCGGTTTCGCCGGGAAGGACCAGGAACCATACATTTCCGCATTGTCTGCATAAGGTCCGACTACCGCTATCTTTTCATTACTTTCTTTGTCGAAAGGCAAAACCGCTTCATTCTTTAAAAGCACAAAAGATGCCGCTGCCATTTTGCGTGCCAGTTCGCGATGTTCCTTACAACAAATAATTGCTTTTTCTTTCTCATCGTTACCATCCTTATACGGATTTTCAAACAAGCCCAAATCATTTTTTAACTTCAAAATACGCATAACCGCTTCATCAATTAGTTGCTCGGACACTTCGCCCTCACGCACCAATTCCGCTAAATATTTCACATAAGCATTGGACACCATATCAATGTCCACACCGGCCATAATCGCCAGCTTTGCTGCTTCTTTGCTGTCCTGCGCGATACCATGATTAATCATTTCATCTACTGCACTATAGTCTGAAATCAGCACTCCGTCAAACCCCATTTCCTCACGAAGTACTTTTCGCATGAGCCACTTATTTCCGGAGGAAGGAATATGATTCAAGGTATTGAAAGAAGTCATTACCATGACGCATCCCTCTTCCAACGCCGCCTGATATGCCGGAAAATACTCTTCACGCAAAGTTCTCTCAGACAATTCTACATTATCGTAATCACGTCCGCCTTCCGGCGCACCATAAGCCGCGAAATGCTTGATACAGCCTGCGATATTTCCCTCTTTCTTTAAATCCAAGATTTCCCCTGCTTCTTTACTACTTCCCTGATACCCTCTTACCATGGCCTTACCTAACTGCGCATTAAGCCAGGAATCTTCTCCTGTAGATTCCATGACACGTCCCCATCTGGCATCCCTTACCAAATCCAGCATGGGAGAGAACGTTACATGTAAACCTGCTGCCGCGGATTCCTTGGCCGCCGCTCTCGCAGCCGCTTCCACCAATTCTTCCGAAAAGGTACATCCCTGCGCCAGCGGAATGGGATAAATAGTTTCCAAACCATTGATTACATCATACATAAACAACAGTGGGATATGGTGCGGGTGCTCCGCCATAAATTTCTCCTGAATCTCCCGCAAATCCTTCGCTCCCACCTTACTGAGTATGGAGCCTATTAATGATGCATTTTCCTTCGTCATTTCAATAGAATCCGTAGGCCCGGTAATCAAACCGCCCTCCGTCAACATATTACCGGGAATCTGCACCATTTGTCCCACTTTTTCCTCTAAGGACATATCACCCAATAATTTTTCCAAATCTCTTAATTCCATAAACTGCCTCCCAATCTCAAACCTTCTTATGTACTATTTTACCCGTAACGCCTCTCCATTGTCAACGAAGTTGCGCAACACCATCCAAATTCTCCCGCTTGCATTTCCGCTAATCCATGATATAATAAAACGCGGATGTAATATGATACTGTCTACAGAGCAAATCTTACATCCAGTAACAACGGTCAGTTCGAAACCATCCTGACCGAACCACATGAATCACGTGGCCAAAAAACAAAACTAAGGAGAACTGAATATGAAACAAAAAAAGACCCTTTTTCTAACCAAGTCTGCAGCTATTGCTGCACTTTATGTGATACTCACACTATTGGCGAATGCAATGGGACTGGCGAACTACAGTATTCAAGTCCGTTTTTCCGAAGCATTAACTATTTTGCCGGTATTTCTTCCGGCCGCCATTCCCGGACTGTTTATCGGATGTTTGCTCAGTAATATTCTGACCGGATGCATTGTGTGGGACATCATTTTGGGACCGATAGCCACATTATTAGGGGCACTGGGAACTTATTTTTTACGCAAAAAGCCCAAATGGATTGCTACTCTGCCTCCCATTCTGTCCAATACACTGATCATTCCCTTTATCCTTTCCTACGCGTATCAATTTGAAGGCTCGTTGCCGTATTTCATTTTTACCGTTGGTATCGGAGAAATTATTTCCTGCGGTATTTTGGGACTGATTCTTTATTCCGGACTGTCTAAGTACAGAAAACACTTATTTGAATAACTAAAGCAAAAGAGAGCCTCTTTCGAGACTCTCTTCTTTATTCTTCTGTTCTGAAATACGTAATAAACTGATTTCCGTTCTCACTGAACCATTCTGTAGAATCGTTCATACCCTTTTTATACAATTTACCTGTAGACGGTTCCATCACCACAATATTGTACTGGTTAAATCCTACCACTAATACTGCTTCGCCATTTTCCAAAGTAGCAAGTACCGGGATATCTCTATTTACAAAAAACAGTACCGTATCCAGATTACATCCCGTCAAATCCACAACATTTGCATTCCTCAAATTAGCTCGCAATATTTCCTCCGCAGAATATCCTTTTGCCAAATACTCTGTCGCATCTAAGGTAATGCCTTCAAACCTTAATATGGTTTCCAAACAAACTGCCAAGCTATTCTTTTCTTCTGTTACAGTCTGTTCTTTAATGGCCATAATCTGATTCTTAGTCAAACGATTTCCCTTTACCCAAATGGTTTTTCCGGTTTCATCCATGACACTTCCCGAAGTCTCATAAGCCTTCTGCAATGCGCGGGATGCGTCCCCATATACCCCCTGTACTATCCCCTGCGCATACACGTAGTACAGGATATCCTTCTCTTCCGTATCCAATATGGTATCTCTTGCACCTTCAAATACAACTTCCTTTGGTGTAAGCTTTTGCAGATTTTTAACATTAATATCGTTTCGCAAATCCACCTGAACAACACGCTCATATACATCAATTGCTACTACAGATATCTTGTTCTTGCCCTCATGCACTTCTGCGTTGTTTACAATATAATCGTCCGTTGTCTCCTCGAACTTACCCTCTGCATCCTGCAGTACTCTCTTTAAAGTAATTTGATTGGCAGCCATTTCGCATTCTACTATATAAATATTATCTGCAGAATACTCTTTTAACAGGCTACCCTTATCATTGCAGATACATATTTTATTCATGAACACTTCATAGCCCTGAATCGGAGTCTTATATATATTTTCCTTTTGTGCTACACCATATACCAAATCTTCCCCCATAAATCCAATGGGATAAAGAACTTCATTAGGACCGGCTTTTAACTGAACTCGATTTTGGGTTGCCAAATTCATTAATTCCAACCCACCTTCATGACGCCAAACTGCCAATTTATGATTTGGTGAAATGTCCACCGAATCATCATTTTCCATAACCGCCAATACTTCCACGGTTTTCTCCATAACATTAATAGCATATATGCTACGATTTAAATACACATACAAAATACTGTTTCTGTTGATATAAAGTAACTGTTCTATTTCACTTTCCAAAATAGAGAAGGTCTTTTGATAGGGAATATAGACACTTTCTTCAATGGTATTCTTTTCGCTGTCATAGACATACAATTGAATACCCACTTCTCCTTCATGGAGTCCTCGATTCATGTATCCGTATACAACAAAGGCCACATTTCCGCCTTCGTCAATATCCAGAATCTTGATTCTATGCTGGTTATACAGACCTCGAATATCCGTATCATCATCATAAAAACTAAAAATACGTGCCACTTTGTTGGTGGTCAGATTATAGCTGCAAAGGCAGTTCGCCACTTCGAACACCACCACATTACCATCTTCACTCTCCATCATGGCCACATCTTCATTTACAATTCCCAAAAAGATCTTATCATTAGCATAAATGTCGCTATTCACATCCGGAATCTGTGTCATAGTTCTTTCGAAATCCAAAAGATATACTCTGTCTGCAGTATACCGGATTCGATAAAACTCTTCTAAGAAATAGTAGTCATTTTCATCTTCGTTATCAGAAGACACGATTCCATGCAGTACAAGAGAGGCTGTTTGCCCCGAAATATCCTTAATGTCCACTACCGGCTTTGTAACAGGATTTACTTCCAATTCTCCCCAACCCAATTGCGAGAGGTTACTGTGAATATTTACCTTATGAAGCGTCTTGTTATTTCCGGATGAGTTACTCTCCATGTACTTTGCCAAATCGTTCAGTTCTTCATCTTTATATGTGGTCTCGTGAAAATCATAAACAAACTGCATTTTCTCTACGGCATAAAGGTCACTGTCCCATATCATACGGGTGTAATACCTGATCTCTCTGTCCTGTTCGTCAGTCAATACTATAACCAGTGCATATTCTTCTCCGCGTTCAATTAAATCCTTCACCGCAGTTTTGGCGCAAATTGACTCACCTTTCTTTTCCAGTTTTGTAATCTCCGTTTTCTCAATCAAACGCTGACCGTCACAACTTCTCACCTCAAAGCTTACAGACTTAATATCGTTTCCGTAAGTATTAATCAAGAAACCTAATTCCCTGTTTTCTCCCAATACGGTTATGGTATCTCTTTGATACGCAATGTCTGTTTCCCCCAGCATACCATGCAGTTCGTTAAACATTACATCAGAAGATTCCATGGTAACTACAGGAAGCGTCGGAGGCGCCATCTCTTTTGTCATGCTGTTGTTATCACGATTCATGATTTTTTCAGTCAATACCAGTGCCAAAATAAAGGACACCAAAAAGACTGCGGTCTTAATCAAAAACTTCTTCATTCTTTTTATCCATTCTAAATCGATTTATCTTCCAACAAATTTTGAAGTGTGGGGTGAATGTGCAAAAACTCCATCATATTATCGATGTTATCTTTCTGCTTCATTTTTACCACGCCTTCTTTCTTTACTGCTCGAATTAATAAATTTTTGGGCGTATGCTCCATGTCAATAAATTCCAAAATCTGTGTTTCATATCCCTGCTTCTCTAACAGATTAGCACGGACTGCGTCTGTAATCAAGGCTGATATACGTTCTTTAATCAAACCATACTTAAAGATAGGTTGTAATTCCTTACATGACACTTGCTTATTGATTTCATGCTGGCAGCAAGGCACTGCCATAATTACCCTTGCCCCCCATTTCACAGCCTTTTCTATGGCATAATCGGTAGCTGTATCGCAAGCGTGCAAAGACACCACCATATCTACAGCATCACTACCGTTATAAGTGCTGATATCCCCCACCTCGAAACTCAATTTATCATAGCCGCATTTTCTTGCAAGTTCATTACAATGAGCAATGACATCCTTTTTTAAATCAAGACCTGTAACCAAAATATCTCTGCCCTGTAACACATGCAAATAATAATACATGGCAAAAGTCAGGTAGGACTTTCCACACCCAAAATCAATGATTCGTATGGTCTTTCCAGTAGGTAGCTTATCCAATACATCCTCTATAAATTCCAAATAGCGGTTAATCTGTCGGAATTTATCGTATCGGTTCTTGGTAATCTTTCCGTCCGGCGTCTGCACTCCTAATCCCACCAAAAAGTCTACCGGAATACCTTCCTGTAGGATATACTGCTTTTCTCTGTTATGAGACAGTTCTGACAAATCCCTGCCGGGGTTTTGCTTTTGCAGTTGTTTTGTTTTAATGGTCATCTTGCCCTTTTTGCTGACAAGCACGGTGGCTTGCATGGAAGAAGCCTGAAACTCTCCCTGTTTAAATGTTTCTTCCAAAAGCTTTTCTATGCGCAGGCCCATGTCCTCACTAGTAAAATTTTCGTGAAAAACCTGAGTCCCGCGATATAAGGTTTCTTGAAAAAACAGTTCTCCTTTTATAAGCACAGGACGTATTTTTATTTTCGCAGCAAACTCCTTATCCTGAGAATTACTCAAAATAACCTGCACTAAATCTTTATTCAAAATTTGCGATAATAATTCTTTTAATGTCATACTACAAAATTCCCTTTTCTATAATGAGTCATTAAAATTTATAATTCTTTCTCATAACACAAAAAATCCTGTTCATACATGTGACATTCACCAACCACACGAAAACCAAATACTGCATAGCACTTAATAGCCTTTGCGTTATGCTTGTTTACCAAAATATGAATGCCCCTAAAGCCACGTCTCTTTAACTCATCCATTCCAAACTGCAACATAATTCGTCCGAGACCTCTATTCTGTTCATCCGGCAGTACTGCCAGCCTTGCCAGTTCGCCTTCCGGTGCAAGATTTTCATCCCAGCAGTTGAGGTCATCCACTGCCTCATCCTCCTCCACAGAAATAGCCGCCTTTATTGTACCATTCCTTTTTAAAACAAACAGCGCATCCCTCGAAAAGTCATAATCTATTGATTCGTTTGATGGATAATGTTCATCCCACGGACAATATTCCCGTCCAATCTGAGCCTTATAGAGAGACAGAATTTCATCCCTGTCTTCTTCTGCTGCCATAACTATTTCATATTCCTTATCCATCGGTTTCTCCTCACAAATTCTCTCTCAAAAAATATAGCCATGGCTCTCGCCATGACTATATTGTACTTTTTTTATTCGTAAAGCTCAACTAAAATTTTAGAAACCTTCTGGTATTTCCATGTCTGCGTTTATACACTTCTGTATTTAATAACACAAACAGCAATGCCTTAATCCACTCCCAAGTCTCCGGCTCCTGCATCTTCTCCGGATTCTGAGACTGTTCTTCCCGTTTGATGATATTCCATACGCTGTCCGTTAACCGTTCCATGCTGTAACGGTCCGGATATTCATCGTATATCATACTTCCTTCATAATCCATTTTATCCAGGATTTCCGCCACTCTACGCTGGTACTTTCGCACATGCATGGGATACATCTGCTGTAGATATTCCAAATCATGCATGGCATCCTGACCCGTATATCTGGTCGCCAAATCCGGATACGTCATGTAAAAAGGTAAAATTCTACGATTAAAATCCATATGATAACAATCCTTTTTTGATTATCATATGCACGAATCTTGAGAATGTAGCATTACTTCACAATCTCGCCTAACGGCTCGATGGAGACGTTCGTCCTATAGCGTTCTTTGTGCAAGCACAGAACGCTGCATGACTCACTTAACCAGGTTTATACGTGCCATGGCACGAAGAAGTGCAGCTTCTGCTCTTACCATATCGGTTCCGGGGTCTTTCTGCTGCAAACGTTCCTGAGCACGCTCATACGCAGCTTCTGCACGTTCCGTATCAATTTCTTCCGGCCATTCTGCGATTTCTGCAAGAATCGTTACCTTATCCTGCAAAATTTCTGCAAAACCTGCATGCACTGCTGCCTTTTTCTCGTCTTTGCTGGTTTCATAAATCGTCACAATGCCCGGCTTAATGATAACCGTCATAGGAATATGTCCCGGCAAAACGCCTATTTCGCCTTCCGTCGTATTAAACTCCAGCATATCGATTTCACCTTCATAAAATACGCCATCCGGCTCAACAATGTTTAATTTAAAGCTCATTTCTGCCATAGGAATCTACTCCTTATTTCACCTTTGCTAATACGTCATCGATACTTCCTGCATTTAAGAAGTAACTTTCAGGAATATCATCATGCTTTCCTTCCAGAATCTCCTTAAATCCACGGATAGTCTCGCTAATCGGTACATATTTACCTTCCAAACCGGTAAACTGTCCTGCAACGAAGAACGGCTGAGATAAGAATCTCTGAACCTTTCTTGCACGGGAAACTACCAACTTATCGTTTTCTGAAAGTTCGTCCATACCCAAAATAGCAATGATATCCTGAAGTTCTTTGTATCTCTGTAAGATTTTCTGTACGCCACGGGCAACATTGTAATGTTCTTCACCTACGATACTGGGATCCAAAATACGTGAAGTAGATTCCAGAGGGTCTACCGCAGGGTAAATACCAAGTTCTACGATAGAACGTGATAATACGGTGGTTGCATCCAAGTGTGCAAATGTTGTAGCGGGTGCGGGGTCAGTCAAGTCATCCGCAGGCACGTAAACTGCCTGTACGGAAGTGATAGAACCGTTCTTTGTAGAAGTAATACGCTCCTGCAAAGCTCCCATTTCAGTCTGCAATGTAGGCTGATAACCTACCGCAGAAGGCATACGTCCAAGAAGCGCAGATACTTCGGAACCAGCCTGAGTGAAACGGAAAATGTTATCGATGAACAATAACACGTCCTTACCACCCTTATCACGGAAGTACTCTGCCATAGTAAGTCCTGTTAAACCTACACGCATACGTGCTCCGGGGGGCTCGTTCATCTGACCGAACACCATGGTGGTCTTATTCAAAACGCCAGACTCTGCCATTTCATGATACAAGTCGTTACCTTCACGAGTACGCTCACCTACGCCGGTAAATACGGAATATCCACCGTGCTCGGTAGCAATATTACGAATCAATTCCTGAATCAATACTGTCTTACCTACACCTGCACCACCGAAGAGACCGATTTTACCACCCTTCTGGTAAGGGCAAAGAAGGTCTACGACTTTGATACCGGTTTCTAAAAGCTCTTTCTCAGTAGCCTGCTCTTCAAACTGAGGAGCCGCTCTGTGAATAGGCTCATAAGTAACATCTGTAGGCGCCGGCTGATTGTCAATGGGCTTACCTAATACATTAAAGATACGTCCTAATGTATTCTCACCTACGGGAACAGAGATGGGTGCACCGGTAGCAATAACTTCCATGCCACGAACCAAACCATCTGTACTGTCCATAGCGATACATCTTACGGTATCATCACCAAGGTGCTGAGATACTTCAACTACCAATTCCGTACCGTCCTGACGGGGAATGACAATAGCTTCATTAATCTCAGGCAACTGGCCACCCGGGAAACGGATATCCAATACCGCGCCGACAATCTGGCTAACCTTTCCTTTATTATTTCCTGCCATTCTAATCCTCATTTCTGCCGTAAGCTATGATATTGCATCTGCTCCGGCGATAATTTCTGTTAATTCCTGTGTAATAGAGCTCTGACGTGCTCTATTGTATTTCAGCGTCAAATCATTAATTATTTCTTCCGCATTACTGGTTGCACTGTCCATAGCCTGCATACGTGCACCGTTTTCACTGGCTACCGCTTCTATTAATCCGCCATAAATTAAGCTGGTAATATACTTCGGTATCAATAAATCCAACGCACCTTCTTCATCCGGCTCAAAGTTCATCGGGATATTGGATTCCTCCTCAGAAGTCTCCTCTTCCTTTCTGTCCACCGGAAGGAGTTTAAGCAGAGTAGGCTCATGACTAACCGTATTTTTAAAAGCTGTATATGCCAGATATATCTCGCCGATTTCACCATCCTCAAATGACTGCAACAAAGTTTTGCTCAGCTGCATTGCATCTGCGTAGGCAGGCTCTTCCACAATATCTGACAAATCCATGCGAATGGTATAACCATTTCGAGCCAGTGTATCACGTCCCTTAGAACCAATTGCATATATTTCCACATCTTCCTTC
Organism: Acetatifactor sp.; assembly: GCA_045590095.1. Taxonomy (GTDB): domain Bacteria; phylum Bacillota; class Clostridia; order Lachnospirales; family Lachnospiraceae; genus Acetatifactor. The sequence goes on along the minus strand of JAZNQI010000117.1, from coordinate 594 downwards.
TTCCAGGTCTCGTGACGAGTAATCAGTTTAATGATGTTGGAGTTGTATCCGCCTGCGAGTCCTCTGTTAGAGGTAATCACGATTACCGCCTTTTTTGAAGATTCGCCCGGTTGTAAAAACTTATGCTCAATATTCCCTGTACGCGCCAAAATACTCTGTACGGTCTTGTACATGGAATCAAAGTAACGTTTGGAACGTTCTGCAGTAGCTCTCGCTCTCTGCAACTTTACGGTAGAAACAAGCTTCATGGCTTTTGTAATCTGCTGTGTACTCTGTACACTGACCTTGCGACGCTTTATGTCTCGCATTGATGCCATAATTTTGTCTCCTTATACACGATTTACTTAAACTGTGCCTTGAATTCGTCGATTGCCTGAATCAACATGCTTTCTGTCTCATCAGAAATAGCCTTTTCCTGTGCAATAGCACGTGGAATTGCTGCATATTGAGTATCTAAAAACTCGAAAAATTCTTTTTCAAATCTGGTAACATCTGCTACCGGAATATCCAGTAAGTGCTTCTTTGTTACCACATAAATAATGATTACCTGATACTGTACCAAGTCGGATCGTAGCCATGTCGTTCTGTGAGCCA
>JAZNQI010000116.1:0-32849 GCA_045590095.1 Acetatifactor sp. | reverse complement strand
GAACGAGAAACAAAGCTCAATAACTTTTTAACGGAGATGGGATGGTAATATGAAAAAAATAGCAAATCAGATTTTATACAACTTAAAAAAGGAGAAATCATCCTTTATATCTTTTGGTGTTATCATTCTGATAACTGCTCTGATACTAAATTGTGCGGCGGTTTTGCTTCGTCAGGTAGATAGTGCTTATGATGCTAAGTTTGAAAAGTTAAGCACCGCAATGATTAACGCAATTGTTCCCGAGGTTCAGAAAAGTAGTGAACTTGAAAAGGCAATTAATGAAACGGAAGAGATAGAGAAATGTGAAAGCCACACTGCTATTATGACAGAAGCTACTGTTAAGGATTTCAATGGTGCGGATTTTTCAATGAACACAGTGTTTTATAACATTGACGATAAGCGTACTCTTAACAATTTTGAACTTTTGAGTGAAAGCAAAAATAATGTTAACAATCCAATCTATATCCCACTTTATGTATCCAACTTTGGCGGATTTGCCTTAAATGACGAAATTGTTTATGTAATTGACGGCAAATCCCATAGTTTCACAGTAGCAGGTGTAATTGAAGAAATGCAGTACGGCAACTACGGATCGGGTTTGTTGTGTGCGTATTTACCAGAAGAAGAGTTCGCAGAGTTTGCAGATTCTTATAATGACAAGGCTGTGGTTGAATATTCAATGAGCGTAAAGAGCGATGCAAGCCTTGATAAAGTGAAAGATGATGTCAGTAAAGCAATTGAAAACAAAGGTGCTATGGCGTTATCAATCCTAGACAGCGAAAGCGTAAAGGGTACACGAACAATGGTTACGGATCTGTTTGTTTTGATTTTAGCTGCATTTGCACTAATCATCCTTGCAGTCAGCGTGTTCCTTAGTAACTTCAAGGTTAAAAATGCTATTGAGTCCGAAATCACTAATATGAGCGTGCTCAAAGCTCTAGGTTACACAAGTGGTCAGATTGTAGCGAGTATCACGTTGCCTTATGCGATTGTTTCGCTTTTGTTTGCAATTCTCGGCAATGGTCTGTCTTATGCTTTGCTACCGATGCTTTGCTCGGTGCTTACTGTTCAGTCAGGTTTTTCCTTTGCTGTCAGTTTTGATTTGCTGAGTTTTGTATGTGTGGCTTGCATTCTTTGTGGTGTTGTTACGTTCTTTACCTTTGTGGCCGCACGAAAAATCAAGAAAACCCAGCCTATTGACGGTTTAAGAGGTAACACAAGCTCAAAGCACACAAAGAGAAATCATTTTCCGCTGGAAGAAACCAAGGGCAATACAAAATTCCTGCTTGTCTTAAAGCAGATGATAGCTTCTAAAAAGCAGAATGCAATGCTCTTTTTGGTGTCTTTTGTGCTGACGGTTCTCATAGCATTTTCAGGCACACTGTTCTACAATGTAGTAGTTGAGCCGGATAACTTTATGTCTGCTTTGTCAGACGAAGTAGCAGATGTGATTATATATCCTAAAAGTGACAGTGTGAGTGAACTTGAGTTAAAACTTGATAACGATAACCGTGTGCATAATTCATTGAAATATATGTCTGCAACTGTTAAAATAGAGAATAAAACGATAACTGCTTTTGCCTGTGAGGATTTCTCTAAGGTTAGAAATGATGTGTGCTATATGGGTGAAAATCCGAAAGAAGCAGATGAAATCGCCCTGGGAAGTGTTTTTGAAGAAAATTTTAAAATCGGCGACACAGTCAGAGTGACGGTGGATGGTATTACAAAAAGCTTTCAGGTCACAGGCTTTGTGCAAAGCGTAAACTTACAGGGCGAGCTTTGTGAACTAAGCATAGAAGGATACAACAGTCTTTTTACAAAAAAGCAGACGCAATCCCTTTATGTGTATCTTGAAAATCCTGAAAATGCTGAAGAAATTGCAAAGGAATACAAATCTGATTACTTTGATCTGATAGCAGACACAGTGAACGCCTACAAACTTCAAAAGGAAGCACAGGATATGTATATGGGGATCACCGTAGTGCTTGTAGCGGCAATTTTTGTGGTAACAATTCTTATTGTGCTTTTCATTCTGTACATTGTTATCAAGTCCTTGCTTGTAAAAAGAAGACAGGAGTTGGGCATTTATAAAGCAATGGGTTACACAAGCTCACAGCTTATTTTACAGACAACAGGTTCGTTTATGCCTGTGTCGGTGGTAGCAATTGTGCTTTCTAGTGTATTGGCACTTTTCTATATGCCGGCTATCTATCAGTTTATTTTTAAAGCGTTAGGCGCTATGAAAAACAATATTGAGATTTCATTTGGATTTTTAATGCTGTTTGCAGTAGCTCAAATTTTGGTAAACATTATGATAAGTATTATTTTGTGTATGCCGATAAGAAAGATTTCAGCATATGCACTCATTAAGGAATAAGGGGAGACAAAAATGGATTTTGGAGATAAATTAAAACAGTACAGAATAAAGGAAGGACTTTCTCAGGAACAGCTTGCTGAGAAAATCGGAGTAAGCCGTCAGGCGATAACAAAGTGGGAGACCAAGCGAGGTCTTCCTGATGTTGAAAATATGATTATCCTCGCAGAACTTTTTAAACTCACTCTCGATGAGCTGGTGCTTGAAGAGGTCAAAAAGCAGGAAGAAAAGCCGGTGGTTTTCGAAAGCGACACAGTTTATGATATCGATACAGAGAAGCATTTTGACATAAACTTGGGCGGTGCAAGGAAAGTCACTATAAAAACAGGCGTGGATGAAAAAATCCACATTGTGCTTTCTTCGGAAAGCCTTGCTGAAATAGGTTCTCTTTTTAAGGTAAAACTTGACGAGAAGCGTAATAAGTTGGATGTCGAGCTTGTAAACAAAAAGGGTGTCAGCCGTTTTGAAGCACAGGAAAGTGTGGATATTACACTCTTGCTTCCCGAAAAGTTCACTGAGCATACAGAGGTAAGTGCTAGCGTTAAAGAACTTTTTATTGAGGATTTACGGCTGAACCGACTTGAGTATGACGGCGATGCAAAAAAGATTTTTATCCGCGACACAGAGGGAAGTTTAGAGTTTACTGCAAAGACTGACTACGAAATTTTCATTTCAGGTAATTGTACAGAGCTTGATGTAAACCAGTTCAAAGCGAAAGCGATTGTTTACCTTGAAAATGCAGATAACTACAAATTCTTAAATAACGGCAGAAAATGCAAGCTTATCACCCGTAAAAACGGCGAAATCGTTGAGTTTGAAAAAAACGAAACTGCCGAAAACACAATCAGCATATCAGGTATATTTTCTGAGCTGATTGTTGAGGAGTTGTGTTGAAAGGGTGGCAAATGCCACCCTTTCATACGTTTTATTCCAGTTTTTTCAAACAATTTTCTGCCATTTCTTTTGGCCACTGTGCTTCGAACACATTGCCTCTTTGAATAAGAATTTCGGAAACCTTCATCCAGACTTCATAGGCTTTTTTGTATTCGCCGATTTCTTCGTAGCAAAAGCCCATGGAGAAGAAGGAATCCAGCCAGGTGGAATCCAGTTCCAGATGCTTTTTCCAGTAAGTAAAAGCTTCGTCGAACTTTTTTAACGCTCGGCAAGCATCACCGGCATAGCCGTAGAGTAAGGCTTCTTTGGGAAATTTGGTAATGGCATCTTTGAAAGCGGCATAACATTCTTCATATTGTTTTGCATTATACAGAGCCGCAACCAGGCAAATATATTCTTCTGCATTGCCCGGGTCTTCCTGTACGGCTTTTCTGCCTTCATCAATACAGATTTGGCCTTCACCGATTCGGATGCGTAGCATATCCTTTTGACGTTTTGTACGGTAAAATAAGTCGGGATTAGTATCCTTGCATAATGACATTGTTTTATCATAAAACTCAAATGCTTTTCTGGTACAAATAGTGGACATATATTCATGCAATAAACCATAGCTTCGATAATCGTTGTCGGACATGGTGTCTGCTTTCACCATCTTGTCAAATTCCTGGGCTGCTGCCAGAAAATCTTCATGTTTCCAAGTGGATTCATATACGGCTAATAAACGGTTTGCGTAGTTTGAATAGCCTTCCGGAGATTCTTTAAACAAATCGTCTACCAGTACGCCGTAGAGTTTTGCCAGTTGTGGAAGCAACAGAATGTCAGGAAATGTTGCAGCGGTTTCCCAACGGGATACGGATTGTGCGCTGACACTAAGTTTTTCTGCCACCTGTTCCTGGGTCATATGCTTTTCTAAGCGTAGTTTTCTTAAATTCTTTGAAAATGTATCGTTCATAGTAAATATCCTCCAAATTGCTTGTTTGATTATTGCAACTTCCTGCGCGCCTGGAAGACTTTGTAACTTTAGTATAACGCATAATAAAAATAAGTCTATATCACATTTTAAGTGAGAACTCTCAGAAAGTGAGAATGCGCCTTGCGTGAATAAGATATCTTTTTTATTATACGGTCGTATGGAAATAATGCAGTTGGCGTAAACGTTTACATTATGTTATAATATGATTTGTGACAGATTAGATATTATGAATAAAAGGGGAAAAGAAATTGAAAAGTAGTAAAATAATTAAAATGATTTTGTTGGCGACGGTGGTAACGGTTGGACTCCTTACCGGATGTGCGGGAAAAGATGGAGAAAATGCGTCTAAGGGAAATATTGTAACAGAAAGTACGGCAACGGAAGCGCCGGAAGAGACGGAAGTTCCTGAAGTAACGGAAGCACCGAAGGTTATCGAAGAACCGGATACAACCGATTTGTCTGATTGGAGCTATTCGGATTATGTGACAATAGGGGAATATGAGGATATCAAAATCGAGTATGATGCAATAGATGCATATGTAGGTGATGTTTATGTGTACCTTCCTTATTATGATGAAACATACATGACAGAACGCACGTTATTTTATTATTATACCCTAATGAATATAGAGGTTGATTTCGAGGATATAGATCCGTTTGGGTATATAGATGATGAGGAGATTGCCAAGCTGGAAATCCCCGGAATTACTGGTTTTAGAGAGTTAAAAGATTTTGTTGTTGACAAAGTAAATGAAAATGGAGGCATTATCTCGATGATGATAGTGGGAGATGCGTACATGGATATTTTGGCAAAGAGGTCTGAGTATAAAAATATCCCGAAACAGGTAATTGGAGATTGCGACAAGATTTATAGTGATTATTTAAGTGAGATGGATGCTCGTTGTAATGATATTGGGCTTATGCCGGATGTGTATATAGGGGAAGCGGAAAATGTCACTGAAAAGGTTTTGGCGGCTATGGCTTTTGCAAAAGAGAAGGGTCTGGATGACGAGGGATTTTCTTATGCAAAGGTTATGAAATATATATACCTCAATTATTAAGAAGGAAATTCGTAAGCATTAAATATTTTTCAAAGAGCTTTACTTCTGTGACTGGTACAAGAACAGAAACAAAGCTCTTTTTAAGATAAAAATAGCGAATCAATATGCATTTTCTGCAACTAATAAAGTAAAGGAAGTTGGATTGTAGAAAGGAAAAAATATGCTGGAGTTTAATAAGGAATTTGAAAAAGAATGTGATGTGTATTTAACGTACTTATACAAACAGGCAGAACATTTATATGGTGATTGCACAGAACCGGATGAGTTGGTACAGGATACGCTTATGGTATTAATCATCAAATTGCAGAAAGGAGAAAAGGTGGAACATCCCAAAGGATTTCTTTCCGCGGTTTTGAAAAATAAATATAATGGGTGGTTAAGGGAAAAGTACAAGAAAGAGATTGTAGAATATTGTGATGAGTCCATGCAGGGTTCTTGCAACGATATTGAAGAACAAGAGAGGAATGAATTACAATCCGAAGAATATACCTCCGTTCGCAGGGAAATCGGTCGGCTTATCAATATTTATCGAGAAGTAATTGTCAGACATTATGTACACGGTCAAACAGTAGATCAGATTGCAACGGAATTAGAAATACCACGCGGAACGGTTTTGTCCAGACTTTCAAGCGGACGAAATCAGATTAAAGAGGGACTTGAAAATATGGAAAAGTATTCGCAAATCAGTTATGAGCCCAAATCAGTGGCCATTAATATTTGGGGAGAGGTTGGGTTAAAGGAAGAACCACTTTCACTGATACGTTCCGATATTGAATCGAATATTTTGATTTTGGCATATGAAAACCCGGTGTCTGTGAGGGGTATCGCAGATACTATGGGTATGCCATCTGCCTATATTGAGCAGATTATTGACAGACTTGTTGGCGGAGAATTAATGGGTAAAACGGCAAGTGGTCTTGTGTATACCAGATGCTTTATGCAGCGGTATGAGGATTCTTTCGGAGATATTCCGGCACAGGAAAAGCTGGCGGAAGAGTATGCACAGCGAGTTTGGGATATTGCCTGGAGATATTTTGCACCATTAACCGTTAGAAGTGAATTTGCCGGAATGACGGAAAAGCAGAAGGTTACATTACTTTTATTTATGATGAATTTGGCGTTATCGGAAGTGGTTTATCATTGTCGACCAAACTGTGAAAATGAACCCAAGGAGCCGCCGGAGAGACCTAATGCCGGAAAATGGCTTGCTACCGGGATTATCTTTGAAAATGGTCAGGGCAGAGACAATAAATATGATGGTTCCGGACCTGTATATATTGCTTACAGCAAAGAGAGTAATGATATTATTGATTGTCAATTGCTGGATTGTCAGTCCGTATTCGGAGAAGCGCACTGGGCATATCAGCAAATGAAATATAATTGTTCCTTACAAAGTATCTTACGTTTTTATGCTTCTTTGTTACCTTGCGATGTGAAGCCGGATAATGTTCTTTTATATGAATTGGTACCGGAATTTGAGAAATTAAGTATTTTAAGGAGAGATGTTAACGGGGAACTTAAACTGGATATACCTGCGTTGTCTTTCGAGGAAGATGCCTATTGGAATCAGGCATGCTCACAGGTGAAAAATGAATTATACGAGCTTCTTTCTGCGGATATAAAAGCACTATGGAAGAATACGAAAAACAGGGTACCAAAGCATGTTGATGAGGCTGCATTTTTTCAATATGCCGGAACCTTAATGGCCTATGCAAAAGCGCAGTTGCTTGCCATTGTGAACAGGGGACTTATGCCGTATCCTGTTGTTGTAGGCAAAACTCCGTTAATTTATATTAATTATCGTAAGAAGGAGGAATGCTGATATGGAATTTTGGTTGGCGGTAGCAGGTATTGTTTTATTGTTTCTTAGTATTCCTTACTTTCGTTACTTTTTTAAGAGATTGAATTGTCGTAATAGAATAAAGAGTGCATGTCGGGAGAAGGGATATACCTTTCGAGGGAACCATATGGCATGGTTTCTGGGTGGCAGGAATGGAAAGAAATGTGATTGTTATGTGGAAACTGATAAGGAAATTTTTGCCATCAAGTTGTTTGGCATGCTCAGAAAAAGAAGAGTATTGGTGTTTTTGGATGATGGCGGATACTTTATAAGAAAATTTTTATGCTTTTCCTTACAAGTGCAATATTCTTTTGATGGGAATGCGAAAGAGTTTCCAGCGTATGATTTTCTCGGTAGATACAAGGAGAGAACTGATAGCAAACCCATTCATAAGGTTTTGCTAATGAATCCTGTTCCGATGGAGATGCGTATGCGTGCAAGGAATGGTAAGGAGACAATTGTAAGTCCGGGAGATAAGGTGTATGATTTGGAGATTTACAATTTGTCCGGATTGTTGAATGAGTTAAGGGGGTAAGAAGGTTACCATGTTAAAAATGGGTTATGCGGAGGTGGACATTACACCGACCAAACCAATGGAAATCGTTGGATTTGGCAGAGAGGATAATATATCCCGTGGCATTTTAAAACCTCTTTTAGCACAGGTGAGTTTGTGGGAAGAAGAGGGACTTGGTTGTCTGATTACTATAGACAGTTTGGGATTTACAAAGGAATTAACGGATGTTTTGCGGGAGCGTGTAAGTGGTGTATTACAGATAAACGTAGATAAAGTGATGGTATGTTTTTCCCATTGTCATTCGGCACCAAATGCAGATGTTGAAAAAGAGTACTATGATATGGTTTGTGGCAGAATAGAAGGTGCGGTTATTAATGCCAGGGAAAAATTGTGTGAAGTATGTGTCGGCTGGGGAAATGCGAAAGTCACTATTGGTGTAAATCGCAGGCAGAAGACGGAACCTTTGGATAAAAGAGCCGGAGTGTTGAAAGTCTGTAATGCCGGGAGCGGAGTATTGGAGCTTTTGATACTTCGTGTTACGGCTCATTGCAATGTGTTAAAGGCTGATAATTATATGATATCGCCGGATTATTTTGGAGAAATCAGGGAAAAGTTTAAATCGCAGTATGGTTGTCCGATTATGATAATTCAAGGTTCGGCAGGTAATATTGCCCCGAAGTATTTCCAGTCAGGGCAAACACCGGTAGATGCAACCGGAGAATTGTATATCAGGTCACGAAGCGGTTTGGAAGATATGGCATTTGAAGTGTTAACAAAAGTAACATCTGTTATTGAACGAATTCAGGTGCAAAATGCCGCAATACTTAGTATGTATTCGAAATATCTGCAGTTATCTTCTGATGTGCCGGATTTAGATTCTGCGAAAAAGATTGCCGAGGATGCAAAAAGATATTGTGGTATTGATGGGAAAAGTTGGCTGGAAGAACTAAAACGACTACAGGAATGCGGTATTACCAGACAGAGAGAAGATGTAGAAGTGCAATATTTCAAGATTGGCGAATGGTGCCTATGCGGCGTACCCTATGAATTAATGGAAGAGTTTGCAGTCCGTGCCGAAGAAAAAAAGCAAGATGAGTTCTTTTATTTAAACGGATATACCAACGGATGTTTGTCCTATTTCCCCATGGAAGAGGAATTTGACCGTGGAGGTTATGAGGTATATTGGTCTATGTTGATTTACTATATTTATTTTAACAGGGTGTTTCCGTTTGAGCGGGAAGCAGCCACAAAGTTACTTGAATTTGTGGTGGAGTAGAGGTAAACTTTAAGTGTATGAGATAACGTTGAATTTAGTATTAGATAATGCTATGAACTGTACATATTAAGGAGGACTATATATGAACAAAAAAGTTTTGCTGATTGTCATGGATGGAATCGGATTCAGTAAGTCCGGGATTGGAGATGCTGTATCTTTGGCGAATACACCTGTACTTGATAAGCTACTTGCAGAATGTCCTAATACAAGATTGAATGCCCATGGTGTTGCAGTTGGTTTGCCTTCTGATGATGATATGGGGAATAGTGAAGTGGGTCATAACGCCCTTGGTTGTGGTCAGATTTATTCACAAGGAGCAAAGCTTGTTAACGAATCTATAGAGAGTGGTAAAATGTTTATATCTGATGTGTGGAATGAAGTTATAAATAACTGTAAAATAAATAATTCCACGCTTCATTTTATAGGTCTTCTTTCGGATGGAAATGTACATTCCAACATTTCACATCTTGTAGCTATGCTGAAAGAGGCTAAGAATGCCGGTGTTAACAGGGTTCGTATACATGCACTTCTTGACGGACGTGATGTTCCGGCTACAAGCGCGCATATTTATGTGGAGCAATTGGAAAATGTGTTGAATGATTTGAATGATAAGACATTTGATGCCAAGATAGCAAGCGGTGGAGGTCGAATGAACATTACCATGGATCGTTATGAGGCTAATTGGGATATGGTAAAGCGCGGCTGGGATACACATGTTTTAGGTCTTGGACGCCGGTTCGACAATGCCCTTACGGCTATTGAGACATACCGCAAGGAATTGAGTGTAATTGATCAGGATCTGCCTGCTTTTGTGATTGCAAAAGACGGGGAACCGATTGGAAAGATTGTTCATAAGGATAGTGTGATTCTCTTTAATTTCCGTGGGGATCGTGCCTTAGAGCTTTCCATGGCATTTGACAATGAAGATTTTACGGCATTTGACCGTGGAGAATGTCCTGAAGTTGTGTATGCAGGTATGCTTCAATATGATGGAGACTTAAATCTTCCAAAGAGATTTTTGGTAAATCCTCCGGAGATACACGATACGCTTTCTGAACTTTTGGTTAGAAACAGATTGAACCAGTATGCAGTTTCAGAGACACAAAAGTACGGTCATGTAACATATTTCTGGAATGGTAATAAAAGCGAAAAGTTCAGTGAAGAATTAGAGACATTTAAGGAAATTCCTTCAGATAAGGTATCTTTTGATGAACGTCCATGGATGAAATCGGCAGAAATTACGGATGATTTGATTGAAGCAATCAAGTCGAAGAAGTATGATTTTATACGATGTAATTTTCCTAATGGTGACATGGTAGGACATACCGGTAATATGGATGCCGTTATCACTTCTGTAGAGGCTGTAGATCTTGCTTTAGCAAGACTTTTAAAGGTGGCTGATGAGTATAATATTACACTCCTTGTTACGGCTGATCATGGTAATGCAGATGAGATGTTTGAAAAAAATAAGAAAGGGGAACTTCAAGTAAGGACGGCCCACTCACTGAATCAGGTTCCGTTTATTATTTATGATAAAGATACGAGGTACAAAATTAAGGAAGGTGAATATGGGCTAGCAAATGTAGCTCCTACAATTGCCACACTCTTCGGACTGGAAGCACCTGATTGTTGGGAAGAATCCATGGTATAAAAAACATACAAAACGTATTGATTAATTTAGAGTTTAAGATATTATAGAGTTTAAGGAGAGTCCTGCCGTAAAGTGGACTGCTAAAAGCGTTAGCAACTCTAATGGAGTTACTACAACTAATGGCTATGCGTTTTCGCATAGCCATTCTTACAAGGAGTTCTATGTATTCTAAATTTAATCTATATAAGGTGGATATGAAATATATTCGCAATCTTTAGACTTTCCTAAATTAGAACAGGAGTGTAGAAAATATAATTCGAAATAGGAGGAAAAATCGTTCAAATGAATGTTAGAGTTATAGATTTAACGGAAGAACAATCAGAATATATTGATGCACAATTACAGATGTATGATAAAGAATATATTAAGTATCGTCTGGACGGATGTGTACAAATAGGTATTGAAAAAGAAGGAAAGCTGATTGCCGGTCTAAATGCATATATGACTGCTTTTAAAATTCTATATGTGGATTCTGTATTTGTAGCGGAAGACCATCGTAGACAAGGTTTGGGGAAAGAACTGATTTGTGAGATGGAACAACGTGCAAAAGGATTAGGAGCAAATATGATAAGGCTTGATACTTTTGACTGGCAAGGTTATGAGTTCTATAAAAGCTTAGGCTATGAGGAAGTCGGACAATATTATAATGATATAGACAATTTTCACGAATATTTCTTTGTGAAAAGGATTTAAAATAGTACAATAAACTTATCTGATGCATGTTAGGTATTCAGGTAAGTTTATTTATTTTAAATAAGTTTGTAACGTTTTTAATAATAAAGTGTCTAATAATCAGAATGAAGGAAAGGGGGGATTTTGTGGATACGGAAGGATTGTACAAAGAGTATGCTAAATTGATTTATAAATTCATTTATTTAAAATGCAAAGACAAAGAACTGGCAGAGGATATTGTGCAGACCACTTTTCTAAAGGCTGTTTCACAAATTCACACCTTTCACGGAGCATGTAAAGTATCTACGTGGCTTTGTCAAATTGCATATCGTGAGTATTTAAACTATTGCAGAAAGCATAATAAGCAAGGGTCTTATGAAGAATACATAGAAACGCATGGAGAATTAGGGTTGATAGGTATGCGCGAAATTCGTGACGAGATACTGGAACAGTTGATTATTGGAGAACAAGTAGAGGCTGTAAAGAATATATTGCAATCCATGCATGAGCCATATAAACAAGTGTTTATGCTTAGGGTGTATGGAGAGTATTCTTTTGGTGAGATAGGAAGAATGTTTGAGAAATCAGAAAACTGGGCACGGGTTACCTATTATCGAGCTAAGGAACGTATTGTAAGGAAAATGCAGGAACAGGAGGGTGAATATGGAGTGTAGTACTGTCAGGGATTTACTTCCTTTGTATATGGATGATTTATGTAGCGAAGAGACTGGCGAATTGATGGAAGCACATCTGAAAAAATGTGATAGTTGTAGACAGGTATTCGAAAATTTCAATAAAGAATTGAATTTGGCAATGCACAAGGAGGAATGGAAAAAAGAAATATTGCCGTTGAAAAAAGTCGAGAGAAAATTACGAAAAAAATCCGGATTAGTTATCATGTGGAGTATATTGTTCATTTTACTTTTGGGAGTGACATTGTTACTTACATATGGACAAATTAGTAAAAGTACAATTAGTTTTGAGATGGTGTATGAAATGTGTAGAATGCAAAAGATAGGGAAGGAGTTTGCAAAGGGAAATGTGAAGCCATTATACGAGATTTTGGATAGTGGTTATGAGTTGCAGAATCAGGAATCAAGTGTGCTTCGTCTGGCATATAAATCGGTTGAAGATTATGATGCAGATATGATAAATGTTATACATGAAAAGTATAAGAAGTTTTTTGATGGGAAGGAGTTAACTTATGAGGGTATAGAATCTATAGCATATATAGACAATCATATAAAAGAATTGGACAGGGTACTATGTGTTTCATTAAAATTTAGGGCAGGGGATGAAATGGAATATTATATTACACTCTATAAGATGTCAAATGATAGATTTTTAGTGGATGATTATTTTGGGGATCCTTATTTGTTCTTTATAGAAAGTGATACAGAAAAAGGAGTTGCCGCATTGCAGGAGCAGATAGGAATATATACTACAGAAGATACATTGTTTGGATGTCTTTCTAATAAATTTTATGATTATGATTTGGCTTTTACAAGGCATATGGTGATGCTTGCAGGACAACGGTGCTTAGAGAATGATTTTTCTCTGGATGGTAAAGAGTTTCTTAGAGTGCTTTTATATTCGTGGGAGGATTTGCAGAATAATACGCAGTCTGCCGGAGAAGAATTGATGAAAGAGTGGGCAAAGCTGGAAGAAAGAGGGTTGATTTTAACAGATGTAGAGTGGAATGTAAAGTCATATGATAAAAATGTACATCTGTATCAGTATGAGTGGGAATTAGTATTTACTAACAAAATGACAGGGATGGTAGAAGTGGTAGTACTGGATACTTACCGATTGGGAGATATTTTTATTGTATCAGAAGAAAACGAATAAAAATCAGGGCTTATGGAAAACTTCCATAAGCCCTCGCCTTTTATTATATATATACAAAGTTTTACAATGTTGCGCCAAAGTCTGCAACGATAACCTGACCGGTGATTGCGCGAGATTCGTCGCTCGCAAGGAACAGCAGAATATTTGCTACATCAGCAGGCATGCAAGGAGGAACGGTTAAGTTCATATGTTTTCTCATCTGGCCCATCATGTTTGGATCCAAAGAAGCAGGATCGGTGGTCATGGTCATTGGTGTTACGATGGTGCTGGGATTTACGGAATTACAACGGATGCCGGTACCGGTGAAACGTACAGCAGTGTGTTTTGTTAAACCGATTACAGCTGCTTTGCTGGTTACGTAAGAAGCACCGCCGGTACCGAATGCACCTGCTACGGAGTCTAAGTTAATGATGGAACCTGCATTATTCTTCATCATTTCTTTTACAGCAGCTCGGGTGCAGTATAAGCAACCTTTGGTGTTGATGCCCAGTACCCATTCCAAATCTTCATCAGTACATGTGTCGATAGGTTTTAAGCCTGCTTCCAATACACCGGCATTGTTAACCAATACGTCAACTTTACCATAAGCTTCTACAGTCTTTGCAACGATATTTTCTGCATCCTCTGCCTTAGATACATCAGCCTGTACAACTAAAACTTCCCCACCATTCGCGCGAATTTTGTCAGCAACTTCTTCAAGCTGTGGCAAACGACGTGCAGTAATAACTACCTTTGCACCTTCTTTTGCAAATAATTCGGCAGTAGCAGCTCCAACGCCGGAATTACCGCCGGTAACGATTGCTACTTTGCCATCTAAACGTCCCATAAAAACCCCTCCTATATTAATGAATTTGTACTTTAATTATAGTTATCGGAAGAGTGAATGTCAATGAGAGGAAGCTTGTTTTGTCAGATAAATCAACAACTTTCCGTGGAATTATTTGTCTATGTATCACCATGCGATAAAGATTACATAAAATAATATAATTGAGTTTGTTCGGTGATTTATATGCGGGAAGGTTATGATATTTATGTGGTTCAGCCCGGGGATACAGTGGATGGGATTGCACGAAAATATGGGGTAAATGTAATGCGGTTGATAGAGGATAATCAAATTATGTTTCCCTATGCATTGGCAATCGGGCAGGCGCTTTTTGTTGATTTGGGCATCCGCGTGCCGGATAGGAGTCTTCGGGTATCGGGGTATGCTTATACTTTTATCAGCCGCTATGTGCTGGAGCAAACATTGCCTTATTTGTCGGAATTGCCTATTTTTTCCTATGGTTTTACGGAGGATGGTTTTTTGATACCGCCTTCTTTACCGGATGAGTGGATGATACAGATGGCAAAGGAATATGGAGTGCAACCGATTTTAACCTTAACTCCCTTTGATGAGTCCGGAAATTTTAACAATCAGTTAATCAATCGTTTGATTAATAATCCATCGTCGGTGGAAAGGTTGATTCAGAATTTGCTTAATACTATGGTTGTAAAAGGCTATGTAGGGATAGATATCGATTTTGAATATATTTTGGCCCGGGACAGGGATGTGTTTACAGCGTTTGTAGGGCAGGTTGCAGATGCTATGCGGGCAAACGATTTTCATACCTCTATCGCACTGGCGCCCAAGTCATCTGCAGAGCAAAGAGGGCTTCTCTATGAGGGAAAAGATTATGCGGCATTGGGAGCAATTGTGGACCATGCATTAATCATGACTTATGAGTGGGGGTATACTTACGGTCCGCCTCTGGCGGTAGCACCAATCAATCAGGTAAGGCGGGTAATTGAATATGCGGTAACAGAGATTCCGGTTGCAAAGATTGATTTGGGGATTCCCAATTATGGGTATGATTGGCCATTGCCGTACGAGCGAGGTGTAACTGCAGCTACCACAATCGGAAATGTGCAGGCAGTGCAAATTGCCATTGAACAGGGTGTTGAAATTCAGTTTGATGAGTTGGCACAAAGTCCGTTCTTTACTTATACAGATGCAGGCGTAGAACATGAGGTGTGGTTTGAGGATGTAAGAAGCATGGAGAAAAAGTTTGAGTTAATCAAGGAATATGACCTTGGAGGTTGCGGTTATTGGCAGATTATGCGTCTGTGGAGAGCCAATTGGAACCTCCTTTATAAGAACTTTTATGTGGATAGGTAAACAGAACTTTTCGTGGCATGCCTATCTGTTGAAATAGAGGTTGGCAGAAGTGGGGAATTTTGGTATAGTTATAGTAAGAAAATTCATGAGAAATATTATGAATGTGTTACACAAAAGGGAGATTTCGAACATGCAGAGTGAGAATTTAAAATATTTCTGTACAGAGGAGAAAAGAGAAGGAACTTGTTACCACGAGTTCCAAAAAGGAAAGTGGGACGAGCATACTTTCTGGAAAGAGGATTCATTGCTGATTTCAGATGATGTGCTTGCGGAACTTAAACTTGGCAGATTGTTCAGAAAGGGTATTCAGGATTATGATCCGTACGGACCGGTAGAGGTAAATAAAGCGCAGTGGTCTGTGCTTTTGGAATTGGCCGGTGAGAGTGGTGGTGAAATTTTGGCGGCCTTGCAGGAAGCGGATATATGGGCACAGGAATGCTTTGCAGCAGAGGATGTGTTTACTATTCTGGGGATTTGATTGATGCAGAATGATTTACAGTTTGAAAATGCTTTTCAGTAAAGCGTTGTGTAGTAAAAATGATTAATGAGAAAGCGGTGATTATGTGGCAGCATTTATTTGTTGGCTTGTTTTGGGATTGTTTTTTGTGATATGGGGAATCAGTATGTTTTTTGCAAAGAGTGCCAAGCCTTTTGGGTTCTGGGCAAATGCAGAAGTGGCTGAAATTAAGGATGTTAAGCGTTATAATCGTGCGCTGGGAAAACTTTGGTGTGTATTTGGTGTATTGCTAATATTGGTTGGCCTTCCCTTTCTTTTTGGAGAGAATGTTGCAGGAGTTATCATCACCATGTTGGGGACTATGCTTTTGAGCATTGGTGCCATGGTTGTTTATACTGTAGTGATTGAGCCAAAGTATCGGAAAAAATAGAATAAACGGTGTGGAAGCTGAACGTTCTGAGGGGTATCGTCCGGGTGGTTGAGAATAGCAGAAAGAGAGGGAAAACATATGCGAATGTATGATGTGATTATGAAAAAGCGTAACGGCGGGCAGTTAAATACGGAGGAAATCAATTTTTTCATAGAGGGTTATACCAAAGGGGAAATTCCGGATTATCAGGTGTCTGCTTTAATGATGGCTATTTATTTTCAAGGTATGAATGAGCAGGAGACATTGGATTTGACTATGGCCATGGCTCGTAGTGGTGATATGTTGGATTTGTCAGAAATACAGGGAATTAAGGTGGACAAGCACAGTACCGGCGGTGTGGGAGACAAGACATCCCTTTCTTTGACGCCTATGGTAGCTGCCTGCGGTATCTCTGTGGCAAAGATGAGTGGCAGAGGTTTGGGACATACAGGCGGTACCATTGATAAACTGGAGAGTTTTGAAGGTTTTACGACGGGAATCAGCAGAGAAGCATTTATTTATAACGTGAATAATATCGGTATCTCAATTATGGGTCAGACTGCAGATTTGGCTCCTGCAGACAAGAAATTATATGCGCTTCGTGATGTGACGGCGACGGTGGATAATATGTCTTTGATTGCCAGCTCGATTATGAGCAAAAAGCTTGCGGCAGGTGCGGATGCCATTGTGCTTGATGTAAAGACCGGTAGCGGCGCTTTTATGCAAAAAGAGGAAGATGCACTGGCACTTGCAAGAGAAATGGTTAAAATCGGCAATAACGCAGGCAGAAACACCATTGCAGTGGTATCAGATATGGATCAACCCCTTGGATTTGCGGTGGGCAATGCTTTGGAGGTAAAGGAAGCCATTGATACTTTGCGCGGAGAAGGTCCTGCGGATTTTGTTGAATTATGTATGACTTTGGGAAGTCAGATGTTAATTGCCGGCGGCAAGGCAAAAGAGGAAAAGGAAGCACGTGTTATGCTTGAAAAAGTAATTGAAGACGGCAGTGCACTGGATAAATTGGCAGAGTTTGTAGCGGCCCAGGGAGGCGATAAATCTGCTGTGTATGATATTTCTAAATTACCCAAGGCAAGCATCGTGGAAGCGGTAGAGGCACCTGTGAACGGTTATATTGCAAAGATTGCCTGTGCGGAAGTGGGTATATGCTCTTTGATTTTGGGAGGCGGTCGCGAAACCAAGGAGAGTGCAATTGATTTAGCGGTAGGTATTGTACTTACAAAGAAGGTCGGTCATAAGGTGGAAAAGGGCGAAACTATCGCTTATATTCACGCAAATGACAAGGCAAAGCTTGAAAGTGCCAAGGAAAGATTCCTGAAAGCCTACACATTTACCGAGGAGAAACCTGCGGATTCAAAGATGATAAAATGCATTATCAACGCATAGGTTTAGTATCATTGTTGTAATTGAAAGGAAAGAAAACATATTTTTGCAGAGCTCTGCATACCATGTGGTATGACAGATAAGTGGAAAAAATTAGAAACAAAAAAAGATATTATTATGGAATCCCTGCAATTACCCAAGGATATTTTAAATGGAGATATGCGAATTACTCTGACGGGGTACAGAGAAGCGTGGATTGAAAATTACAAAGGAATCCTGGAATATTCGCCGGAATCCATTTTGTTGCAAGGGAAAAACTGTAAGGTGCAGTTTGCAGGAAAGCGACTGGTGATTGATTACTATACCAATGAAGATATGAAGATTACAGGCAGAATTTTGAGTGTAAATTATCTTTAGAGGGAGGTACAAATGGTAGGTGTCATCAGTTGGTTAAAGGGATATGTGCGGATTCGTGTGACGGGGCTTTCGGTTGAACGCTTCATGAATTTGTGCGGACATCGGAATATTTTACTTTGGGATGTGGTGCGTACGGAAGCATATTGGGAAATGTGTATCAGCATTAAAGGCTTTCGCTTGCTTCGCCCTATTGTTCGAAAAACAGGTACGAAGGTAGTCATTACCGAAAGGTGTGGACTACCTTTTTTTATGTCAAGGATTAACCGAAAAAAGGTTTTTCTGGCAGGCTGTATTCTTAGTTTGATTTTTTGGTACGGCAGTGCCAATTTTGTATGGAGAATAAAGATTGAGGGGAATTATAAGATTACGGAGGAGCAGTTGAAGGATTGTTTGAAACAACATGATTTGTCCATTGGCACGCTTAAAAAGACAGTGAATATCGAACAGTTAGAAAAGGATATTCGAATGGAATTTGCGGATATTACCTGGACTTCCGGGCGGTTTGAAGGAACCTCTTTTATATTATCAATTAAAGAAAATGACGCAGCTTTGCAAGTACAACATCCTGAAGAAGAGGGAGGATATGATTTAATCTCTCATGCAGAGGGAGAGATTTGTTATATGGTGGTTCGTGCGGGCATACCTAAGGTAAAGCAGGGAGATGTGGTAGGGAAGGACACTGTTTTGGTGGAAGGTAAAATTCCGGTTTACAATGATGACGGAACCGTTCGGGAATATATTTTGACAAAATCTGATGCAGATATTTTTATTAAGCATATAGTAACTTATGAAGAAAGTCTGCCGGAAACTTATATTAAAAAAGTGTATACCGGAAGAGTTAAGAAAAATTCTTACTGGCGTTTTGGTAAAAAAGAACTGGCTTTTCATGACAAAGACCCTTATTGCGTGTATGATGTGGTAATACAGGAAAATACTTCCGGGCTGTTTGCAGATATTCATTTACCGATTTCCTGGGGGAAATATACGTACCGTGAGTACATGAATGTGGAGTGTTTATACAGTAAGGAAGAGGCTACAACTATTTTAAAAGAAAAAATATTGCTTTTTCTGGCAAGTTTAGAAGAAAAAGGGGTACAAATTATTGAAAAAAATGTTACAATAGTAAAAGATAAAAATGAGTATAAAATAATGGGAGAGATTTTGGTTGCGGAGCCGGCTACAAAATTAAAACCCGTCGAATTATCTTTAGAAGAGAATATACAGGAGAAGGTTGAATGAGTGTAGTATCCTTACAAATGGAAATGTCAGTAGAGCATATGCAAAAGATTTTTGGAGCCGGGGATTCCTATGTGAAAAAGATTGAGCGTGATTTGCAGGTGACAGTAGTGGACCGCAACGGAAAGATAGTGATTACCGGAGAAGAAAGCAAAGCAAATCAGGCTTGCCGCATATTGAGTCAATTGACTGAGATTTCAAGAAGAGGCAATGAAATAGAGGAGCAAAGCGTGGATTACGCAATTACATTGGGTATGGAAAACAAAGAAGAAATATTAACAGAAATAGACAGCGACATTATTTGTCATACAATAAGCGGGAAACCCATTAAACCGAAAACCTTGGGACAGAAGCAGTATGTGGATGCTATCCGCAATAAGATGATTACATTTGGCTTGGGACCGGCGGGCACCGGTAAGACTTACCTTGCCATGGCAATGGCTATTACTGCATTTAAAAACGATGAGGTGAGTCGTATTATTTTGACCAGACCGGCTATTGAAGCAGGTGAGAAACTGGGATTTTTGCCCGGTGATTTACAGAGTAAGGTAGATCCTTATTTGCGTCCTTTGTATGATGCTTTATATCAGATTATGGGAGCGGAAAGCTTTGCGAAGAATATGGAAAAGGGGCTGATTGAGGTTGCTCCCTTGGCATACATGAGAGGACGTACTTTAGATAATGCATATATTATTTTGGATGAGGCACAGAATACCACGCCTGCACAGATGAAGATGTTTTTGACCCGTATCGGTTTTGGGTCCAAGGTAGTGGTAACCGGCGACTCTTCCCAAAAGGATTTGCCTGTGGGAACGAAGTCCGGACTTGATATTGCCACAAAGGTACTTGGAAAAATTGATGATATTGCATTTTGCAATCTGACCAGCAAGGACGTGGTAAGACATCCTTTGGTACAGAAGATTGTCAAAGCATACGATGATTTTGAAGCGAAAGAAAAAGCCAGAAATACAAGGGAGAAGAGACGTTAAGATGCAGTATTTTATTGAAAATGAGACAGAAGTAACCTTTGATTTTGATGTAAACGAAATTGTGAAACTTGTAGTGGATGAAGTGGTAGATATGGAAAACTGTCCTTATGAAGCACAGGTAAATGTTTTGTTGACCGATAATGAAGGAATTCGATATTTTAATAAGGAGTATCGCGATATAGACAGAGAGACCGATGTATTGTCTTTCCCTAATGTGGATTTTGAAGAACCGGGGATTTTTGATATTGACGAAGATGCGGAAGCAGATTATTTTGACCCGGAAAGCGGAGAACTTATTTTGGGAGATATTATTATTTCCGTAGATAAGGTGATGGAACAGGCGCAGAATTACGGACACAGCAGATTACGCGAGTTTGCATTTCTTGTAGCACATAGTATGTTACATTTGTCCGGATATGATCACATGGAACCGGAAGAAGCAAAGGTAATGGAAGCGAAACAGGAAGCAGTTTTGAAGAAGTTAAATATTACCAGAGATTAAATGAAACAAATAACCCCATAATTTAGAGAGGTACGAATGAATCAAGCGGAAGTAAAAAGAAAACAAATACAGTTATATTCGTATGTGGCATGTGTGCTGATTTTATTATCCTTTAGCAAATTGTTACAAAACAGCGGTTTAAGCTATTTTGTACTTGCAATGGAGACGGTACTGTTCGTATTACAGTTTTGTTTCGGTGGTGTTGCAGATGTTATCGGAAGGATGCTACGATACAGACGAAAACGAGGCCTATATTTAAATGTTTGCGCTGTTCGAAAAAGACTTATTATACTTATAGCGGCGGTAGGAGCGTTGGGATTTGTTTTGCTCTTTTCCCTGGCCGATGTTTTGGCAGAAGGAGTGTTTAAGACGCCGCAGTTGGCTCTGTTAATCAGAATTTTGACTCCGGTTATTTTGATAAGAGCTATTACCAGTCTTTTACAGGGACATTTCCAAAGTTTTGGTTCTCATGTACAAACGGCAATTGCCTCAATAGTCAGACCGATTTTGTATTTTTTGCTCGGTAAAGCATTTTTGGCAAAACATCTTGCTTACGGCGAAAAGGTATCCGTACTGCTTCAGAATGAGAATTTTCATGGTATGTACGGTGCTGTAGGATTGGCTGTGGCGGTTCTTATTTCGGAAATCATTCTTTTGTTACTCTTATTTCTTTTTTATTTAATCAGTGACCGAAATAATGACAAGAGAAAGAGCAAAGACGGATTACAAAGATTGGAAAGTTGGACAGAAACAATTAGCATATATGCTAAATTAAGTGCTTTTGGCATTATTTTTGGTGTTTTATGCCATGTCATGATTATAACCGCAATGAATATGTTAAGTGACAAAATGCAGGTGGGGATATACGGAGGAACCTATCTGTTGGTTTGTTCCCTTCCGATTTTGGTGATATGTGCCAGATTTTACCTACTGTATGCAAAGACCCTGTATGCAGTAAAAGGACAGAATAACAGATATATTAGGGATATTATTCAAATTGGAATGAAGTATGCCTGGTGTTTCGGTATTTTGGCATGTATCATACCGGCTGTTTTGGCACCGCAGATTACAGCCACATTCTTTGACAGAAGCGAAGTGGTGGAAGCAGTACTGCAAAAGGGAAGTTTATTAATTCCTTTTGTGGTATTGTGGATTTATTTGATAGTAATACATGTTGCGCATAACAGATATTTAAATGTAATATTGTCCGGAGTGGTCAATTTTATTTTATTCCTTGTTTTCAAAAAGCTTTTAACAGGCAAATCGGACTCGGAACTAATGGCCATAGTTTTGGCGGGGGTATTTGCAATCGGCGTGGGTTGTGTGCTGTTCGGTATTGTAACAAGCAATTTGTACCGTTTGCAAACAGAGTATATAACAACCTTTATTTTACCCATTGCTTGTGCCGGAATGATAGGATTAATATTGATGGCACTTTCAAAAGTACTAACCCCTCATATCGGAAACGAAATATGTTTCTATGTATGTACTTGTCTGGGAATAATTGTTTATTTGGTATTTTTGGGAATATGCAGAGTATTTTCGGAACGAGATATAAATCAAATTTTTGGAAAATTTGGAAGAAAAATGCTATCTGTATTTTTTAAGTGAATATTTATATAAAAACAAGCTGATACTGTTTACATAGCAATTGAATAGCTGTGGAGGAAGAGTTGTGAAATTCTTGAAATGGTTCAGTTTGTTTTTTGTGTTATTTTGTGTTGTTTTGCTTGCGGGAATAGGGATTGGATTTAAAATGTATGCCTTTTTTTATCCGGGAACAGACAATAAGGATATTCCGATTGCGCAAAATCGGGATACGAGCAGAAACATTGGGTTTGTAGAAGAGATGGAAAAGGTGAAAAACGGGGAACTTACGGTACCTGTATATGAAACCAAGGACTGTATCGACGCAGATACTGTGTATTTATGCAGAGAGAGAAACCTGTATACGGGGGATGAAGTGATTATTTCCTCTCAGGCACCTCATTTATATATGGGAATGAATCGCAGTCAGTATCTGGAATGCATGGAAGAATACGAAAAGAATCCTCCTTTATCCGAAAGAGAAAGAGGCTTTGTAAGTTTGGAGGTTTTGCGGTTTTCTGCTGAAGAAGTAGAAGTGGTAATGAATTATGAATACGTGAAACCCAGTGCCGGTTTTTATTTGGTTGTTTATGATGGGGATTTAGTTGTTTTATTAGATGACAGGCAAACGGTGTATTTACAGACCGGAATTAATGTTTTTGATTTACCGGAAAATCTGCATCAGGAGATTATACAGGGGATGTATATACCAAATGAACAGAATCTTTATGATTTTCTGGAGAGTTATACCAGTTAAGAAAATATTCGGAGGATGAAAATGAAGAAGCAGGTTGCTATAATCGGAGGCGGTGCTGCCGGAATGATGGCTGCGATTACTGCGGCAAAAGCCGGAGCGGAAGTGATTATATATGAACATACTGATCGTTTGGGGAAGAAGATATTATCCACCGGTAACGGAAAGTGCAATTTAAGCAATCGAGAAATGAACGTGGATTGTTTTTTCAGTTCTGATCAAAAGTTGGTTGAAAAAAGTCTCGAAAGATTTTCTGTGGAGGAGACAATTGCATTCTTTGAGTCTTTGGGATTATATGTTAAAGAGAAAAACGGCTATTTATATCCTTTGGCTGAGCAGGCGGCTGTGGTTTTGGATGTACTTCGTTATACAGTGGAGAGTTTGGGCATAAAAGTGTTGTATGAATCTGAAATCCGAAAAATTTACAGAGTAAATGATGCCAACGGACGGACTGGTATTTGTGTAGAAAATGCAAAAGAGAAAGCATATTATCATAGTGTTGTGATTGCTTGCGGAAGTAAGGCTGCGCCTAAAACGGGTTCGGACGGAAGCGGATATGAACTGGTAAAGGCCATGGGACATACAATTTGGCCGGTATTACCGGCACTGGTTCAGTTAAAGTGTAATGACTCTTTCTGTAAGGCAATAGCAGGGATTCGATGCGATGCAAATATACATATTTTTGCGGGAGAAAATATGCTTGTGCAGGAAAGAGGAGAATTGCAATTGACGGATTATGGTATTTCCGGTATTCCGGTGTTCCAATTGAGTGGTTTGGTCAACAAATACATGTTAAAAAAACAAGGTTGCAATATGATTGCAAAGATTGATTTCCTGCCGGATATCAGCGAAGGACGATTGGAGGAATTATTTCGGGAGCGTTGCAAGGGTGTTTTGTATCAAAATGGTACGGTGGAAGAGTTTTTTACGGGTATTCTAAATAAAAAACTGATGCAGTTGTTTATGAAACAGGCAGGTTTACAGCCGGGAGCCAAGGTTTCTAAAGAAAAGCCGGAAAAGCTCCGTAAGGTATTAATAATGTGCAAGGGACTTGAAATGCACATAACCGGTTCTAATGGTTTTGACAATGCCCAGATTTGTACCGGAGGGATTGCTTTACAGGAAGTAAGTGAACAGCTGGAATCTAAGAAAGTAAAGGGAGTGTACTTTGCCGGAGAGATTTTGGACGTGGATGGCAGATGTGGCGGATATAATTTGCAGTGGGCATGGACAAGCGGTGCAATTGCCGGGGAAGCTGCGGCTAAGTAGGAGACAGACATGTTAAGAGTGAATCAAATAAAGGTGACGCCGGGAGCGACAGAAAAAACGTTGCTTCGAAAAGTTGCCGATGTTTTGAAAATAAAAGAGTCTAATATTGCAAAGTTACAGATTGTGAAACAGTCTGTAGATGCCAGAAAAAAACCGGAGATATATTATAGTTATGCGGTTGATGTGGAACTTTCCCGTGAGATACAGAGGGATGAAGAGAAGATTTTGAAGCGTTCCAAAAACAATCAGGTATTAAAGGTGCAGGAACAAAATTATGTTTTTCCCATGGCGGGAACAGCAGAGCTTATGCATCGACCTGTAATTGTGGGTATGGGACCGGCCGGTTTGTTTTGTGCGTATTTCTTGGCAAAGAACGGGTATGCTCCTATTTTGTTGGAACGCGGCAGGGATGTGGATACCCGTACGGAGGATGTGAAACGTTTTTGGGAAACAGGCGTAGTGGACACTGCTTCTAATGTACAGTTTGGAGAAGGGGGAGCAGGCACTTTTTCTGACGGTAAGCTGAACACCTTAATCAAAGATAAAGACGGGCGGAATAAAGAGGTTCTAAAAACCTTTGTGATGCACGGAGCTCCGGAACGTATTATATATGACGCGAAACCTCACATCGGGACAGATGTTTTGACTTCGGTAGTCAAAAATATGAGAGAAGAAATCATCAAAAACGGTGGTTCTGTATACTTTGAAACTGAAATGAAAAAGTTGTCCGTAAAGGACGGTAAGATTATCGGTGCGGAAATTGAGGATGTTACAGGAAACCGAAGAATGCTTGCATGTGATGTGGTGGTTTTGGCCATTGGACACAGTGCAAGAAATACTTTTGAAGCATTATATGAGCAGGGAATTCCTATGGAATCCAAGGCATTTGCAGTGGGATTTCGTGTGGAACACCCCCAAACCATGATAAATACCTGTCAGTATGGCATGGAGCAGCCGGGGGAGCTGGGGGCTGCACCGTATAAAGTTACGGCGCAAACTTCCGTAGGAAGAGGTGTGTACTCTTTTTGTATGTGTCCGGGCGGATATGTGGTTAATGCATCTTCTGAAAAGGATTGTCTGGCGGTCAATGGTATGAGCTACCATGACAGAGGTTCGGCAAACGCAAATAGTGCCATAATCGTGGCGGTAACCCCGCAGGACTTTGGGACAAGTCATCCTTTGGCAGGTATTGCTTTTCAGAGAGAGCTGGAGAGAAAAGCATTTACAGCAGGAAAAGGAAAAATTCCTGTACAACGTTTTGGAGATTTCAGGGATAAAATAGAAGGAAAGCAGGAAGTTTTTCTCAAAACAAAAGATGTAATTTTTGAGTTAAGTAGTGATAATCAGACATATGACACCTGTCCGACAAGTTTTAATCCTTGTACCAAGGGGAAATATACATGGGCAGATTTAACCGGAATTTTGCCCAAGGAATGCAGTTTGGCCTTTGTAGAAGGCATGGAGGCCTTTGGACATCAGATAAAGGATTTTGACAGACCGGATGCTATTTTACTTGGTGTGGAGAGTCGCACTTCCTCGCCGGTGCGTATTCATAGAGATGAAAGTCTGCAATCGGAAGTAAGAGGTCTTTATCCGTGCGGAGAAGGCGCAGGGTATGCGGGAGGAATTACTTCCGCAGCCATGGATGGTATGCGAGTTGCTGAAGAAATTGCAAAGAAATATAAGACTTTTTTGCATTGACGTGATAAAGAAAATAGAGTATGATGTCAGTTATAGTTGGGTGTTTGCGGGATATAAAAGAGTAAAATGCCTACAAAATATATCATTTGGAGTAAACTATGTCAAATTTGAGAGAACTGTTAAAAGATAAAAAAAGAATTGTTGTAAAAATCGGTTCTTCCTCTTTGCAACACGCAGAGACGGGGGATTTGGATTATATTCGTTTGGAGAAGCTGGTTCGTGAACTTTGTGATATCCGTAATCAGGGAAAAGAAGTGATTTTGGTCAGTTCCGGTGCGGTTGCCGCAGGTAAAAAAGCAGTACAGATGCAGAATTTGCACCCTGTCACCAGAGAAGAACAGATTGCAGTGAAACAGGCTTGCGCAGCCATCGGTCAGGCAAGGCTGATGATGGTTTATCAGAAAATGTTTTCAGAGTACAATCATGTGGCTGCCCAGATTTTGATGACCAAGGATACTATTTTAAATGATATGAATCGTTACAACGCCCATAATACTTTTGCCGAGCTTTTGTACATGGGTGCCATTCCTATCGTTAATGAAAACGATACAGTTGCTACTTACGAAATTGAAATCGGAGATAACGATACCTTATCGGCAGTGGTTGCTGCTTTGGTGGAAGCGGATTTGTTGATTTTGTTGTCTGATATTGACGGTTTGTATACTGACGATCCCCGTCGCAATCCGAATGCCAAATTTATCGAACAGGTGGATGTGCTTACGGATGAGCATATGCATATGGGGAAAGGTTCTACAGGAAGTAATGTAGGTACCGGCGGCATGAATACCAAAATGATTGCAGCCAAGATTGCTACCAGTTGCGGTGCGGATATGGTGATTGCAAACAGCAAGGATATCGGTGTGCTTCATCAGATTATCAGTGGTGAGAATGTAGGTACTTTGTTCCTGGCAAATAAGGATGAAGAGTTTAATCTGCCGGAGTTTGTAGAGCATTTACATAAATAATTGCAAAAAATCATTTCGTGATCATTGAAATTTTTAGGTGTCTGTATAGAAATATACAGGCACTTTTTACTAAGTATTACGAAGAAGGATGAAAGATATGAGAACACCCATTTTGGAAACAGAAAGATTAATTTTAAGACCGATGAGAATAGAGGATGCCCGGGAGATTATTGATAATTGGGCAAGTGACCCGGAAGTGGCGAAATATATGGTTTGGAGTACCCATAAAGATGTGTCTTTAACAAAAGCATGGATGGGCTAGAGAGGGAAAGTAACATCATATGAGTTTTCAGGGATTTGTGGATGTCATAAAAGAAAAGAATTTAGAAGTGTATGGCGTGCAGGTGTTTCATAAGGGTGAAATTGTGGAAAGTTGGATGGAAGAACCCCTGTTGAGACATCCTATTTATTCTGCCACTAAATCCATAACTTCTTTGGCAGTAGGAATGGCAAGGGATGATAGAAAGTTTGATATTGAAGCACCACTTTATGAATATTTAAAATCTGATGTACCGGTCTATGCAAGTAAGGAACAAGTGGAAAATTTAAAAAAAATTTCTGTAAAAAGACTTCTTACCATGTCTGTGCAAGGGTATCCTTTTCGACCGGAAGGAGACAATTGGTTAGAGTATTCGTTGTTGTACCCCTTGAAAGATGTAGAGGAAAAGAGCTTTGATTATTCTAATATTCCTGCGTATTTGGTGGGTGTGTCAGTAGCAAAGGCCTTGAATGTGCATTTATCTGATTATTTGGAGGAGAGATTGTTTGAACCTTTGGGTATTGTAAAACCTACTTATCAGAATTGCCCGAGCGGACATTTTTATGGTGCCAGCGGTATGTTTTTAACAGTGCCGGAACTTGCTAAAATAGGTCAATTATGCCTGCAAAAAGGTGTGTTTGAGGGACAAAGGCTGATATCTGAGGTATATATGAGCGAAGCTACTTCCATTCAACAAATGAACAGGGAAGGCGGTTATGGATATTTCTTTTGGAAATATAAGGATGGGTATCGAATCAGCGGGAAATGGGGACAGAGAAGCTTTGTGTTCCCTGAAAAAGATATGGTTATTACTTATCTATCAAATAATGGCTCCGGAGAAGTTACCGAAGCCATGGAAAAGTTTATATTACAGTAGGGAATACCTTGCAGGAGTTTTATATTAGGGAAGCATCTGCAGGGTGTTTTTTATATCGTCTTCCGTGATAATGGAGTAGACCTTTGTGTTGTATTTTTCTTCAATCATTTCGCAACCGGTTTTGTCTGAGCCGGCAGGGCAGATTTTACGGTCGGCAATGACGATGACAGCAGCAATCTCTACATCATAGCGTGCAAGGAGACGCTCTATGCGTTCGTCCAGGGTTTTACCGGAGGACATCAGATCATCAATAATTACAACCTTATCGCCCTTTTGTAAAGTGTATCCGCAAAGTATACGGTTTCTGCTGTCAGGATCTTTTCTGTCGTAGCAGTAGTTGATGGTAATTCCGTACTTTTGATAAAGGGCGTAGGCAGTGGCGCCTGAGAGGGCGATACCATGATAGGCAAGTCCAAGGCAGGTGTTAAAGTCAATGTTGTTTTCGCGGATACAGTCGGCGAAGAATTCTCCGATTTTTGCAATTTGAGCATTTGTAGTAAAGTTCTCTGTATTGATGTAGTATTCTGATTTGGCACCGGATTTTAGTGTGAAATCTCCGAATTGCAGGATATTATTGTTAATCATGAAGCGAACGAAACGTTCCTTGTAGGTCAGGTAATCCGGGCGATATCCGAAAAGTTCGTCCATAGATACACTGAAATAGTCTGCAATCATGGGAAGCAGGGCGATGTCGGGATAGGCCTGTTCCTTTTCCCATTTGCTTACTGCTTGATTAGAAATATGCAGGCTGTTTGCAAGCTGTTCCTGGGTAATGTTTTTGGCAGTTCTTAATTTTTTGATGTTTTGTCCAATATGTTCCATTTGTTTCCTCCTTGTGAGACTTCCGTGCTACAAGGTAGCAAAAGGAAGTTATTTTTGGGAAGCGCTTCTCTTAAGTATTGTTATATCAAATTTTTTAAAAGAGGGCAATCAGCGGGTATTACACAAATTATCAACTATAGGTTGGACGAGTGAGAATAGGTTGGCATATTTTTTGAATAGAAAATTTGCAAAAAGCACTACACAAGGTGCACATGTTTTGATATAATGGTTTACAGCGTTAGCGGAGAAAAGTGAGGATATTTATATATGACAATGGAAGAGCGCATTAAGCGAATTAATGAATTATATCATAAATCTAAAGCAGAGGGGCTTACAGAGGCCGAAAAGCAGGAACAGGCTACACTTCGTAAGGAATATGTAGAAAATGTTCGTGCGAATATGAAAGCAAACTTAAACAGCATTACCATTCAGTATGAGGATGGTTCTCAGGAGAAGTTGAGCGAGAAATACGGTAAGAAAGATTGATAGGAAATGAATGCCATAAGATGTTATGCGAAAGCATAAAGAATGACCCGGAGGCAGATGAAACATGGATTTAAAAGAACAAAAGCGTCTTATTCGAAAGGAAGTGCTTGCGAAAAGAGATGCTTTACCTGTAGAACAGCGCAGACTGGCGGATATGGCCATAGCAGACAGAATCATCGGTCACCAGTGGTTTTACGGTGCAGAGGTGTTGCTTGCCTTTGTGAATTACGGCAGTGAAATCGGTACCGTGGAAATGATTGAAGAGGCGTTACGCAAAGGGAAGAAAGTGTTTGTGCCGCGTATTGAAAAAGTAGTGAACGAAAATAACTGTGGCTCGAGTGGATTTGTGGAAAGGGACACCATGAACTTCTACAGAATCACTTCTATGGACCAATTAGTTGAAGGCTATAAAGGCATCCCTGAACCTGACGGTACCACAGAATGTTTTGATTACGATAAATACAAAGAGCACAGGATGCTTCTTTTAATGCCGGGAGTTGCTTTTGATATGTACGGTAACCGCATGGGCTACGGAAAAGGCTTTTATGACCGGTTTTTAAGGGATAAGGAACTACTGCAGACCTTTTCTGTTGCTATCGGATATAAATGTCAGAGAGTGGACTTTATTCCTGTGGAGGAACATGATTTGAAGCCTTATCAGGTGATTTTGGTGTAAAGTATGATAGAGGAGGAATCGTTATGGCTTTTCCAACACATATTGTAGCAGCAGCTGGTTATGTTTTTGATAAAGAAGGTAATATGTTAATTATTAAAACGCCAAATCGTGGTTATGATACTACAGGCGGACAAATTGAAGAGGGAGAAGATTTGGAAGCCGGTGTTTTGCGGGAGATTATGGAGGAAAGCGGTATTACAGCCAAAGTAAAATGTTTATGTGCAGTGTATTCTAATGTTGGAAAATATACATATTACGATGGCGTTACAACAGTTCCTACCAAAGTAATGTTTGATTTTATATGTGAGTATGAAAGTGGAGAGTGTCGTACATCCGAAGAGTCCAGTGAAGTTCTTTGGGTTCCTAAAGAAAAGGTGTTGGATTACATCAGTACTCCGGTTTTACGTTATCGATTTGAAAAGATATTAAACTTTACCGGAAAGATTACATATGCATCATATGTTACAAAACCGGAATTTCAGGTTTTAACAGAGCGATATATTTGATTTTTTATAATATATGATTTGTGGATTGCTTGTATTATGTGATTTTTTACGAATTCTGCCCATAAACGATAGAAAGGGGTTTGGTGGGCAGACAATTGAACCCCAAAATGATGTTTTTTGTTATGGTTTTCTGCCCATAAGAGAAGAGATGACACGTAATGGGTAGAAGAAAGAGAACATAAGTAATGATTTTATTCGCATTTTTCTACCCGTAAAAGAATTATTATGCTTGGTGGGCAGATGTAAGGACTTAAAAATGTGAGTTTTCACTAATTTTTTCTACCCACGGCGGATGAAAATGGTTGTCTGGGTAGAAAAAGCGCTTCGTAAAGAAAGAAGAAAATTTTGAAGGGTGATTATGGTCTCTTAAAGAGAAATAGTACGTCACTCCTAAATAATCGACAGAAAGAAGGAAAAAGAAATGGATTTAACATTACTTGGAAAGCAGGCTGTGGCTGCTAAGTATGAACTACAAAATTTGACCACTGAAGTCAAAAACAAAGCACTTAAGGCTGTCGCAAAGGCGCTGACAGATAATACAGAGAAATTATTAGAAGCAAATGCAAAGGATGTATTAGCCGGAGAAGCTAACGGTATGCATCCGGGACTTGTGGACAGACTTCGCTTGACGGAGGCTCGTATAGAGGCTATGGCGGAAGGACTTTTGCAGATTGTGGATTTGCAAGATCCTATAGGAGAATGTATGGAAAGCTTTAAGCGTCCCAACGGTCTTTCTGTTTCAAAGGTTCGTGTCCCGATGGGCGTTATCGGTATTATATATGAATCACGTCCCAATGTGACTGCTGATGCTTTCGGACTATGCTTTAAGACCGGAAATGCAGTGATTTTAAAGGGTGGTAGTGATGCCATTCATTCCAATATGGCTATTACGGAAGTGATTCGTATGGGCTTAAAGGAAGCCGGTGTGACGGAGGATGCTATTCAGTTGATTACCGATACAGATCGTGCAGTAACCGCGCAGTTTATGAAAATGAAGGAATATGTGGATGTACTGATTCCTCGCGGTGGCGCAGGACTCATCCGTGCGGTAGTAGAAAACAGCAATATTCCCGTGATTGAAACCGGAACCGGAAATTGTCATGTTTATGTAGATAAAGCTGCGGATATTGATATGGCAGTGAACATTATTATGAACGCCAAGACCCAGCGTATCGGTGTGTGCAATGCTTGTGAATCTTTGGTGGTGCATACAGACGTAAGGGAAGCGCTTATGCCTGCATTAAAGGCAGTTTTAGATACCAAAAACGTGGAAATTCGTGCAGATGAGCGTATCAGAGAAGTAATTGACGGATGCTTGGAAGTGACTGAAGATGATTATGCAACAGAGTATTTGGATTATATTTTGTCTGCGAAAACCGTAGATAGCGTGGAAGAAGCAATTGCTCATATTAACAAATACAACACCAAACATTCTGAGTGTATTATTACGGCGGATAATGAGACCGCCGAGAAATTCTTAAATGGTGTGGATGCTGCTTGTGTATACTGGAATGCTTCTACCAGGTTTACGGATGGTTTTGAGTTTGGCTTTGGCGCGGAAATCGGTATCAGTACCCAGAAACTTCACGCCAGAGGTCCCATGGGCTTAAAGGAACTGACTTCTTATAAGTATCAGATTACCGGAACGGGCCAGGTCAGAGGATAAAAGTCGGAAAAATTTCGACGGAATGAAACACATATGGTATATCGTGCAGTTTTTGAATCATTTACTATGCTTATCGTGTAGGTTTGTAAATTGTTCGTTTTAAGCATATATGTTAAAGTTTGAATATACAATAAACCAAAGAAAAATTTAAGGAGGAGAACTTATGAGTGGTTTGGTATTAAGTAGTACAGTGGGAATGATATTGATTCCCGTTGCAGCAATTGTTGCATTAATTTTATTTATCTTTATTGTGGGCTATGTAAAGGCATCACCGGATACAGCAATTATTATTTCCGGTTTGCGTAAGAATCCCAAGGTGTTAATCGGTAAAGCAGGCGTGAAGATTCCTTTTTTGGAGAGAAAGGATGCATTGAATCTTCAGTTGATTCCGATTGATGTAAGAACCGCAAATGCAGTTCCTACAGCAGATTACATCAACATTAATGTAGATGCAACCGTTAACGTAAAAATCAGTGATGATGAGCAGAGATTAAAACTGGCTGCACAGAACTTCTTAAACAAAAATCCGGAATATATCGGACGTGTTGCAAGAGAAGTTTTGGAAGGTAATGTTCGTGAAATCGTAGGTAAGATGGCCTTGGAGGAAATGGTTTCAGACCGTCAGAAATTTGCTAATCTTGTAAAAGAAAATGCAGAGCCCGACCTTGC
>JAZNQI010000115.1:0-3381 GCA_045590095.1 Acetatifactor sp. | reverse complement strand
CGATCCGACTTACCGTCAAATCTTTCTTTTTATTCATCGATATTACGCTCCTTTCTTACAAAAATGCCCGCAGTAATTATGTAAGACAGATAATAAATAACACCTGACGCGATAGGGAATATCGTTGATAAAAGAACCACCAGCCCCGTATGTTCTTCCACCCATTTCATATAGCCTTCAAAATCCATATTTGTCAGGCCGGAAACATCACCGAATAATAGCCAGATAAAAAGCAGAATCGTAAGCGTAACGGAAAATCCACTAAAAATCATATCTCCCTTTTTCTTGCCGTACAGTATATACAAGGGAAATGTAACCGCAGCCATAATCAACATGACCGGAATCACAATGGGCCCCATTAACTGAACCGTAGATACCATCATCATCATACCCTCTGTTTTTACCGCTGTTGCCGCAATCATGCTTAAGAAAATGCCCCAGGATAAAACCAGATAGTTTGCCACCAGATAATAGATATATTTAGAAAGCAAATATTCCTTTTTATCTACAGGCATGGTAAGCAGGTAATCACGGCAGTTTTTACCGGAATCCGCCTGGAACAACTGAGACATCAATGCAAGCAAATATACACATCCACCCACAAATACTACAGGGGTGAACAACCCCAACAACACTTCCGCACCGATATTCACAGTGCTATAAACCGCAAATACACAGATAAACACTGTAAGAAGTCCAAATCCGCCTATCACAATAGGGCCGTTCGTAGCCACATAATCTTTATATAATAATGATTTCATCGCACACCTCGCCCCTTTCTTTTTACAATCAACACAGATACGAAGAAACATACCACAGTCATAAGGAAAGCCACCGGAATCAACCATACCAGACAATTCTCGAAAAGGATTTTTACTTTGTCCATAAATGCGTTCATGATAGCATCCATCTGGTCTCCGTAACGGTTGCTTAATGTTATAATCGCAATTGCAAATATCGCATATGCCCCTAAAAAAACACCAATGAAAATATACTCAACAGTCTTCTTTTTCCACATAAAATAGGCACAACATGTCACTCCCAGACCAGCAGCCAGTGCACAGGTCATTACAGTTCCCGCATGAATCATTTCAGCCAATGTAAACACCTCAACCACCGGTGAAATCAGTAAAGCAATCAATATAGACGATATATAACCTGTCAGAAGGAAGCCGTAAGCAGTACTAAATCTTGCCAGCACAATTTCCACAGGTTTTACCGGCATGGTGCGAAGCACATCGCCAAAATTTGCCTTTTCATCCATATGAAAGGTCATAATGCCGTCAAAGCCTACCCCCAAAGGAAGTAAAATAGCCAAAAAAGTCGCGCCTCCAAGCATTACTTTATATGCCGCAAGATCAACTTCCGATACCGTTTCATCATAGCCCATCATCACATCCAGCCTCATATTTCCGTATTCACTGCTAAGGGAAATCAGAATTCCGATTACCAAAGCAGCAACCAGAGTCAATACATAGGTCATGATGCGGGTACGCAGACAGTAGATATCTTTTAAAATTAATGCTTTCATAAGATACCTCCTTCTACGCTTCTTTGCTTTCGTTGTTTGCACGGTTTACATAATGTATCATAATTTCTTCCAAAGTACACTGCTCCATGGTAAGTTTCTCGTATTTTCTTGCGCAGGCCTTTTTATCATGTACCAAAACATCCACACCGAAGGCAGACTGTCTTACGGATACAATGTCTTCTTTCGCGATTGTATCTGCATCTTTTTTCGTACATCTCAACATTGCGTGATTCTCAAGGATTACATCCTTTTCACCGCTTAATACAATACGGCCCTTGTCGATAAATACAACCATATCCGCGATACGCTCAATATCTCCTGTGATATGAGAAGATAAAAGAATCGTATGGTCCTCTTCCATAACAAACTCCTGGAAGATTTCCAGAATTTCATTGCGGACGATGGGGTCCAAACCGCTGGTCGGTTCATCCATAATCAGTAACTTCGCACCGTGGGACATTGCCACTGCGATCTGTAATTTCATACGCATACCGCGTGAGAACTTACCGCACTTTTTCTTCATGGGAAGACCGAAACGCTTCATATATCCGGTAAATACTTCTTCGCTCCAGTTGGTGTACATTTTGCCCATGATTTTATTAATCTGTACACCGGTTAAGAAGTCGTGGAAACCCATTTCATCAAATACCACACCGATGTCATCTTTCAAAACTTTCCCTTCTGTACGCATATCTTGGCCGAACACCTTAATCTCACCGGAATTTGCAGCAATAATATCCATAATCAAACGGATTGTGGTGGTTTTGCCGGCGCCGTTTTGTCCTACGAAACCACAGATACAGCCTCTTGGTATTTCAAAGTTAATCTTATCTAATACAAAATCTCCATAATCCTTTGTCACATCTTTCAATGTAATTACATTCTCTACCATATCGTCTCCTCCAACTAAACAGGCTCCTTCACACACTTGTCTGTCTATTCCGGTTTATCCGCCCGTTCTCTTCTCTCTTCATATAAAAGATTCCATCTCTCCGTCAACTCTTCAAAAGAAAGTTTGGCAACTTCCGCCTTTTCAAACATCTCTTCCATCATAGTTTCAATTTCAAACATAACACTTTCTTTCACCATTTCATGGTTTACGCCTTTCACAAAGCTTCCTTTACCGGTATAGGACTCAATATACCCTTCCCGCTCCAGCTCTTCGTAAGCACGCTTCGTTGTGATAATACTGATCCTAAGCTCCTTGGCCAGAAGTCGCATTGACGGAAGAGCGTCCCCTTCTTTCAATTCACCATTCATAATCTGAGCTTTGATCTGATCCATGATTTGTTCATAAATCGGCCTATCTGACTGATTTGTAATAATAATATCCATTTGTTACCTCGCGATTCTTTCTTCCACAAGCATTTCTGCAGTTTAATGCCCGTGGAAAACAATATATTGTATATATACTATATACACATTATTTACAATATGTCAATAAGTTTTTAGTATTTAATTGACCTTAGTAAGATGTTTGACGTGAAAGTATCCCTTTTTTTCTTTTTTACTTCTTTGGGGATATTTCCCGCCGGGGCTGGTATACCCTTTTCTTAATTTTTCCACTTTTAGGGACATTTCCCGCCGGGGCCGATATACCCTTTTCTTAATTTTTCCACTTTTAGGGACATTTCCGACCGGCGACGGTGTTCCCTTTTCTTCTTTTCTACTTCTTTGGGGATATTTCTCGCCGGCGACGGTGTTCCCTTTTCTTAATTTTTCCACTTTTAGGGACATTTCCGACCGGCGACGGTGTTCCCTTTTCTTCTTTTCTACTTCTTTGGGAATATTTCCCCAAGGAAAAAACATAACGTACCGCCCCCAAATATTCTTTTCACTATCTCAAATAT
>JAZNQI010000114.1:0-8354 GCA_045590095.1 Acetatifactor sp. | reverse complement strand
ACTATTTCTATGTTAAATGTACGCAGAAGAGGTCAAGGTAAGAAAGAATGTAAGAAACCGGTGTTGTTCCCTAAGATTGTATTCTTATATGATGAGAATTTGCATGGACCCGGTAAACCATTGGAAGATGTTTTTGAAGCCGGTGTACAGTGTTCTGCAAAGACCATGTATCCCGACTGGTTGAGTCTTACCGGTAAAGGGTATGTAGCAAGTATTTATAAGCAGTACGGAGAGATTATTTCTCCTATGGGATGCAGAGCCTTCCTTTCTCCTTGGTATCGCAAGGGTGGCATGCATCCGGCAGATGAGAATGATACTCCTATCTTTGTAGGTCGTTTTAATATTGGTGCGGTTTCACTTCATCTGCCTATGATTTTAGCGAAAGCAAGAAAGGAAAGTCGTGATTTCTATGAAGTGCTGGATTATTACTTGAATTTAATTCGTCAGCTTCATATCAGAACATATGCTTAT
Organism: Acetatifactor sp.; assembly: GCA_045590095.1. Taxonomy (GTDB): domain Bacteria; phylum Bacillota; class Clostridia; order Lachnospirales; family Lachnospiraceae; genus Acetatifactor. The sequence goes on along the minus strand of JAZNQI010000114.1, from coordinate 7,883 downwards.
TTAGGAGAAATGCGTGCATCTACTAATCCTCTGGCTTATTGTGAAGGTGGTTTCCTGGGTGGACATTTAAAGCTTACGGATAAGATTAAACCATTACTTAAAGCTGCAACTGCAAGCTTTGGGATTACTGCTTTGAATGAGTTACAGGAACTTTACAATGGAAAGTCCTTAGTAGAAGATGGCCAGTTTGCAGTAGAAGTTCTTGAGCATATTAATGCTAAGATTAACGAATTTAAAGAAGAAGACGGTAATTTATATGCAATTTACGGAACGCCTGCAGAGAATCTTTGTGGTTTACAGGTGAAGCAGTTCCGCAAAAAATACGGAATTGTAGAAGGGGTATCAGACAGAGAATATGTAAGTAACAGTTTCCATTGTCATGTTTCAGAAGATATTACACCTATTCAGAAGCAGAATTTGGAGAATCGTTTCTGGGATTTAAGTAACGGCGGAAAAATTCAGTATGTAAAATATCCCATTGATTATAATATTGATGCAGTTAAGACTTTGATTCGTCGTGCTATGGATATGGGCTTTTATGAAGGTGTGAATTTATCCCTTGCTTATTGTGATGATTGCGGACATCAGGAATTGGAAATGGACGAATGTCCTAAGTGCGGTAGTCGTAATCTTACAAAAATAGACCGTATGAACGGATATCTTTCTTATTCCAGAGTGCATGGGGATACTCGATTAAATGATGCCAAAATGGCAGAAATTGCGGAAAGGAAAAGTATGTAAGTTATGAGATATCACAATATTACAAAGGACGATATGCTCAATGGTGACGGACTTCGTGTGGTTCTTTGGGTGGCTGGTTGTACCCATTGTTGTAAAGAATGTCAAAATCCCATAACTTGGGATCCGGATGGCGGACTTTTGTTTGATGAGGCAGCTAAAGAAGAAATATTTGAACAGTTAGAACAGGATTATATCGCAGGAATTACTTTTTCGGGAGGAGACCCTTTGCATCCTGCTAATCGATTGTCGGTTAGAGCATTGATGGCTGAAATAAAAGAAAAATTTCCGAATAAAACTATCTGGTTATATACAGGGGATTCTTGGGAAAATATAATGTATTATCCTATGATGCAGTATGTTGATGTGGTTGTAGACGGAGAGTTTCACATTGAAGAACGGGATGTTAATTTACTTTGGAAGGGTAGTAAAAATCAACGAGTTATCGACGTGCGCAAGACATTAGCGCCGGAGAACACAGACCCTTCGGTACCGGTTTTACACTGCAGAGATTATTCGTAGAGGAGTGGAATATATATGAAACGAATAGCACAGTTTTATAAAGTAAGTCTTGAAAACTTCAAGAAGGCCATTAAGGATGATTTTCCGGAGTACACGGATGCAGACATAACGGATATGTATGAATCTATCGAATTACCTACCAGAGCGACAAAGGGAAGTGCAGGATATGATTTTCATGCTCCGTTTGCTTTTTCATTGCCTGCAGGAAGTACCATTAAAATTCCTACCGGCATTAGAGCAAAAATGGATGAAGATTGGGTATTAAAACTATATCCAAGAAGTGGTTTGGGCTTTAAATATCGCTTGCAGTTAAATAATACAGTCGGAATTATTGACAGTGACTATTTTTATTCGGATAATGAAGGCCATATAATGGCAAAAATAACAAACGATTCCAATGAAGGTAAAACCGTGGATATTTCTGCCGGTATGGGCTTTATGCAAGGAATCTTTTTAGAGTACGGCATCACCGTGGATGATGATGCACAAGGTGTGCGTAATGGTGGCTTTGGCAGCACCACAAACAAATAATATTATATGAAAGGGAGGAAAACAATGTTAGAAAAACTCTTTAAACTTAAGGAGAACAAAACTACGGTTAAGACAGAAATCATTGCAGGTCTTACTACCTTTATGACCATGGCTTATATCATAGCTTTGAATCCGAATCTGTTAACAAACTTTGGTTCCAGCGGAACCCCTGCACTGTGGAACGGTGTATTTATGGCAACCTGTATTGCGTCCGCTATTGGTATGTTTGCAATGGCCTTTTTGGCTAATAAACCATTTGCGTTGGCACCGGGTATGGGTCTGAACAGTTTCTTTGCCGTAGTAGTTGCTAATATTGTAAGTATTACCGGTCTAAGTTATGTAGAATCTTTTCAAGCAGGTTTATGTATTATTTTAATTGAAGGTTTTATATTTATAGTTCTTTCCGTCTTTAATGTACGTGAAAAAATTGTAGAAGCGATTCCTTTAGGTGTTCGTCTTGGTATTTCGCCTGCAATCGGTATGATGCTTATGAATATAGGTCTTGGTTCTAATGCCGGTATTTATTCTGATAAAGGTGGACCTTTCTATGTTATGAAAGACTTCTTTGGTGCATTAACTGCTAAGCAGGCAAGTGATACAATTGGTAGTGGATATGGTGCAATGGTTCTTACCGTAGCAACTATGTTTATTGGTTTATTTGTGATTGTTGCATTAGCACAAAGAGGAATAAAAGCATCTGTTATTATTGGTATGTTAGTTGCCAGTGTAATATATTGGACCGGACAGGCTGTTTTCCTTGAAATTAATCCTTTTGAATCTTTAAAGGGCGCATCTTTTGTACCACCTTTTAAGGATATGGCAGAGACAACACTTCTTAAATTCAATTTCGATGGATTTATTAAGATGGGATGGTTCACTGTAATCACTCTGATTGTATCTTTCTGCATTATCGATATGTTTGATACCATTGGTACATTAGTTGGTACTGCAAGCCGTGCAGGTATGTTGGATCAAGAAGGAAAGATGCCTAAAATGAAGGAAGCATTGCTTTCTGATGCAATCGGTACTGTGGTTGGTGCAGGTACAGGTACCTCTACTGTAACGACCTTTGTTGAGTCAGCATCCGGTGTAGAAGCCGGCGGACGTACAGGTTTGACAGCTCTTACAACAGGTATTGTTTTCCTGGCTTGTATGTTCATTGCTCCTATTGCAGCAATCATTCCACCCGCTGCAACTTCAGCTGCTTTGATTTATGTAGGTGTGTTGATGTTGACAGGTTTGAAGAATATTAAATTTGATGATATAGACCAGTGCTTGCCGGTTGCAATTATGTTGATTGCAATGCCTGTTTCCGGTTCTATCGGACATGCAATTGGTTTAGGTTTGATTTCTTATACCATAACAAAAGTGTTTGCCGGTAAGGCAAAGGATGTGTCTGTTTTGACATATATATTATCCTTAATCTTCTTGGTTAAGTTCTTTTTGGCAATCTAATTAAATTTGTAATCCCCGGCGATTATTTCTGCCGGGGATTTTTTATTACTTACAATTACATGTTGAACTATCGATTTTCTTATCAAAACCAGGATTAAATGCGTAGAAGTTCTTATCATTTAAATGATCCTGAGTAATACGAAGAGCTTCACCAAAACGCTGGAAATGAACAACTTCACGAGCTCTTAAAAACTTAATAGGAGCATATACATCCGGATAATCTTTTACAAGACGTAAGATATTGTCATAGGTAGTGCGAGCTTTTTGTTCTGCTGCCATGTCTTCAAATAAATCAGTTATGATATCTCCCTTTGACTGGAACTGATTGGCATTAAAAGGAACACCGCCTGCCGCCTGTGGCCAAATGCCAACGGTATGGTCTATATAATATTTATCAAAACCGCTTTGCTCAATTTCATCCATGGAAAGATTTTTGGTTAACTGATGAACAATAGCAGCAACCATTTCTAAATGTGCCAATTCTTCGGTACCAATATCAGTTAATACGCCTGCAACTTCCTTATAGGGAGTAGCATATCTTTGGGATAAATAACGCATACTGGCACCCATTTCACCATCGGGACCACCATACTGAGAAATGATTGCTTGTGCAAGCTTGGCGTTAGGTTCTTTAATATTTACAGGAAATTGTAGTCTTTTTTCATAACTCCACATTAATTACAGCCTCCTTCCCAGGGGAGTGGTGCATTTCCCCATCTCCATTCATTTACGGATTCCGCTAAATCTTTTGTGAGTGGATAATACATCATAGAGAATTCTTTCATCATTTTGTTTTTGATTTTTGCATAATGATTAAAATGTTCCATTGCGTCTTTGTCCATGGGATGCGTATCTAAATAAAGCATAAGTTCTACAAGGGTAAAATCCACAATACCGATATCATTTAACATGCGTTGCTGTTCTTTATTTACCATTTGCGCATCTCCTTCCCATAAAAGGTTTGTTTAATTCCATAAATATAGTTCCTTCGCAATAAGCTTCTTCCGGATTTTCATAGAGTTTATGAAAATGCTGCCAAGGTACGTAAGCCATTGCAATTACCTTGTCGTTGCTTTGTTTTTCGTAAAGATAATTTTGCATAGGACATCCTTTCATAAATAAAAAATCTTTTGTTATTATACTATGAGATTAGTTTGCAAACGTGATTTAAAGGTGGTATACTTATGAAGATAATCTGAAAAATCAGATGAAGGGCAGGTAAAAAATATGGATCAGGTAAATGGAAATATTTGGCATACAATGAGCACCCAAAGGGTAAAACCCGAAGATTTTATTTGTGTTATTGAGATTTCAAAAGGAAGTAAGAATAAGTATGAATTGGACAAGGATACCGGTTTTTTAATATTGGACCGTATCTTACATACATCAACCCATTATCCGGCAAATTATGGATTTATTCCGAGAACTTATGGTGATGATGGAGACCCGTTGGATGTATTATTGCTTTGTTCAGAACCCATACAACCAATGACGCTTGTGAGTGCGTATCCGATTGGTGTTATTAAGATGCTTGATAATGGCAAGAATGATGAAAAAATTATCGCAGTTCCGTTTAACGATCCTAATTATAACTGCTACAAGGATATTGATGAATTACCAACTCATGTAGTAGATGAAATGAAGCATTTCTTTACGGTATATAAAGCTCTGGAACATAAGACTACTGCAGTAAATGAAAAAGGTAATCGTGAGGAAGCGGTTAGTATTATACGAGAATGTTTGGATAATTACATCAATACTTTTATTAAGAGTTGGTAGATGTGAGGTTGTTTTATGAGTATGAGAGGAATTGATACACCGGTTCGTAAACGCAGACGAATGGTGTTTCGAGAAGTGGCAAATTTAGCTTACAATTCCACGAATTTGAAAGACGATATGGAAGCTTTGCCATATAAATTAGTTGATTATGATGAATCTGAATACTGGGAAAGTGTTTATCGTGACAGAGCGATTATTCGAGAACGTATTCGTTTGGCTATGGGTATGAGTCTTCGCCCTGAAAATCGTAATCGTCCCGGTCATTTGACGGAGGGTGTGGAAGAAAGTAATATTGATGAAAAATATTATGAACCGCCTTTGATGCAGGTAATTCCTTCAGCATGTAATGCTTGTCCGGAAAATGAATATTTTGTGACAAATGCCTGCATGGGGTGTGTGGCACATCCTTGTCAGGAAGTTTGTCCCAAGGATGCTATTAGCTTTGTGAATGGTAAATCGGTGATTGACCAGGAAAAATGTATTAAATGCGGTAAGTGTAAAGCTATTTGTCCGTATGATGCCATTACCCATAAGGAGCGTCCTTGTAAAGCAGCATGCGGTATCGGTGCAATCAAATCGGATGAACGTAAAAGAGCAGTGATTGATAATGATATTTGTGTTTCCTGCGGTCAATGTATGGTAAGTTGTCCCTTTGGTGCCATTGCAGACAAATCACAGATTTTCCAATTGATTAAGGCATTAAAGCATGGCAAAAAGATTATTGCACAGGTAGCACCGGCATTTGTGGGACAATTCGGACCCAAGGTAACGCCTGATATGTTTAAAACTGCACTTAAGGAATTAGGGTTTTATGATGTATATGAAACTGCAATCGGTGCAGACCTTGGTTGTATGGCTGAAGCAGAGCATTATGTGAAAGAAGTGGCAACCGGTAAGCAGGATTTTGCGCTTACATCTTGTTGCCCGTCATGGTCTGTTATGGCGAAAAATCTGTTCCCGGAGACCATTGATAAAATCAGTAATGAATTGACACCAATGGTAGCGACTGCAAGAATTATTAAGCAAGAACATCCTGATGCCCAGGTGGTATTTATCGGTCCCTGTGCTTCAAAAAAATTAGAAGCATCACGCAGAACCATTCGTTCTGATGTAGATTTTGTAATTACTTTTGAAGAATTGACCGGCATGTTTGAAGCAAAAGGTATTCTTTTAGAAGAAATCAAAGCGATGGACGAGATGCAGGATGCGACTGCAGCGGGAAGAGGTTATGGTGTTGCAGGCGGTGTTGCCAGTGCCATTGAAGAATGTATTAACAAGTATTATCCCGGTACGGAAGTAAAGATTGAACATGCGGAGAGTCTTGCTGAATGTAAGAAGATTTTACTCTTGGCGAAAGCCGGAAGAATGAATGGTTGTCTGATTGAAGGAATGGCATGCCCCGGTGGATGTGTTGCGGGCGCCGGAACCAATATTGCCATACCACAGGCCATGAAAGAAGTAAATAAATTTAAAGAAGCGGCAGAGAAGAAATTGCCTGATTTAGAGGAGGAATAAATATGACAAAAATCAGAACCAGATACGCACCAAGTCCTACAGGTAAAATGCATGTAGGTAATTTGCGTTCTGCACTTTATGAGTTTTTAATTGCAAAGCACGATGGCGGAAGTTTTATGCTTCGTATCGAGGATACGGACCAGGAGCGTTTTGTAGAAGGTGCCACGGAGATTATTTATCGTACCATGGCTAAGACAGGTCTTATTCACGATGAAGGACCGGATAAGGATGGCGGATATGGTCCTTATGTACAGAGTGAACGTATGGCAACCGGTATCTATATGAAGTATGCAAAAGAGCTGATTGAAAAAGGGGAAGCATATTATTGCTTCTGCGATAAAGAAAGATTGGCATCTTTGAAGAGCGAAGTGGTAGAAGGTAAGGAGATTACTATTTACGATAAACATTGCTTAGGACTTTCCAAAGAAGAAATTCAGGCTAATTTGGATGCAGGAAAACCTTTCGTTATTCGTCAGAATAATCCTACAGAAGGTACCACTACTTTCCATGATGAGTTATACGGAGATATTACGGTGGCAAATTCAGAATTGGACGACATGATTTTGATCAAGTCCGACGGATATCCCACCTATAACTTTGCAAATGTTGTAGATGACCATACCATGAACATCACTCATGTAGTAAGAGGAAATGAATACCTTTCTTCTTCACCCAAATATGTTCGTCTGTATGATGCCTTTGGCTGGGAAGTACCGGTTTATGTACATTTGCCTTTGATTACCGATGAAAACCATAAGAAGCTTGCTAAGAGAAGCGGACATGCTTCCTTCGAAGATTTAATCGAGCAGGGATTTTTGACTGAGGCTATTGTAAATTATATTGCACTTTTAGGATGGAGTCCGGAAGACAATAACGAAATCTTTAGTCTGGATGAGTTAATTGCTAATTTTGATTATAAAAGAATCAGCAAATCTCCGGCAGTCTTTGATATTGTAAAGCTTCGCTGGATGAACGGCGAATATCTGAAAGCCATGGATGCGGATAAATTCTTCGAAATGGCTGAACCTTATTTGAAGGACGCCTTAACCAAGGATTTAGATTTAAAGAAAATTGCCGGTATGGTAAAGACACGTATTGAGACCTTCAACGATATTGCCGCACAGGTTGATTTCTTTGAAGCTTTACCAGAGTATGATGTGGAAATGTACACTCATAAAAAGATGAAAACCAATACCGAATCTTCTTTGGAGGTTTTAACAGAAATCCTTCCGGTTTTGGAGGCGCAGGAAGATTACAGTAACGATGCATTATATGCAGCGCTTGTTAAGTATGTCGAAGAAAAGGGCTGCAAGAATGGTTATGTAATGTGGCCAATCCGTACC
>JAZNQI010000113.1:0-6553 GCA_045590095.1 Acetatifactor sp. | reverse complement strand
ACATGGCTACGATCCGACTTGATGATTTCCGGATAACGTAATCTCCAGATTCTTCCACACAGCATAATCAAATCGCTGTTTCTCCAAACCATAGCGAATTTTCTTCACTTCCGCCAAATCTGCCACTTTTACCGGACACCCCTTTTCAAGGGCTTTTTCATGTATTACCTGCAGTACATCCTCTTCCTGCATAGCAGTCACTACTTTGCAGCCATCTTTGATAATACCTGCTTTTTCTGCCGCAATAGCCTCTATTGTCTTGCCCAAATACTGCATATGATCCATGCTGATACTTGCCAATACCGATACCAAAGTGTTCTGAATAATATTGGTGGCATCCAGTCTGCCGCCCATTCCGCATTCCATTACCACAATGTCACAGCCCTGCTCCTTGAAATAGGCAAATGCCAACGCGGTCTCTGCTTCAAAAGAAGTAGGATGCTTTTTGCCTGCCGCAACCAAACCGTCACAGGCTTCTTTTATACGCTCCGCCCATGCACATAAGGACTTTTGAGAAATAGACCTTCCGTTTACCTGTATACGTTCCCGATATTCAAATATGGTAGGGGATACATAGCGTCCCACCTTATATCCGGCGCATTTCAATACGGTGGAGATATACGCCAACGTCGAACCCTTTCCGTTGGTTCCTGCGATATGTACGAATTTCAAATCTTTTTGCGGATTTCCCAAGGCTTCACACAAATTTTCAATATTGGTAAGTCCCGGTACAATACCGTAGCTGTTTAAAGAATCCATATACTCCACTGCTTCTGTATACTTCATTTCAATTCCTCCTGCCCGGCACCAAAAACCTGTTCCGGTATAAAAAAATGTATTATGGGCATGCTATATCCATTCTTAGAATGCGAGGTACCCATATGCAAACACCTAAATGTGTAAAATCATTCTTACGTCACGGCCTCATCGGCTGGTGCATGGAAATAATTTTTACTGCTGCCGATTCTCTTCGCCGCAGAGACTATACCTTGAAAGGCTGCACCTCTCTGTGGATGTTTCCCATCTATGGAAGCTCTGCTCTGTTAAGCCCACTTTTTCGTCTCATAAAGAAAAAATCTCTGTGGTTGCGTGGTTGCACATATGCTCTCTTAATTTTCCTTGCTGAATTTTTAAGCGGTACCTTTCTGCGCAGGAAAGGACTTTGTCCCTGGGACTACAACCGTTCTAAATGGAACATCTGCCGTGTCATCCGTTTAGACTATGCTCCCTTTTGGTTCTTGACCGGATTACTCTTTGAGCATACTGCCACACATGCAGATAAAAAATAAGAAGACAGGACTCTCATTCCGGAAAGTCCCGTCTGTTTCGCCATCTGAATATTTAGAAAAAACTATCATCCACGTCCGCACTCTCACCCGAACCGATATCCAGCATATTCACGGTACGTCTCTTAATTCGAGCCTCTTCAGATTCCTTTAATATAAAATCCTTAATAGGTCTGGCATTACGAATATGCTTCAAAACAAGTTGCGGATGGGTATTATCACCGGTAATGCAGTTAACTGTACCTATACGGAATATTCTTTCCCAAAATGATCTATCCAGCTGTACATCCTGAATCTTGTACATATAACAATCATTTTCCACAACATTGAATAAGCCTGCTCGAATCGTAATCATGTCTTCTTTAACAATATATTTTGTGAAAGTAAATGGTAATCCGAAGAACAACCAACGTTTTCTTTCCTGAAATTCTATACTCATAGCACACCTCCTGCACCACTAAAAATTTTCCTAACAATACTATACTCGAAAAATGATTTTTATGCAATCATTTTTCTTCAGAAAACTCTAAAAATTCTTTGCATATAACTCCACATTATGATATGATAATTACATGTGAAATATACAAATATTGATACAGAGTATATGGTCTGAGGAGGTAACAACATGACTGCCAAAGAATGTATTATGGGACGTAGAAGCATACGTGCATTTGAAACTACACCTGTTTCACATGATGTGATTGCAGAAATCGTAGAAACAGCATCTTACGCGCCCAGTTGGAAGCATACACAGATTACCCGTTATATTGCTGTAGAAGGCGAATTAAAGGACAAAGTAGCGGCATGCACTTCTGCATATCCCCGCAACGGAGAAATCATCGCCTCTGCTCCCATGGTGATTGCAGTTACTGTTATTACCGGACGCAGCGGTTTTGAAAGAGATGGTTCTTTCAGCACCCATCGTGGTGAGGGCTGGCAGATGTTTGATGCAGGTGTTGCTACCGAAGCTTTTTGTCTGGCTGCTTATGAGAAGGGTCTCGGTACCGTTATTATGGGTATCTTTGATGATGATAAAGTTGCCGAACTTCTGAACATTCCTGAAGGTCATGATGTTATCGCTTTGATCCCCATCGGTTATCCCGCAGAAGAACCTACTGCTCCTCGCAGAAAACCTGTAGAGGAATTATTAACATTTCAATAATTTATAAGTCGAAGAATTTTTTCTTCGGCTTTTCTTTCGGCAAAAAACTGCCCTACAACAAAGAATCACAAAGGAGGCATGTATATGCGACATTTATTAAGTCCCATGGACTTTACCACCGAAGAATTGGACAAACTGTTCGATTTGGCCAACGACATTGAAAATAACAAGGCAAAATATGCGCACGCCTGTGACGGTAAAATACTGGCAACCTGCTTCTACGAACCCAGTACCCGTACCCGCTTAAGCTTTGAATCTGCTATGCTACGTTTAGGCGGACAGGTTCTTGGTTTCTCCGATGCCGGTTCCTCTTCTGCCTCAAAAGGTGAAAGCGTTTCCGATACCATAAGAGTTATTTCCGGCTATGCCGATATCTGCGCTATGCGCCATCCCAAAGAGGGTGCTCCCATGGTAGCCGCAGAAAAATCCCTTATCCCTGTGATTAACGCAGGTGACGGCGGACATCAGCATCCCACCCAGACCTTAACCGACCTTTTAACCATCCGTAGCTTAACCGGTTCCATTAAAAACTTCACCATTGGTCTTTGCGGCGACTTAAAATTCGGACGTACCGTACATTCCTTGATTCACGCACTGGTACGCTATGAAGGAATTAACTTCATCTTCATCTCTCCCGAAGAATTAAAGGTTCCGGACTATATCACCGAGGAATTAAAGGCACACAATATTCCTTACGAAGAAGTAACCAATCTGGAAACTGTTATGCCTCAGCTTGACTTCCTTTATATGACCCGCGTGCAGAGAGAACGTTTCTTTAACGAAGAAGATTATATCCGATTAAAGGATTTTTATATTCTGGATACCGCTAAGATGGCACTGGCAAAGCCCAATATGCTGGTTCTTCATCCCCTTCCCCGTGTAAACGAAATCTCTGTGGAAGTGGACAAAGACCCCAGAGCAGCCTACTTCAAACAGGCACAATACGGCGTATATGTGCGTATGGCATTGATTCTCACCCTTTTAGATTTAGCATAATCGGTAATCTGCACGAGCATTGTAGTGCACTGTAATTAAAGAACAACGCAGAAAAGAGGAAAACATGTTAAAAATCGGAAAAATCGAAGAAGGTTTTGTTTTAGATCATATTCAGGCAGGCAAGAGCTTATCCATTTATGAACACTTAGGACTGGACAAAATGGATTGCACAGTGGCCATCATCAAGAATGCACGCAGTGAAAAACTTGGTAAAAAAGATATTCTAAAAGTAGAATGTGACATTAACCTATTAGACTTGGATGTACTTGCATTTATTGACCATAACATTACAGTAAATGTAATTAAAGATGGCGAAATCGTAGATAAAAAAGCTTTAGTACTTCCCAAAATGATCAAGAACGTCATTAAGTGCCATAATCCCCGTTGTATCACTTCCATCGAGCAGGAGCTTCCCCACATCTTCTTCCTTGCAGATGAAGAAAAGGAAGTGTATCGTTGCAAGTATTGTGAAGAAAAGTACAACGAACGGTCAAAGTTCTAACTCCAGACAATATAGAAACCTCAGGAATACCCTTTGTACTCCTGAGGTTTTATAATTCTCTTGTTTGTATTTGTAATCGTGTACTTATCGTCGTAAACACATGCTTATCCGCGTGAATACTTGCTTGTTCAATTTAATACTTGCTTGTTCACGTTAATACTTGCTTGTTCAATTTAATACTTGCTTGACTTCGTACTAAAAGGCATTTTATCTGTCTCTTTTAGTGTAAACACGGAGAATCCGCATTCATTACCATTTCACTCCGTATTTTTCATTCATTTTAGTCGTATGGACCTACTCCGAAACATGAAAAGTACGGAGTTCATATAAAAATGAGGAGGAATTCTCCGTAAAACACCTCAAAACAAATTAAATCACCTAACAAAATGGCATCAAAATACGGAGAAATTCATATGAAACTTATGAGTTCTCCGTAGCAAATGCCAAAAAGACGGATAAAACTCTCAAATTCATCTTACATACCTGTCAATGTCAAAAAACGGTTCCTGTTAATTCTATATTCCCCGGTCATACCATAAAAGTGCACTTCCTTCTTTATACTCTATACGGCTGCTCTTTTCCCCCGTCACACCATAAGTACACTTCCCATTCTATACCCTATACGGCTACACTTTTCCACCGCCATATCACAAACCCTCTTTCACCTCTACCACATATATGAATACTCAATTATATATCCGAATTCCTACACTCAATTTTCCCTTCTTGGTTTCGTATTGCACGCCTTCGAAAATAAACTTTCCATACCCGCGCAAATTCACTACTTCTCCCTCTTTTAGGGACTTGGAATTATTTTCACAGAGTCTTCCGTTTACAAACACTTTCCCGGTACGGAACATGTCCAATATGGTACTGCGGGATTCATTATATACCTTGGCAAGGCAGGCATCCAGTCGCAAGGAAGGTAAAAGCACCTCTCTACTCTCCGGCTCGTCCACCGGAATTTCCTCAGCCTCCGTTACCACCTGACACTTCACATTGGTGTGCTTTACCTTGTCCAAAGAACCGCAAATATACTCCACAATACTACTTACACAAAACAAGTAAGCTTCCTTATCCGCAACTCGAATATCTCCGATAGTACTTCTATCAATCCCCAAATTCATAAGGGCTCCCAAAAAATCTCTATGTGTCAGCTTGTCCGCAAACTTTGCCAACAAAGGCTTAATATGCACACAAACAATGGGATATTCTTCCTCATATCCGAATTCTTCCTCCAAACCAAAACGAACCATTTTTCGTTCAGCGCCTTCATAGCCTCCCCATAATGCATATCCAATATGTGCCAACTCCCTGCCTGACTCCAACTTCCAGAAAATATCCTGTTCACTCAGCCCCAGAAAACCGGTAAAGGAATATGTATTTTGGCGGAAAGCCTTATCCGCCAAATCTTTGATTCTGTTTTTTAACTGCTGTTCGTCCTTTGATGATTCCAAAGCCATCCTACATCCCTCTCAAAAACACTCCGCCACCATAAGCGTCAACTGCTCTAAATGTCCCGAACACAATATCCTATCCAAGTGCCACATCCAACACCATCATTAAAGAAAAGCCAATGGCAAATGCAATGGTTCCCAGATTTGAATGCTCTCCTTCACTGGTCTCCGGAATCAATTCTTCCACAACCACATACATCATAGCACCGGCTGCAAACGCCAGCATATAAGGTAAAATCGGAGTAACCAAAGATGCCAGCATAATGGCCAAAATAGCACCTATGGGCTCTACTACTCCCGACAACACTCCATACCAAAAAGATTTTCCTTTACTTACACCATGACTACGAAGCGGCATAGAAATAATTGCACCTTCCGGTATATTTTGTATAGCAATACCGATGGACAATGCAATCGCCCCCGCCATAGTGACATTGGTTTCTCCAGTCAAGACCCCTGCAAAAATCGCACCACAAGCAGCACCTTCCGGAAAATTATGAATAGCCACTGCCAAAATAAGCATGGTAGTTTTTTGCAGCTTGCTTTTTGTTCCTTCCGGCTCCTCACTTCCCACATGCATATGCGGAATCACGCTATCCATCAAAAGCAAAAATCCCATACCCAGCAGAAAACCTATTAATGCCGGTACAAAAGAAAACTTACCCATATCCGAACTCATGTCCATGGCCGGAATCAACAAAGACCAGACTGAAGCAGCAACCATGACACCGGCAGCAAAGCCTAATAAAACCTTTTGCAATTTATTACCAATCTCTCCCTTCAGAAAGAACACACATGCAGAACCCAAACTTGTTCCGATAAGTGGTATAAATACCCCTAAAATAAGATTCATCTTCTTTCTCCTTAATCAAAATTATTATATGCAATCGAAGCATCTTCTGTGAGTGCTCTACTTATTCGCCTTACAGATGTTCTCTGCCGATTTACAACAAATCCCTGCCTGCGCAAAGTCCACTCCACGCAAACAGGGATTACCCTTACGCAAAATTAATAATATCATCTTTAGGAGCCTTGGTCTTTTCTACAGAAATCGCATGCAAAATAGGACCCTCTCCCTTATAATCTTCCCAGTATTCCTTGCTGATGGTGGCAGTTACCTCCACCCACTCTTTGTGTTTCAAAGATACGG
>JAZNQI010000112.1:0-18839 GCA_045590095.1 Acetatifactor sp. | reverse complement strand
ATACTGTACCGGCATGGGCTGATACTGAGGCTGCTTTAATACTTCCTTAATTCTTTCACCCTGTGCCAGCTTTTCCTTGGTGTCTGCATCAAGCTCTGAACCAAACTGAGCAAACGCTGCCAATTCACGATACTGTGCAAGCTCTGTACGGATAGGTGCTGCGATTTTCTTCATCGCCTTAATCTGTGCAGAACCTCCTACACGTGATACAGAAAGACCCGCGTTAATAGCAGGACGGAAACCTGAGTTAAACATTTCAGTTTCCAAATAAATCTGACCGTCCGTAATTGAAATTACGTTGGTAGGAATATACGCAGATACGTCACCTGCCTGTGTTTCAATAATGGGAAGTGCTGTTAAAGAACCTCCGCCATATTCTTCGCTCATTCTGGCTGCACGTTCCAGCAATCTGGAATGTAAGTAGAATACGTCACCGGGATATGCTTCACGTCCGGGTGGACGACGAAGTAACAAAGAGAGTGTACGGTAAGCGGTTGCATGCTTACTCAAGTCATCATAGATAACCAGTACGTCTTCTCCGTTTTCCATCCATTCTTCACCGATTGCACATCCTGCATAAGGTGAAATATACTGTAACGGTGCCAAGTCACTTGCTGTAGAAACTACTACAGTAGTGTAGTCCATAGCGCCGAACTCTTCTAATGTCTTAACAATATTTGCAACAGTGGATGCCTTCTGACCGATAGCGACATAAATACATTTTACGTTCTGTCCCTTCTGGTTAATAATGGTATCCAAAGCAATTGCAGTCTTACCGGTCTGACGGTCACCGATAATAAGCTCACGCTGACCTCTTCCGATAGGTACCATGGAGTCGATAGCCTTAATACCTGTCTGTAAAGGAGTATCTACAGACTTTCTGGTAAT
Organism: Acetatifactor sp.; assembly: GCA_045590095.1. Taxonomy (GTDB): domain Bacteria; phylum Bacillota; class Clostridia; order Lachnospirales; family Lachnospiraceae; genus Acetatifactor. The sequence continues at coordinate 17,951 of JAZNQI010000112.1, read as the reverse complement.
AACACCACTTGCAACTCTTTCGATCTTACGATATTTATCTGTCTGAATGGGTCCCTTTCCATCAATGGGCTGTCCCAAAGCATTTACTACACGTCCAAGCATAGCATCGCCTACGGGCACCTCAACTACTCGACCGGTAGTTTTAACGGTATCACCTTCATTGATATTACGGGTGCTTCCCAACAATACTGCACCTACGTTATCTTCTTCCAGGTTCAGTACCATACCATATACTTCTCCGGGGAATTCCAGCAGTTCTCCCTGCATAGCATTCTCCAGACCATGTATACGAGCAATACCGTCTGCTACCTGGATAACTGTACCAACATCGGTAACATCCATTACAGACGCATATCTTTTAATCTGTTCTTTAATAACAGAGCTAATCTCTTCTGGTCTTAAATTCATGGCTTAGTGCACCTTTCTTTCATTAAGTTTTTAACCTAATTGAATTTGTAATAATTGTTTTTTCATTTCTTCCAGCTTTGTGCGAACACTGCTGTCTACCACACGGTCCTTAATGCGGATAACCATTCCGCCGATAAGTGATTCATCTACAGAATAATTCATCTCCATCTCTTTATACTGTGTGGTCTGAAGCAAACGCATCTTTACATTCTGCTTCTTTTCTTCTGATAATTCCACTGCCGTGGTTACATATGCAACGCCAATTTTCTTTTCTTCCTTAATTCTGTCCACCAGATAACGGAATATTTTCGGCAGTTCGTTATATCTTTCTTTATTCACAACCAGCTTTATGAAGCCCAGCATCTCCTCGCTGATTTGGCCTTTGAAAACTGCTTCAAAAACCTCTTCCTTTTCCTGCTTGGAAATCTTAGGGTGTTTCATAAGCTTATCTAATTCCGGATTCTGTTCCAAAGTAGTCAGAATATCCTGTGCCTCTTTCAAGAAAATATCGGCCTTCTGTTCTTCCATGGCCACTTCAAACAGCGCTTCTCCGTATGTTTTGGATACTAGCTTAGCCATGTACTGTCACCTATTTCTTTCAGAGTATCGTCAATCAACTGTTCCTGAATCTGTGCATTCATGTTGGTCGCTACTACTTTACCTGCCATTACGGAAGCCACGGTAATCATTTCCTTCTTCACATCATCAGCAAGCTTCTGTTTTTCCAACATAGCTTCTGTATGTGCTCTTTCCATGATACGTGCTGCTTCTTCCTTGGCTTTGGCAATGATTTCGCTTTCATTTTTCAGAGCATTCTTTCTTGCTTCACTTAAAATAGCTTCTTTTTCTGCGTCGATATTTTTAAGTTTTGCTTCATACTCTTCCTTTAAGGCATTTGCCTGTTCCATACTGCTCTGTGCTTCATCCAGTTCATTTTTGATTTTCTCCTGTCTGTTCTTCAAAACCTTCTTTGCAGGCTCGAAGAGGAAGAAGCTCATGGCAAAAAACAGAACCAAAACGGCAATAATCATTAAAGTAGCGTCCGCTATCAACTGCATGTCCAAGTCAAACAGTCTGTCCATAGACTGTCCTGCGGTTAATAGTATCATTTTGGGTCTCCTTCCAAACCAAATTTGTTAATTCTAAGGGATCTTATACCAACGGTTTTACGAACAATAACAAGAATGCAATCAACAAACCGTACAAACCTGTTGTTTCTGCAACTGCCTGTCCCAATAACATGGTTGAGGTAATATCTGATTTTGCACCGGGGTTACGACCAACTGCTGCAGCTGCATGACCTGCTGCGATACCCTGACCTACACCGGGTCCGATACCGGCGATAACTGCCAAACCTGCACCAATTGCAGAACATCCTAAAATAAAGCTTTCATTGAATTCCATTATTAATTTCCTCCTTGATTTTCATCAAATTATTAGTTTCTTATTCTTTATCTCCAAATTGATCGGAAATATAAGTCATGGTTAACATACAGAATACATATGTCTGAATTGCTCCGGAGAACAAATCGAAATACACATGCAATGCTGCCGGCCAAATGGTTGCTACCCAGCCTAACAGGCCATATACCAACGCCATCATAATCAGTCCCGATAATACATTTGCGAACAAACGCAAGGACAACGAAATCGGCACTGCGAGCTCACCAATCAAGTTAATCGGCATCCAAATCGGAAGCCAGGGCGGTAACGGCGAACACATTCCGACCCAAATATCTTTAATACTGTTTTTCTTAAACTGGAAAAAGTGTATTAAGGTAAACGTCATCAATGCCAACGCCAGTGTCACACCATAATCTGCGGTAGGATTTCTAAGGCCAAACAAACCGGATATGTTACTGAACAAAATAAAGATAAAAATGGTTCCGATATAATTCACAAACCTCTTACCGCATTTGCCCATAGTACCCATTACCATATTGTTCAACGCTTCCACCATCATTTCCACAACATTCTGAAATGTTCCCGGAACTTCCGTTGCTTTCAGCATGGCTCGTCTTGCAAAAAATCCAAACACCACCAGGATTATCATCACAATGAGAACACTCACATGTGTGGTTGTTATCCAGACCTCGTGGCCGAAAAATTTGTATTTAAAAATTCCATGAATCATAAAATCAATATCAGCACCACTGGATAACAAAGTACCATGTCCCATAGTCTCACCTCCTTAAACTATATTCTGTTTTCATTTTCTTCCGCATTTTGCACTTCTTCTTCCGGAAGTGGTTGCGGAATCGGATCCACCTCATGGAAAAACTTATTTGTTAATTTATGAGTAAACGGCTGAAGATACGCCGCTACTTTCAAACTCATGAGCCCCATAAATGTAATCAGGGGATTTAACACTTCGGACATAATAACAATACCGAAAATAATTAATATACAACCATACCTGAGCAAATTGGCTTTCGTCACCATTTTAGTGGCATCTGCGCCAAAATCCAATGCTCTGTCCAAAGTCCGATACATATGAACCGCAGTGATAAACGCCAAAAGAATTCCTAACCACAGTGCCGCTGTATAGAGCAACTTACTCGGTGCAAACCACATACCAATAAGCTGGCACAACACTCCGACAAAAACAATCCCCAGACAAAGTTCCAATAATGCCCTGTTAATCTTTCTTAATTTCTCTACCATTATTTCCCTTCGTCTCCGTCTTACTTTGTGTTCCGTCTTTGGCACCATAAATTCTTTTCGACAAACGGTATACATTTTGACCCCCTGCGATGGCACCTACAAAAAACAAAATCACCATCCAATACGAGGTATCAAACTTTTTGTCCAAAAATATCCCCAACCAAGTCATCATTCCGATAGGAACCAACATATTGATTCCGAATTGTGATATGAGGGTAAATGATCTGTATACACTTTTATCATACTTTTTTTTACGACGCATGCATCCTCCATTTGAAGCATAACCCATATACCGCCACATTAATCAGCATATAAATCGATTATACCCAAAAATCAAGATAATGTCTACTAAAACACCTCTTTTTTTTACCAAAAAATGTTCTTTTTTCTGTGCAAATTTCATTGACTTGCCTCCGGGAAAATAGTAGTATTTTAAAAAGGGCATTTGCTCGGGTACAAGGAGGATCTATGGATAAACTTAAGCTTTTTCGCCAACGTTTTATTCCCGCAGAAACGATTCTGCTAAAAGATGATATTATTGTGTCCCATACAGAAGATGTATTGGTTACCTCTTGGAAAACCTTGAATCCCAAAATATCTTTCTCACATGGTGCTTCCTGCTACTTTTTGAAAGAGGGATTTAAATTAAGCAAATTCTACAAATCGGACAACTCTCTCCTCTACATATATTGTGATATCATCGAGATGGTATCTGACCCCTCCGAAAATGCACTGACTTCCGTAGATTTACTGGCTGATGTCATTATCTACCCGGACGGCACTTTTCAGGTGATGGATTTGGATGAACTGGCAGATGCGCAAGAACAGGGATTAATATCCACCGACAGGCTTTTGGATGCCTTGCGCAAATTAAATCACTTACTGACTATCATACGTGAGAAACGCCTTAAGGATTATATTTCTGTTTTGGATAATTTAGGGCTTTAGATTTTGATACAAAAAGGATGTCGCAGTGAAGCACACTTCTTCACACACGACATCCTTAATTTTTCTACAGTTTTAATAAAAAATATGTCCGCCGATTTGAATTCCCGTAAGTCCCGGAATCGGTGTTCTGAAGAATAAACAGGTTCCTACATTGGTCTTACCCGACATAGCTTCATCCGCAGCCTGATAACAACTGGGTGTCGCTTTATTTACAGCCAACGCTAATTCCAGTCTGCCGCTGGCAACCGGTGCGAATTGTCTTTTTTGATAAATTACGCCGACCAGGGTATCCGGAAACTTGGAATGTAACATACGATTTACAACTACTGCACCTACAGCCAACTGGCCTTCATAAGGCTCACCACCCGCTTCGCAGTAAATCAAATTCGCCAACAGGTATCTGTCACCTTCTGCCCAGGTGATTTCCGAAATATCTCTCCATTCACCATTTGCAGCCAGTTCCTGCTCAAGTTTCAGCTTTTTCTTTAAGTATTCCAGATTATCTTCCAGTTTCTTAAGTGCCGCTTCATAGGCTTTTGCCGCTTCCTCTGCCGCTTCAATCTGGTCCTCGTACTGTGACATGGTACTGCTCACTTCCGCAATCAATTCCGATACGCGGCTTTTGTCTGCTTCTGCATTTATTCTAAGAATACTAAGTTCGGTTTTTTCTTGCTCCAAGCGGGCCTCTTCTGCCTCTATGTACTCCCTGCTGTCGATAATGGACTGTAACATTTTGTCATCATAGTCCAATACATTTTCCACGTAAGTCGACAAATTCAGCAAATCCGCAAATCCGCTTGATAAAAGCAAATTTTTGAGATAATTCTCCGTTCTGCGCTCATAAGTATACTGAATTCTGCGCTCCATACACTCGTACTGCCAAGCCTCATATTTTCTGGCAGTTTCCAGATTCTCCTGAGTCACTTCAATATCTGCTTCTTTTTGGCGAATCTGACTTTCCAAATCAGCCAAATTCTGACTGATTGTTGTAAGTTCTGCATTCAATCCGCTCAATTTCTGCTGTAATTCCGTCTGTTCTCCTTTTAGGGATTCCAATTCTGCCTCGTGAGCTGCAATAATCGCTTCTAATTCCGCCAAATCTTCTTCTGTTTGGTCTATTTTACCTTGTGTATCACTTGAAGCATGCGAAACAGACGGTACGCAAAGCATTAAGCCGCACACCGCCACAAAACCAAATAAAATTTTCTTCCATACTTGCTTCATAAATACACCACTACAAAATCCAAAAACTATTTTATACATCTATTTCTATTTTTTTACCGGTTCTAACGTATTGTACATACTCCACCCCTGCTGCGTCAAACATTTTTTTCGACGCTATGTTCATAGGTGTTCCGGCATATTTATCGCTATCATATACCACTGTCTTAATACCGGCCTGAATGATAGCCTTGGCACATTCATTACATGGGAACAGAGAAACATAAAGCTTTGTTCCCTCCAAAGAACCGCCGCGATAATTTAATATAGCATTTAACTCACTATGGGTAACAAAAGGGTACTTGGTCTCCAATTCCTCACCCTCTCTGGCCCACGGAAACTCTTCATCAGAACAGCCTAAAGGGAATCCGTTATATCCCATGGAAAGAATCTTATTCATCTTACTTACTATACAAGCTCCCACTTGAGTATTGGGGTCTTTGGAACGCATCCCTGAAAGATGTGCCACACCCATGAAATATTCATCCCAGTTGATATAATCTTCTCTCTTATTGCTCATACAAGCCTCCGTTAACGGCACTAATTCAAACGATTGTTTTTCTTAGTACGTTTCTCCTGATACATATTTTTGTCTGCCTGCTGCATGGTAAACAATACTGTAGAACCATTTCTACAAAATGCATAGCCCGCACTCACATCTACTTCCCAAGGTTTTCCGCCATTCGCATTGAATTCTGCAATCTTAGCACGAATGGATGCAATGGTACTACGCACTTCATCATCAGTATCCATATCCAGACACAGTAAGTATTCATCTCCGCCAATTCTTGCCGCAGAGCCATTCTCTCCAACCACCTCTTTCAGGATACGTGCAACAACACAAAGCGCCTCATCTCCCTGCAAATGTCCATACTTATCATTAATAATCTTAAGTCCGTCCATATCCAGACTGACAATACAGAAAATCTTTCCGGTTGTGTGCATACGCACGCTGTATTCAGCCATCACACGTTCCGCTTCTCTTCTGTTGCCAATACCCGTAAGAGCATCTCTGTTATAGTTACGTTTTAATTCCTGCAAGTCCTTACTCAGGCGATACATTCTCTGTCGCTCCACTGCAGATGCCATGGCCTGTACCCACGAAGCAAACACGTATTGCATACTTCCTATATCTTCAACTTTTAATACAACATATCCTAAGCAGTTATGCTTCTCATGGAATGGATAAATATAAATTGCTTCATTCTCTTTTAAATAACCTCTGGGCAAAATATCTCTACGATCGAAGACCTCGTCACAAACCCTGCTTTCACCATTTTCATACACCGCACGTAAATGCATCCGCTCTGTATAAGTCTGATTAATCTCTGTACTTTCCTGGAAACCGCTGCCTTCTTCACAGAAACATAAGTAAATCGCCTGCTGTCCAAAACCACGTATATATGCATTAGATACCGAAACAAGCCCCGGAAAATCATCCTGATTATCCAATGCAATGCGCATAACACTGGTGTGATAAAGAATTCTTTGTTGCGCCTCTTTTAAAATAAACAGTTCTTTCGTAGACCTTCCGTCTTTCTCATCTGAGCATCCGCAAGACCCTCTATAACAAGGTTCTACGCCAATATATACATCCTGCTTTTGTTCTACGCCTTCATTTACATTCTTCAAAATCTGTACTGCCGCACGTCCCATTTCGCGTGCTGAGACATGCATACTCGAAATGGACGGAATGGAATACTTCGCTTCGTCCACATCATCATATCCGGACACACAAATATCCTCCGGAACCCTCAATCCTTTACTATATAAAGCATTACATACAGAAATCGCCATGTAATCATTGGCACAAACAATTGCTTGGGGAAGTTGTTCTCCCTGGGTAAACCACTCTACCGCTTCTGCTCCTTTGGAACGCCAGTAATCTCCTTCAAACACCATTTCCGGCGTCACCTTCAGTCCATGCTTTTGCATGGTATCAATATATCCCAGCAAACGCTTCTGTGCATCATACATATCCAGTTTGCCTGTCATGAAACAAATTCTTTCATAACCATGATGGGTAATAAAATGTTCCACCATGTCACTCATAGCCTGATAATTATCCACCAAGACATTATAAAAACGGGAATCCTGCTGTCTGATACAGACAATAGGGCACTTCGCCTCTTTTTCCAGCAAGCGGGTCACATCCTCATACATTCCCTCTACGCCAAAAGTGTCTCCGCCGATAATAATACCGTCATAATCCTCTAAATACGGAATGGCAACCACGTTTTTCTCCCCGTATCCATACAGAAAAGTACCACCATACACGCCGCTGTTTGTAAAGATAAAGCATTGAACACCATACTTTGATGATGCCTCAATGATACCTTTCGCCACTTCTGTCTGGTATTCACTTGTTACTTCTCCGATAAAAACCGCAATTTTTTTCATGGCAGGCCCCCTCGATTTATTTTATTCCATCATACCAATTCGACGACAATGCTTCTCTTCTCCCGAAAAAGGAGTATTTAAAAATGTTTCCACAATATCCAGCGCCAAAAGCGGTCCTACAATAGCGCCTCCCAGACTGAGTACATTTGCATCATTATGCAGTCTGGTCATCTTTGCCGAAAAGGTATCCTGACAAAGCGCACAACGTACACCCGGCACTTTATTGGCTGTCATGGAAATACCGATTCCGGTGGTGCAGACTACGATTCCCCTCTCGCATTCTCCCTTTGCCACTGCCTCCGCAACTGCCTTTCCATATACCGGATAATCACAGGAACTCTTATCATAACATCCGTAATCTTTATACTCAATTCCCTGTTCTTCGAAATATTTCATAATCACCTGCTTCAAATCCAATCCGCCGTGATCGCTTCCAATCGCTATCATAGTCTTTTCTCCTTATTTTTATATTCTCGCTTTATTATACTTCGTAAAAATTGCTATTGCTTATCATTTTTTGTCAAATTAACCACTTTATGCCCGGCCGCCTTTAACAAACGATTCATAATAGCTTGTCCCATACCACCGTCTTGAAAAGCCTCCGAATAGATGTTTTCCACATCTTCATCATCGAATTCACGCAACACACGGTATAAATTTTTAGCAATCGCCCCTTCATCCGTGCGGCTTCCCAAATTTTTCACAATTTCGGCATTGTACTTGTCCAAACTTTCTCCGGTAGCAATAACGCCTGTTTTCTTGCCTTCTTTGGTCAAACGTGTTGTCTGCTCATTAATGTAGGCAATCACAGCATCACCGGGTCCTGCCACAATTGTCAGCTCACCTTTGGGTGCATAGTGACGATATTTCATGCCGGGTGCCTTGGGTGCCTGACCGGTAGTATTGTCCAAGATAGTCTTATCCACGTCTACATTGCCCAGTACTTCATTCAGCATATCCTGCGTAATGTATCCCGGTCGTAAAATCTGGGGCGGCGTAACCGTCAAGTCCAAAATCGTAGACTCCAAACCGATTCCCACTTCGCCACCATCGATAATCATATCTATCCGTCCGTCCATATCTTCTATTACATATTTTGCAACAGTCGGGCTGGGACGTCCCGATATATTAGCACTGGGAGCTGCCACATATCCCCCCGCATATTCAATCATCTTTCGCGCCAGCGGGCAGGATGGCAAACGTACTGCAACGGTTTGCAAGCCACCGGTAGTCTCTGTAGGAACCGCGTCCTTTTTGGGCAAAATAATCGTAAGCGGTCCCGGCCAAAATGTATTTGCAATTTTTAAAACGGTTTCATCCACATTTTGTGCAATGTGTAAGAGAGCTTCCACATCTGCAATATGTACAATCAGCGGATTATCCGAAGGCCTTCCTTTTGCTGCGTATATTTTGCGGGATGACTCTTTATTCAAAGCGTCTCCTCCCAATCCGTATACCGTCTCCGTAGGAAATGCCACCAAGCCACCCCTACGCAGAATTTCACCGGCCTCTTTGAGCATACTCTCTTCCTGTGGAGAAAATATGTTTTTTTCCGAATCTATCTTAACAATCTTTGTTTCCATCAGTAAATCCTTCTATATAATTCGACATACCTAGTAATATTATAACACACAACCTCTGAAAGTAAATGCCTAAAACCGTCGTCGTCCGTTTTAAAAACGTTTTCTTTCTTAATTTTTGTTTATAAATTGCAGTATTCCCATGTGAATTGCCCATGCAACCCTGTCCTGATATTCTTCCGCCTCCAAAAGTTCCGCTTCTGTGTAATTAGATAAGAAACCGCATTCCACAATTACTGTCGGCACAGAAGTCTTTTTCAACAGGTAATAACTGTCATTTGCCTTTATCTGCCGGTGATTTTTCGGATTCAATCTTTCCCGCAAAGATTCTTGCAGATATACAGCCAGACTCTGTCCTTCTTTACTGCTTGCATGATAAAAAACCTGGGCTCCGTTTACATACTCTTCTCCGTAACTGTTTTGATGAATGCTCACCACTGCTGCCGCATTTGCACTTTCCATAATTTCAATACGTTTTTTCATATCCTGTACTTTTTTATTCTCTGCGCCCTCTTCATACAGTCCTGCTTCCGTTTCTCTGGTCATTACCACCTTCACATCATTGGCTTCCAAATATTTCTGAACCTTCAGGGCAATTGCCAGATTGATTTCTGCCTCCTTCTGACCGCTTATCCCCACTTTTCCCGGATCAAAACCTCCATGGCCAGCATCTAAAACAACACAAACGCATTCTTCCTCCGCTTTTTTACTTGTCGATTCCCTGTTCTGCGCAGTCCCTGAAAGGGTATAAACCGACATATCCTTTGCCAAATACAACATAACCGCCAACACCAGAAGCCCCAATACCATGGAAAACACTTTTTCTTTCAACTTTTGCATAAAAAACTCCGGAGCACATTTGCTTCAATATATGCTCCGGATGTCCTCTTTATGAATTCACATATGCACTTATCATTTCCCACACTTCAGGGGTACCATATCCCAAGCGCCATACTGCCACACCTGCAATTTCCTTGGCGCGCATTACATTCAATTTGACCATAATGGATTCTTCCGTTTCCGCCCACAACTGATACTTGGCATTACCGCTGGTCCATTCCAGATACAACTGCTGGGTCTCCTCATCCCAAATACCTTCCTGGCCAATGCGACTCAGAAAATCCTGTGTATTATTCAAGGTCAGATAATCATCCGTCACCTTTGCCCCTTCCGTCTTCCACAAAATACTATAGAAAGGCAACGCGTTAACAATTTTTTCCTTAGGTACGGATTCCAAGGTTTTATCAATACCGTTACTTACATATCCGAGACTTGCCACACTACCGGGATCTCCGCTGCCGTGCCAATGCTCGTCATATCCCATGATAATCACATAATCCGCAACTTTTCCCTGCACATCCCTGCGCAAATACTCGTTGAAATTGAACGGCACATAATTATCGATGGAAAAAGTCAACCCGTTCAAACGACACTGTACCGACAACTCGCGCACAAACTGGGCATAATGTTCTCCGCAATCCTCTGTTACACGTTCAAAGTCCAAGTTGATTCCGTCCAGCCCGATTGCTACCGCTTCCTGCACCACCGTGTTAATCAGTCTGCCTCGTTTGGTGGTGGAAGAAAGCACCTCATACACACTAATGCCTGCTTCATGCACATTATTATAGTTAAAATCATCCAATACGCCCCAGACTTTCAAGCCCATGTTGTGGGCTCTGGTTACATAATCGGACGAAGCAAAACTCTCATAGCCGCCTTCATTGTCACACAAACTGAACCAAGTAGGTGCAATGACATTCATACTCTTCGCATTAACAACTGTGCTTTCCAAAGTTGAATTACCGCCTGCACCTCCGATGGAGTGCCATCCCAAACATACCTTTCCATCCAATTGTCGGGTCGTATACACCGGTTCCGTATAATCCGTCACAGGAGTTTCCTGCTCCATGCTTTCTTCAGAAATCTTTTTGTTTTCCACATAACCAATAATGGCATCCCGGGTTTTTACCTTGCTCCAGGTTTCCATTCTCTCTAAAACTTCAAGCTCTTCGCCTTCTTCCACTTCTTTCAGAATAGGACTCTTAACTCCGCCCTTTAATCGAACTTCTGTGTCTTTTTCTACATTTACTACACGCTTTTCTCCCCACTGGGTATATACCTGCACTCTTCCTTCATAAACATCTGCCGAAAAATTAGTGTATTTCTTAACCAAATCCAATGCTACATATACCGTACCGTTTTCCACAAAGGCAAGACTCTTGCTTCCGTCTTCGGCAGTGGCTGATGAATTCATAACCACTCTGTCCACAGACTCCGGCAACGCATATAAAAGTAACATTTCATTTACATCCGCATAGAACCAGTCATTTAAATACTTATGAACAGTATCCAGATCAAAATAGCAAACCTCTCCTATAAGACGTGCCTTTTCCGGAATCACCTCGTCCTGTAACACAATGGCCAGTTCATCACCCGAGATTCCAAAATACTCTTGCAAATCCGCTTTTTCCTTGGAATAAGAATACTTATCAAAAACCATGGAACCCGCCGTAGCGATTCCGATAATTACAATCAAAACAAGTGCTATTAAAACAGGTATAATTTTCTTCACGATGATAATCCTCCATAAAAGTAAGACATTGGATGTGTTCCAATGTCTTACAGTATAACAAACTATTTTCATATCGTCATCAATTTTTTAAGACAAGTTTTGAGTTTTTACGATAAAACCGCATTTTTCAACCAGAGAGGCATCCCGGCATATTCTTTTCTGCGTTTTATCTGAATTGCACTGACCATTTTACAAATCAATTCTGTCAAACCTTACTTGTTTTAAGTTACCATCTTCATCCAGCACATAATCCGGCATGTATACGTGTTTTTCACGGACACATCGTTCTAATGCATCTTCCAAGGTGGTCCGTTTATTATCCATATACACTTCGAAACCGTCTTTACGCATAACGTTTACCTGATATTCCAAGGCGTTCCGGCCCTTTGGCTGAATTTCTTCTTCGTTCATAACATTCATACCTCCTTTCGCAAATATACCTGCGACCAAAAGGATTGTGATATAATTCAGGCATATCTTTGCTCATAATGGATATGAATAAAATAGATTGTTCGAGTGCCCCGACTGTACAAAAAAACTTAAATTTTAAAATGAATTATAATACAAAAAATTCGGGATAAAAACCGAGCAAGCCAATTGATAAGCTTGTAAGACATCCTGTGCATAAACTATTCGCATTTATGTCAAACTGACATATAATAAGGATGAGAGGAACGAAATGTTCCGGAATATTTTGAAATTAGAAATGAATTTCTGTTCTGCCTCCCTCCGGTACTGATTATCGGAGCGACTCTGTTATTGATTATATACTATGAGTATATAAAAGGCAATATAAAAATTAAAAAATATTAAAATTCTGTAGGTCTATTGACTAAAAACCGCCCAACGTATAAGATACATTTACAGTTTACTGTTTCAAAATAGTATCTGTTTTCAGCAGATACAGAAAGGATAGGGAAGTCATATGAAAATCGAAAAAGTAAATGACAATCAGATTCGTTGTACTCTGACCAAAGAAGACCTTGCCAGTCGTCAACTAAAAATCAGCGAGCTTGCATACGGTACCGAAAAAGCCAAAAGTCTCTTTCGTGATATGATGCAACAGGCTAATTTTGAATTTGGTTTCGAAGCAGAAGATATTCCTTTGATGATAGAAGCAATTCCCATGAATGCGGAGTGCATCGTGCTTATCATCACAAAAGTGGAAGATCCCGAAGAATTGGACACCCGTTTTTCACGCTTTGCCCCATCCGTTCATGAAGAGTCAGATAAGGATGAAAGCAATAACGAAATTGAAATAGAAGGTTCCAATGAAGTTTTGGATCTTTTCCGCAAAATACAGGCTCAGGATTCCGTATCCGAAGATTCGACACTTCCTTTGGCCGAAGCCGAAGTGGCTGCCGATGCCGAAAAGCACCCGCTCATTCGCTTATTTAAATTTGAAAATATGCGTACACTGCTAAGCATGGTTTCCGGCTTACACATTTCTTTTGGCGGCGAAAGCTTCCTGTACAAAGCAGTTCACTCGGATTCTTACCTGTTGTTACTTAAGGGTAACCATTCTTTTGCCTCCGAGTATAACAAATTATGCAACAGGATTTCCGAGTACGGAACACCTCAAAAGGTTTTATCTACTACTCCGGCTTATTTGAACGAACATTGCGAATGCATCCTTTCAAATGATGCACTCAGCATGCTGGCAAATATATAATATTCCATAAGGAGAAGGTTATGTTAAGACAAGTCAAAACAGAAAACGGTTGGGTAAAAGGCATCGAAGCCGCAGACCCCAGAATTACCGCATTTAAAGGAATCCCTTTTGCCGCACCGCCCGTGGGCAAAAACAGATGGCGTGCTCCACAACCCTGCGAAAATTGGGAAGGTGTAAAAGAAACTTATCGTTTTGCTCCCATCTCCGTTCAAGACACCCCCGGTCTGGGTACCGACATCTATTGCCGTGAATGGCATGTGGATCCGGATATTGCCATGGACGAAGATTGTTTGTATTTAAATGTATGGACAGGCGCCAAAAGTGCTGACGAAAAACTCCCCGTACTGGTATGGTTTTTCGGTGGCGGCTTACAATGGGGTTACCCTGCAGAAATGGAGTTCGACGGTGAACGTCTGGCCAGACGCGGCGTAATAGTTGTTACCGTTAACTATCGCATCAATGTATTTGGCTTCTTATCTCATCCGCAGATTACTGCAGAACAGCCGGATGCCCCTGCTAACTTCGGTCACTTAGACCAACAGGCCGGCATAAAATGGGTAATCCGCAACATTGCTGCATTCGGCGGCGATCCTCAGAATATTACTATCGCCGGACAATCTGCAGGCGGCGGAAGTGTTTTGGCACAATTAGCCAGCCCTTCCGGCAAGAATCTGTTCCAACGTGCCGTAATCATGAGTGCCATGATTCGCAGTCCTTACGGTCCCGCACCGGTAGGCATACCCGAACCTCTGGCAAAGGCAGAACAGAACGGCAAGAATTTCTTTGACTTTTTAGGTGTATCCACCTTAGAGGAAGCTCGTGCTTTGGATGCTAAGCATGTACTGCATAAATACAGCGAATATGCCCAGTCTCATCCTCGTATGATGAACGTGCAGGATAATATCTTCTGTACAGGGGATCCGCTGAAACTGATGATGGAAGGAAAATGTGCAAACGTACCCATCATGTCAGGCGGTACGGCCGATGAATTCCCCAGCTTCTTGCAAGCTTCTTCCGAGGAAGAATTTAAGGAAAAAGTGCAGGCGCTGTTTGGGGAAGATGCAGACAAATTTTTGCAGCTTCCGGAAGCTCTTGCAAATAATGGCAACGGTCTTTACGCCAAGACAAATGGTATTGCAAACACCGTAAAGGGTGTCTTCGGTGCCACCAAAGCAAACGGCAGTACAAATAATCACTACTTTTATCAGTTCGCACCGGATATTCCCGGTTGGGACAATCCCGGCACTTTCCACTCCGTAGATTTGTGGTTCTTCTTTGAAACATTGGCCAAGTGCTGGAGACCCTTCGTAGGCAGACATTACGATTTGGCACGCCAGATGTGCAACTACTGGGCAAACTTCATCAAAACAGGTGACCCCAACGGTACAGACGCAGACGGCACTCCCATGCCGGAGTGGAAACCATATACCAACGAGGCTCCTGCATGTATGAACTTTACATCAGAAGGTGCAGTCGCTACAGAAGGCGAAGAAACAGAGTACAACAAATTGATTACAAAATCTATTTTAAAAATCATCAACGAAGGTTGAATATAAAGCAAAAAATCAGGCACGGGATTACTCCTGTGCCTGTTGCATTTTATAATAAAAACCTTTTTCTTCCATTAACTGCGCGTGTTTTCCGCGTTCTACGATTTGTCCCTCATGAATCACCAAAATCTGATCCGCATCTTTTATGGTCGACAACCGATGTGCAATAGCAACGATGGTTCGTTTTCCTGCGATATTTTTGATTGCTCGCTGAATCTGACGTTCTGTTTGCATATCCACAGAAGCAGTTGCTTCATCCAGTACAATAATCGGCGACTGGCGCAGAATCGCTCTTGCAATAGCCACACGTTGCTTTTGTCCGCCGGATAATCGAAGCCCTCGTTCTCCCACCTTGGTCTCATACTGCTCCGGCATATGTAAAATATCTTCGTGAATATTGGCTGCCTTTGCCGCCTCCATAACTTCTTCCAAGGAAGCATCCGGTTTTGCGTAACCAATATTTTCTGCAATGGTACCGTTAAACAGGAAGGTATCCTGTAATACCGGTGAAATATTCTGTCGCAAACTTTCCAGCGTTACACCTTTAATATCCTTGCCGTCAATTAAAATCCGTCCTTTCACCGGGTCATAGAATCTGGAAATCAGCTGCGTAGCCGTAGTCTTTCCCACACCCGTAGGACCCACCAACGCAATCATCTCTCCCGGTTTACATTCAAACGAAATATTCTTTAACACCGGGATTTCATTGCTGTAATGAAAACTTACATTCTCAAATGTAATACCACCCTCTACCTTACCGATATCCCGTGCATCCTCTGCATCTTCAATAGCAGACGGTGTGCCCAGTATCAGCGTCACACGCTCCGCTCCCGCCAAGGACTGTTGCAAGTTTTCCAGCCAGGTCGCCAGCCCGGAAACCGGTGCATAAAACAAGGACAAATATAACACAAATGCTACAATATCTTCCACAGAAAGCTGGTTCTTATATGCCAGCATACCCCCAAAGAAAACTACCAAAATAGTACCTGCGGAGGATAAAAACTCTACACAGGGATGGAAAATCGCACTGGCGCGAAGCGCTCTCAGCATAGCCCTTACCTGCGCAAAATTCTTTTCATTCATACGGTCACTTTCATAACTTTCCTGACCAAAAGACTGAATCTCGTGAAGCCCCGACAAATTATCCTGTAACTGAGCATTTAACTCTCCCATGCTGGCCTGGGATATTTTAAAGAACGGGCGCACAATTTTGGCAAAAATCACACCGGAAATCAAAATCAAAGGTATGGGTGCACAAGTAATCAACGCCAACTTCCAGTTTATGGTTATCAATATCACTAACACGCCTACAAAAGTCACAATATTGGTAATCATATCCGGTATCATATGAGCATACAGAAGCTCAAAGTCTCTGGTATCGTTTACCACACGGCTCATTAAATCACCGGTCTGCTTATCATGAAAGAAACCTAAATCCAAACTTTGTAATTTATTATACATACGACTGCGTAAATCTCCCACCAGATACCATGCCGCCTTGTGTGCCAGATAATTACTCAAAAAGCGAAACAGAATCCGTAGCAAATACAAGCACAGCAATATAACTGCCAGAGTCTTAATCGTTGCAAGCGCGCTGTCATTCATTCCTTTCTCTACCACTCCGGTCATGGAAGACAACACCTTTGGCGCCGTCAAATTTACAGCCGTAAGTCCCAATGTAGAAAGAATAGCCAGTATATATAACCCCTTATACCTTGCAGCCTCTTTCGTTAATTTCCAAAGCATTTTCATAGTTTTGTCTCCTACTTCAACAGGGTGGTCATTTCTGACCACCCTGTCAATTTCACATCATTATAATGCAGCAATCTTTTCCATCAATGCATCTACGTCCAAGCCATGAACCATAGCTGCCTCTGCCAAAGATTCGCCCTGCGCTGAAGGGCATCCCAAACAATGCATACCTGCCTCCAAAAGAATAGGTGCTACATTAGGATTCTCACGTAAAATCTGTCCGATTGTCATGTCCTTAGTAATTGTCATGTCAAATACCTCCTTATATATAATAGCATCGCCTACGCCACGCCGATTTTCTCTAGGCTCAGTACATCATCTCGCCTATTGGCTTATTATATCATATTCTTTTTTTTTCGCAAGAGAAACCTTTATTTGCTAAATACAAACTTTCCCCTTTTGTTCCCAAAAAAGTACACTCCATTACCTTGACTGCATCAGTACTTTTTCATATAATGAAGTCACAAGGATTAGAAAGTTTTTATTTATATTTTTACTAATTCAATTTAATAAATAGGAGGCTATTCAAATGAAACCAGAATGGACAGATTTTGTAGGCGGCAAGTGGCAGACCGAAATCAACGTACGTGATTTCATCCAGAAGAACTATCATCCTTATGATGGTGACGAAGCATTCTTAGCTGGACCTACACAGAACACAAAAGATTTATGGGCAATGGTACTTGATTTACAGAAGCAGGAAAGAGAAGCAGGCGGCGTTCTTGATATGGACACCAAGGTAGTTTCTACCATCGTTTCTCATGCAGCCGGCTATCTTGACAAGGACAAGGAAACAATCGTAGGTTTCCAGACCGATAAGCCTTTCAAGCGTTCTTTACAGCCTTACGGCGGTATCAGAATGGCTGAAAAAGCTTGCTCTGATAACGGTTATGAAGTAGACGCTGAAATCAGCGAATTCTTCTCTACCCACAGAAAAACACACAACGCAGGTTGTTTCGATGCTTACAACGATGAAATGAGAGCTTGCCGTTCTTCACACATCGTTACCGGTCTTCCTGATGCTTACGGCCGTGGTCGTATCATCGGTGACTACAGAAGAGTTGCTCTTTACGGTATCGACAGATTGATCGAAGACAAGCTTGAGCAGAAGGATTCTACCGGAAGAGTAATGACCGACGATATTATCCGTCTTCGTGAAGAAATTTCCGAACAGATCGTTGCAT
>JAZNQI010000111.1:0-30813 GCA_045590095.1 Acetatifactor sp. | reverse complement strand
TGAGCGGATAATCGCTTCGCCCCCTGCCCCCAGATAATCATCTGCTCCAACGCATCGGAGGTAGCAACCGTCACATGGTACTTTCTGCCGATTTCATGTACGGTCTTCTCAATATACTGGTCTGCGGTCTCTGCTTCCTTGGTATATACCACATAAATATTGTGATATTTATCCACACTGCCCGGATTGCCTTTTACCTTGTAGGCATCAAAAACCACAATCAATGTATTTTGCAGGTATCCCTGATAATTACTAAGCATATCCATCAGCTTACTGCGGGCAGATTCCACATTCACTTGCGCAAGCGCCTTCAAATCCTCCCAGGCAAAGATAATATTATATCCGTCCACTAACAGATATTCCTTCATTTTTTCCTGCTTTTTCGGCTGGTAGACCACCTCTTTTGCCGGCACAGTATACTCCCTTCTCGCCGGCCGGTTCCAAGGATTTTTATCTTTAGCACGGTTCCCGTAAGTGCGGGCAAAGATTTCTTCGATTTCTTCCTGGCTGATAAATTTATCATTGTATGAGGTCCGGCTCGGATGATACCCCTCGTTCTCTTCAGTATCGCTTATTTTTTCTGCATTTGCAGCCCATTCACTCTCCACATGGGCATACTCTGCAACTTGGTCCCAAGGCACCACAAAGCCTGCTCCATGAGCGCAAAAAACCGAACCTGTAGGATTTTCCAAATCTCTTTCCGAATCATATGCAAATGCTTCCACCACCTCTGCCTCATTATGGCAGGGTGCATAACATTTGAAATGACAGCTCAACTTTCCTCTTCCTTTGGTATAAGCCAGTACCTCTGAAATGTAACCATTCATATTTACTACCGGCACACTCCCTCGTAATACAGACATTTCTCCCAAAGTTTCCGGGTCAGAAAAAATACCCTTCATTCTCTGCACATCATTCATGGCACGCCCCAAACATTCCGTAGGAACCTCCAAAACATAATCATAAACCGGCTCTAACAATCTGCTTTTCGCGCATTTCAATCCATGACGGACTGCACGATATGTAGCTTGTCTGAAATCACCGCCTTCCGTATGCTTGATATGCGCTCTTCCGGCTATCAAGGTAATTTTCATATCCGTGATTTCCGAACCGGTTAACACACCCAAATGCGTCTTTTCTTCCAAATGAGTTAAAATCAATCGTTGCCAGTTTTTATCCAGTTTATCTTCACTGCAACAAACCGCAAATTGCATTCCGCTTCCCGGCTCCCCGGGTTCCAGCAAAAGATGAACCTCCGCATAATGACGAAGGGGTTCAAAATGTCCGATACCCTCCACCGGCTCCAGAATGGTTTCTTTATATACAATACTTCCGTTCCCAAATTCTACCCGGATACCAAAGCGTTTTTCAATAATATCTCGCAGTATTTCTACCTGAACCTCCCCCATGACCTGGGCGTGAATCTCCGCACTCTGTTCCTTCCAAACAATATGGAGCTCCGGTATTTCCTCTTCTAATTGATACAAACTTCGCAGTGTTTTATGCACGTCACAACCATCAGGCAAAATAATACGATAATTCAGCACCGGTACCAGTATAGGCTCTTCTCCTTCCGCGCAAACACCTAATCCCTGCCCACAGAAAGTATCATCCAATCCTGTTACGGCACATATACCACCTGCCTGTACTTCTTCTGCCAATTTAAATTGCGTTCCGCTGTAAATACGAAGCTGGTCTGCCTTTTGCTCTCCTATCAAGCTTTTCACTTTTAAGGAACCGCCTAAAACCTTCAAATGAGTCAAGCGATTGCCATTTGCATCTCTGGAAATTTTATACACCCTGGCTGCAAATTCCTCGGGATACACCGGCATGGTACTATACTCAACAATTCCGGTCAAAAATTCTTCTACTCCGACTAATTTTAACGCCGAGCCAAAGAAGCACGGAAAAACCTGTCTCTTTCCTATGGCACTCCTTATGGCCTCTTCTTCCACTGCACCACACTCCAGATACTGCTCCATCATTTCTTCCGTACACATGGAAAGTGCATCAAAAGTATCCTCCTGCTCCGCAGAAAAATCCACACAATTGTCATCCAATTTACTTTTTAATTCTGCAAGTAATTTTACCTTGTCCGTTCCCACCTGATCCATCTTATTGACAAACAAGAAGACCGGCACCCGGTATCGTTTCAGCAATTTCCAAAGAGTCTGCACATGTCCCTGCACACCGTCAGCACCGCTGATAACTAAAATAGCCGCATCCAGGACCTGTAAGGTTCTCTCCGTCTCTGCCGAAAAATCCACATGCCCCGGGGTATCCAGAAGTGTAACTGCTACTTCCTTCTCACCTGCTTTTAGCACCACTTCTGCCTGCTTGGAAAAAATCGTAATCCCTCTGGCCCGCTCTAATTCATGGGTGTCCAAAAAGGCATCCCCGTGGTCCACTCGTCCCAACTTACGGATGCCTCCTGTTAAATACATAATACTTTCTGCCAGCGTGGTTTTCCCGGCATCCACATGAGCCAAGATTCCCACCACCAGTTTCTTTGATTTAATACTCATAAAATAAAAATATCCTGTCCGACCTCTTTTTTATACTTTTAGAAGCCCAAGTCTTCTCCAACCAAAATCACTTTGATTCTACCGGGATGTCTGGAAAATCTGGTGATTAAAAATTCACAACAAATAGTATCCTTTGACATACAATTCATGCAAGAACCTGTTTTCTTACAAGGGGTGTCCAAATCAAAACGCATCGCATTAATAGGTGCCGCTTCGTTTCTGGCACGGGAAATGGCTGCCTCTACGTCCTTTGTCACCTTATTCATACCCACTACCATAATGACACTTTCCGGGCCGTAAGCAATGGCTGCCACTCTGTTAGAATTACCGTCGATATTTACCAAAATACCATCTTCCGTTATGGCATTAGAACTACAAAGGAAATAATCACAACCGAAGATTTTTCTCTCCATATCCTTTTTTTCAATCAGTGTTTTACACTTGTCTCTGTCGTATACTACGAACTCTCCTGTCTTTAACACTACTTTCAAACCGATTTCATCAACAGAAGCAGAACCGCCCCAACCCACGCTGCTTCCCTTGGGAATCAGCGAAGCCGCCTTTTGCAATGCTTCCTGTTTGGTTTCAACGTAATACCCCACCATATTGCGTGATTCTAATCCTTTGATTACTTTTTCAGCCAAAAGCTGATTTCTTTTCTTACGATTCGGATCCATTTATTTTACCCCCACTCAAACATTTTTCTTCTTTATTGTCCAAGAATCTCGGCAATTTTTTCAATCATTTCATCTTCCTTTAATCGGAATTTAATCTCCACACGTCTGGACGCATTCATATCAATTTCCGTAGAATTCGGTTTGTATATAGGCGAACTGTACGAACGACCATTTACGGTTAACAATGTCTGTAATCGTTCGATTTGTTCTTCATCCAAACCATTCTTTTTGTCCAAACAAAACTCAGCTACTGCCATAGCTCTGTTTGCAGAAAGCTCTACATTGCTTTTATAACTACCCGAAGTATCCGTGTGACCTTCAATAATAATCTCTGCGATATAATCCTTATATGCGTCCTGTAACAAAACATCCAAGTAGACCGGTATTATTTCCTTCAAGGAATTCTTGCTCGCGGTGGTCAAATTTGCCTTTCCGTACTCAAAAAGCACATCTGAAGAAAAGGTAATTGAACCTGTTTGCGCATCCACCGACATACTGGAATCATCAAATTTCTTTTGCAATTCACCGATAATATCCGTTCTGATTCCTATTATATTCTGTAATTCCGTCTTTGTAAATGCCAGCTCTGCCTGGGCATCCGCAATATCTTGATAAGCCTGATTCAAATCAGCTTTTGCGTTATCAATTTCCAAATATGCTGCGTCCAACTCTGCCTGTGTTAAAAAAGCATCCTCATAAGCCTTCTTCAAATCTAACAATGTTTTCTCCAACTCAGCCTTAGAGGCTTCTATCTCTGCCCGATAATTCTCCAAATCAATCTTTGCCGCATCCAAATCCGCCTGCGTGATTTCCAGTGCTACTGTCTTTTGGCGATAAATAGAAAGAGTAATCGCAATAATCAGAATAAATATTAACAAAAGCGCCGCCATCATGTCCGAATAGGACTGCCAATAACTGTGCTCCTCATGGGAAGCACGCCTTCTTCTTTTTCGACTCATCTGTATACCTCCCTTCTGTTGACTACATGTCTCTCACTTGCGCAAGGGTATACAGCTGGCTACTGATTTCGTTATCCAGCGTATCGCAGGTTTCTCCTATTCTCTTAGCCTGCACATCTAATTCTCTCACCAATGCAGCTTGTTTTTCTATAGTTGCTTCCAAACTCTGTTGTAATGTATAACTTGCATTAATCAACAACTTCGTGGTTTCTTCCATGCTTCTGTAATTCTCAGCATATGCGGTCTGGGCATCACATGCCTTTTCCAAGTTTCTTCCCAGTCTCGCAAAATCCGTAGCCATAGCACTTTCAATCTGTGCAGTAAAGCTTTGTACAATCTGTTCCACTCCCTTGGTCTGTTCCAATGCATTTCCGGTCAGAATCTCTGATATATGACGTAAGTAATTTGTCATATTTGCCTGATACACCAACATGGTTCTGATATTTTCTTCATTGCCTGCCACCACCGGTTCCACGCATTCTCTGTAGCAATCCAAAAACTCCTGCAATTTTTCCTGTGAATCCGCAACAATACAACGATGTACAAAAGCAAATATTAACGAAAAGAAAATACCGTAAACAGAGGTGTGGAATGCCACCTTCATACCGCCCAAAAGGGGACCTACGTTATCTGTAATGGTATAGATATCATCACCGTTAAACGCTCCCAAACCTAATGACAAACCGATAAAGGTACCCAAAATACCCAAACCTGTCAATGTACCGGTAATGGCTGAGTTGTAATAAAACATACCCACACGATTTAAAATATCTTCATTGATATAATCTTCAATATCACACACATTACTCAAACCCTTTCTGGTTTGAAAACTGCGCATTCTTTTCTGATAGCGGCTATATGCCTCATCCAATATTTCATCTCCGAAGGGATTCTTTTTCTTACTAAAATCATCCCATAATCTGCGATTACCCGCATCATATGCCTTATAGATAGTATCCGTCATAAGTACCAACGAATCCGTACAACGATTCAATCTGATAAAACTTACGGTAGAAATCATAAACAAAATACCGATTACTGCCAAAAATCCCACGTTAATAATCAAATTAGCGGAAGAAGTCATTTCACCGGTAAACACCCCATTGATATACAAAATCAATGCCACCATTGCCAGATACATCACAAACAAAAAATAATACAATCTGTTTTTCATAATACTCCTCCTCTTCTGTATTCTGATACTTCTAAGTTATCATAATCTGACCCATCTCACAACAAAAATGCAAAAAATTAAGAATAATTTAGAATTAAACAGCGGAGAGATTTCTACTCTCCGCTGCTTTCATTTCGCTTCGTTTTTTATCCTTCCAGATTTACATGATTTCCTTTAAAGCTCTCTGCCTGCAGAGCCTTTGTATTTTTATCGTAAGGATTCTTCTCTTTATATTGTATTTTCGTAGCGGTCGTACCGCCTGATACGTAACTTCTCCCGCATTCCGGACAAATGGCGGTGTGAATACGTACACTTGCCATTAAAACTTTCCCATTGTCACGCCCTGCTTTTTTGTAGGCATTGGACACATGCTCCTGTTCATGAGCACGGACTGCAGTTCCTGCTGCTTCCGGCGAAATATGTGCCGGTGATTTAAAACTTACCATTTCATCGGAGCCATCCTGGTACTTTCGCTCTTTGCAGGTCTGACATTCCGGTTTACCGGTTCCCTGCACCTTATCAGCATCCGATGTTTTACCCAATCCTTGTCCTTTTTCGATCCCCTGCACCTGACCCGGAAGCATCACTCCGGCGGCACCGGCTACACCCTGCATAGGCTGTTCATATGGATAACCCATTGCTTCACCGATTCTCATAGACCTGCTCCTTTCTGCGAACACACCCGCTCATTTTCTAATAACATTATACTATTTCTTTAACGAATCTTCAATGCTATTTACCATATCATCATAATATCTGTACAATCTTTGTACACCATTTTCCAAAATATAATAATGACGAATATAGGGCACCAATAACACTAACAGCATAACAGTCAGTAACAACAATCCAATCTGTGTAGTTGCCACAAATCCTAACACCGATATCACTGTAAGCAATGCAAAAGTTACCGTAACAATCAAATGAATCAGTCTCTCATGCTGAAAAAACTGAATCTGCACTAACATTTCCTGTCTGGCACGTTCCTTCTTCTCTTTTGAAAGACCTTCCATGCTGAATTGTTCCATTTTAGCCAAATACTCTTTTAATCTTTTTTCCATCTGCTACTCCTCAATAATCTCCTTCGAAAGTGCCCATTCTCCAAAAACTTCTTCACTCCACTGTTGCAACTCACTCAGCACCAGGGTCACACCGCCGTATTGTTTAATACCATGCTTTGCCGCCTGTTCTTCTGTATAATCCTCTAGTAAGTACACACTCTCTAATCGCACAGGCATGGCATTATAGTGGCATACCATCGGTAACACGCCGGTCTGCTCAGGCACCAGAATAACACCGTTTTCCGTTACTCTGAAAGTTACCCATGCCATCGCTTCCAGCATACACAAGGTCTGCTTCTGTGTAGACACATAATTTCCCAAAGAATAGAAACAAAGAGCTTTATTTCCGTTCTCAGCTTCAATCCACTCTACAGGTTGGACCACATGCGGATGCGTGCCGATAATTAAGTCTGCACCTGCCTCTGTCATCTGCATGGCAAATTTCTCTTGATAACGGGATGGTGTCGTGGTATATTCTGTTCCCCAATGGGGGCATACTACCACAACATCTGCCATTAATTCCGCACGGTCAATATCCGCCAATACATCCTCATGTAAAGTAGTAAAATCAAGCATACGATTACTTGTATTATATGCACAGAGAATGTCCATTCTACCTTCATACTCCTTTGGAAATGAACCCATATTGGGACCATAGGTGTAATTCAAAATCGCAAAGGATACTCCGTCTACCTCCAAAATCGGAATATCAAATTCTCCTTCTTTAGGATAAATACCTACAGTCAGAACCTCCGGATAACCTTCCCAAAACTCCACGCAATTATCAATTCCGCTCACACCCTTATCCGCTGTATGATTGGAAGAATGAAGCACCACATTAAATCCTGCTGCCGCAATGGCATCTCCCACTTCTGTAGGAGAGTTAAAATGGGGATATCCCGAAAAGCCTTTTTCATTACCGCCTAAAATAGTTTCCTGATTAATCATTTTTACCTCGGCAGCATCCAAATACTCTGTAATTCCGTCAAATAAAAAATCAAAATTATAGGTACCGTCCGTCTGTTTTCCGGTAGAAACAATACCCATGTGCATCAAGTTATCGCCCACCATCATTAAATTGATGTCATATTCCGGAAATGGAGTGGGGGTAGGAACCGGTGTTGCCGTTGGTTCCGGTGTTGGCTCCGGTGTAGGCTCTACTGTAGCTACCGGCACAAAAGTCTGCATTCCGCCGGCGACTTCCTGTGCATCTTTATCACTTCCGCATCCGGTCACCATCATCAAAATTAACACTATTATTCCCCATAGTAATCTATTATTTATCTGCATATTTATATCTTCCTCTTTCTCTGTTCTAACTACACTGTACCACAAAAATAATCCGCAGGCAATTCCTCACCTGCGGATTTATTCTATAGTGCATCATCCAACAAATTCTGATAAAACATAGCGTAATCTTTTCGTCCTTCTTTAATAAATTGAATCGCAGAGGAAGGATGTGAATTCAAAATTCCGGTTAACAGATATGCAATATCATATCCCCAAAGAACACCATCTTCCTTTAACTGAATCATCTGCTTTTCCACAAAGTTCATAACGGCCATCTTATTATATTTGGGATTTCTGAGAAAACTGAGCAAAAGCTCCATATAGCAATTTCCGGCACCTCTTCCCATACCGCTCATGGTTGCATCCAAAAAGCTGGCTCCCCTGGCAAGAGATTCAATGGTATTAGCAAAAGCGAGTTGCTGATTATTGTGTGCATGAATACCTACAATTTTATTGTACTTCTTTGCTACATTCACATATTTTTCCGTCAGACGTTCAATTTGCTCCGGATAAAAAGATCCAAAACTATCCACAAGGTAAATAACATCTACATTGCTCTGTGCCAAAAGCTCCAGTCCTGCATCTAACTCTGCCTCGTGCACCTTGGAAACTGCCATAATGTTTACAGTAGTTTCATACCCCTTTTCATGAGCATCTTCTATCATCTCAATAGCAGCAGGAATTGTATTAATATAAGTTGCCACACGAATCATATCAATTACGCTTTCTGCTTTTGGTAAAATATCTTTTTTGAAATCAGTACGTCCTACATCTGCCATTACAGCAATTTTCATATCTGTCTTATTATCGCCCACAATAGCACGAATGTCCGCCTCATCACAGAACTTCCACTTGCCGAATTTCTTTACATCAAAAATCTCTTTAGATGCTTTGTATCCAAACTCCATATAATCCACACCGGCCTTAATATTTGCCAAATACAAATCTCTGACAAACTCGTCCGAAAACTCAAAATTATTTACCAATCCCCCATCACGCATGGTACAGTCTAGTACTCTGACATCCTTACGCACAGAGAGCAATGAACCATATCTTTCAGCCATATTATTAAACCTTCTTTCCTTCGCATTGCCTATCAATGATACTATATTTTGACGATAGGCTCTTTTGCTTTAAACCGTTACACTTTAAACTGTTACGCTTTAAAGCATTAAATTGTTCAATAATAAAATAAACCCATTTTCCTTATTTGTCAACATCTTTTTATTAAAAAAACGAGGACATTTTCGAACCATTTCGGTCAAAAACATCCTCATCTCATCATATTGTTTCAAAACAACTCTTATAAATGCAATACTCGCTCTTTGATTTCCTGGGTTCTTCCCTGATTCCAGAACTGAGTTCCGATATATCCACAGGTTCTTCTTGCTACATTCAGAGTATTCTGATCTCTGTTCTTGCAGTTAGGGCATTCCCAAACCAGTTTGCCGTCTTCTTCCACAATCTGGATTTCTCCGTCATATCCGCAAACCTGGCAATAATCGCTCTTTGTGTTTAACTCTGCATACATAATATTATCATAAATGAACTGCATTACACTAATAACTGCCGGAATATTATCCTGCATATTAGGCACTTCCACATAACTGATGGCACCACCTGTGGAAAGTGACTGGAACTCGGACTCAAACTTAAGTTTCGCAAATGCATCGATAGGCTCTGTTACATTTACATGATAACTATTAGTAATGTATCCCTTATCGGTTACGCCTTCAATAATACCAAAACGCTGCTGCAAGCACTTTGCAAACTTATATGTGGTACTTTCAATAGGCGAACCATAGATACCGAATCCAATAGTAGTTTCCTCTTTCCATCTGTTACATACATCATTCATATGCTGCATTACTTCCAAGGCAAAAGGCTTTGCCGTCGGATCCGTATGAGACTTTCCGGTCATATATTTCACACATTCACAAAGTCCGGCATAACCTAAGGAAATAGTAGAATATCCGCCAAATAACAGTTTGTCAATAGGTTCACCCTTCTTCAATCTCGCCAAAGCACCATACTGCCATAAAATGGGCGCCGCATCTGAAAGCGTACCTTTTAAACGATGATGACGAATCATAAGTGCGTCATAGCAAAGTTCCAATCTCTCATCAAAAATCTTCCAGAATTTATTGTAATCTCCTCCGGAAGAAAGTGCCACATCAACCAGGTTAATGGTAACAACACCCTGATTAAATCTTCCGTAGAACTTATAATTGCCGTTTTCATCCTTCCAAGGAGTCAACGCACTACGACATCCCATAACAGGGAAACAGTTACCTTCCTTTAATTCCTTCATCTTCTTTTCGGAAATATAGTCCGGAACCATTCTCTTAGCAGTACATCTTGCCGCCAATTCAGTCAAATAGAAATATTTGGTATTTTCGTAAATATTATCCTCTTCTAATACATAAATCAGCTTGGGGAATGCAGGGGTAATCCAAATACCCTCTTCGTTCTTTACACCCTGAATACGCTGATGAAGCATTTCTTCAATAATCAAAGCAAGGTCTGACTTTTCCTGCTCATTCTTTGCCTCATTCAAGTACATGAATACAGTCAAGAAAGGAGCCTGTCCGTTGGTGGTCATCAAGGTAATTACCTGATACTGAATAGTCTGTACACCCTTTTCGATTTCTTTTTTCAGACGTTTTTCAACTATCTGATTAATGATTTCTTCAGATGGTGTCTGACCCATTATCGCTGCATCTTCCAATAATTCCCTACGAATCTTCTCTCTGGAAACCTGAATGAAAGGCGCCAAATGTGCCAAACTGATACTCTGTCCGCCATACTGATTGCTTGCAACCTGCGCAATAATCTGGGTGGCAATATTACAAGCAGTCGAAAAACTATGAGGTTTGTCAATATATGTTTCACTGATAACGGTACCGTTCTGAAGCATATCTTCCAGATTTACCAAATCACAGTTATGCATATGCTGGGCAAAATAGTCCGAATCATGGAAATGAATAATACCTTCCTTATCAGCCTTTACAATTTCTTCCGGCAGTAAAATTCGTCTGGTTAGGTCTCTGCTTACTTCACCTGCCATATAATCGCGCTGCACACTGTTAATAATAGGGTCTTTATTAGAGTTCTCCTGCATTACTTCTTCATTGTTGCATTCAATTAACGATAAAATTCTATCGTCCGTAGTATTGCTCTTACGAATAAGGAATCTGGTATAACGATACTTAACATAGCATCTAGCCACATTAAAAGCACCTTGTGCCATAATCTGGTTTTCTACCATATCTTGCATTTCTTCTACGGAAATCGCACGATTCATCTTGGTACATTTGAAATTAATATATTCAGCAATCTCCTCAATCTGCGCCTGTGTCAGTTCTTCCTTCACCGCCGCTTTATTTGCTTTCGAAATCGCGTTAATTATCTTATCCAGATCAAAATCTACTTCCGAACCGTTTCTCTTAATAACCTTCATATATATAACCCCTTCCGTATTTTGTACATTTTCCCGATACGAATTCATTGTACCACTAAATCTTGTGTTTGTACAGTCCAAGTTTGACATTTTTCTACAATATCTTGTGTTTCGGAAAAGGTTTTCTTATAAGAAGTGCTGATATTTCCTATACTTTATACTTATCTAATAGTTTTTCACTTTTGATGGTATTTTCGATAAAACAAAACAGTAATTACTTTCCTTTCTCTATGGATTTTTACTTCTGACTTATAGAAATTATTTTAGAATTTTATTACGAAATTTTTCTTCTGACATATTGATATGTTTTGCCGCTTCACTCAAAGATAGCACACCGTTTTCTACCAACTCTCTTAGGACATTAAATCGACCTCGTTTTTCTCCTCGTTTTTCTCCTCGTTTTTCTCCTGCTTTATACCCTCTTTGTTCAACTCTGTCCAATACTTCACACATGGTCATTCCTCCTTTCTCATTTCTCTCACATACCATTAAAAATCTGCTATCTTTGGTCAATACTGATAACAATTTCATCGTTTCATACGGATGCTTCATTCCGATATTTCCCGGTATATAGGTTCCTTTTACACGCATTTGAACAAAATAATCTGCAATAATTCGAAAATCGCTTTGAAACTTGCTTACACTTTCTTCCATCGATACTTATATCCAAAATACAAAACCAAAGTAATCACCGGATAACATCTTTTCTTACCGTTCTCCTGTAGTTGACTTCTGTATGCAGCCCCGTCGTAACTCAAAAGCCTCATGGGCATATATTTGTCTACCTGACTTTGATTTTCTATTCCTAAGAAAGCCAATCTGATTCCATCTGACAACCAATATTTTGCAATATCCCTGTCCTGTCCACGCACATGTCCTTCCATGAAATATACCGACTGGGTTACCGACTGTTCAACCATTTCTCCCCGTAAGACCTCTCTGCCCTGAAATAACAATACATTGATAATATCCTTAAAAACATCCTCATAGTTCTCCAAATGTTTTTCAATTAAATCTTTTTCCTGCATTATTTTATTACAATTACTGTCTTGTTTATATTTTGAGTATATAACCTTTTAAACATAATGGCAAGAGTTTTGTTACTGAAAATATATTTCCATGTTCTCTATCTCCTCTTCGTGACTTTTGACAAACTCAAACAACTGCAACGCATCTCGGGCGCAGATTTCGTCCTCGCACTGTATAAACCATGCAGCAAATAACAACTCTATACTTTCCATAACATAAGGTATCACCTGCATTTCCTCCCGTGTCAAAAAAACATACTCCGCATATCCCGCAAATACCTGTTTACCGATCTTCATCCATTCCTCAAAAGTAATCTCTCGTTTTTCCTCTTCGCACAATAACCCCAACAAGAAGTAGCAAATATCAAAGATGCGAATATTCTTCTGACTCAAATCAAAATCAATATACCCTGAAAACTCACCCTTATGGAACAGAAAGTTTCCAAAATGCACATCTCTGTGAATTAATTGCACCGGTAAACATTCATAGTTGTTCTCCAGTGTAATAACTATCTTCTCAAATTCTTCTTTACTGACATCCGACCAATCACGTTTCTCAAATATCTCCCGAATCCAGCTCTTTAATTCTATCAGCATACTGTTTTCCCAAAATCTTTCTGTTTCTCCGATTTCCTCCAATGCCAGGTGAAGTTTTCCAAGCGCTCTTCCTAACGCTTTCGCTTGTGAAAAATCCTTATCGAATGCCACAATATTATTACCCGGAAGTTTTTTGGTCAGTACATATGCAACACCTTCACGCAATACGTACTTCTCATTTTCCACAGTCGGGATTATCTCTGCCACAGGAACCCCCTTGGCGCCCAACAAGCGAAGCATCCTGATATTTCTTTCCAAATCTTCTGTATTATCATAAACCTTCAAAATGTATTCATCTCCAATTTGCCATGCTGAGTCATAGACTTGCACCACAGACAGCCCTTCCATTCCCCAGTCGCTTAATATTCCCTCTATTTTTTCCTGTCTCACAACATACTCCTTCCTTTGAGTCACAACAATTCTACGGATACTGGACTGAGACAAATTGTATTTTTCTGCCAGTTCCTTCTTGGACATCCCTTCCAACACTTTCAAATAAATATTGGCATTCCTTTTTTGTAATTCCCGTTGATAAGCCGTGACATTACCATCTGTTTTCTTTTCTCTGCGAGGAATATAAATATACTCTCCCTGAATATAATCTTGAATTTTGTCTACCAATTCCGCTGGCAAAATATCAGTTACTTTTCTGTATTTCATATTTTTCTCCCAAATTTAATATCTCGTACACACACTTGTCTAAGTTCGTTCAAATCTTGTCCTTATATTCATTTTACCACATCACTCCCCATAAATGGCGTTTATAAATAATTCTGAAGAAGCTGCAATCAAAAAGGAACCGGTTACCCGATTCCCTCTTTACTACTTTCTACCTACGCTCATTTCAAAACTTACGTATGTTTCCTCAAATAAATAAAACAATTTATTCTCAGAATAACGCGCTTCCTTTATACAATTACCATAAGCATCATATGTATATACATTATAATCACCATTTTCATATAATACCGATGTCATGTTGCCCTGCTCATCATATGTATATCGATAAATTGTAATATCGTTTCCATTAACTGATTTCACTATATTTCCGTATGCATCGTATTCATCATACATATTAGAAAGGATATTGCCATTCTTATCTCTGTATGCAGTTCGAGTGGGTTTTCCTTCTCGGTTATAATAGGTTATTGGGAATCCTCCTGTCATACTGACATATCCCCAGCTTTCTGTCAGATAGCCTTCCGCGTCATACTTATTCGTTACCTTTGTGCTTCTCTTTCCATTGCTGTAACAATATCTTGCGGTAAGCTTATTGAAATCATTGTAATAGTTTTCATACCAGAGTGTATCACTATATTTCTCTTTGATTAAATTATTATTTTCATCATATGTATTTTCAACAGCTTCCCATATAGTTTTATTCGCATTATATTTAACATACTTGCTTACATTTCCTCTTGTGTCATATTCATACTCAGTCCATCTGTAAACATCGAAAACATCATCATTGCAGAAATTTACACTGTCAACGATAGCGCCTTTATCGTTGTAATAGATTTCTTTAATAAGTCTTCCTTTATTATCATATGTATAATACCCTGTATAGGAACCCATAAACCAGGAATTTGATGTTTGAATTTTTGTAAGAAGTCTTCCCTCTTCATCATATACACACTCTATATGCCCCTTATCAACAGTTGAACCACTCCATTCATCATATCCATATCTGGTCACATCTGCTGTTTTTAGTAGATGAACAATCTTCTTTTCCTCATATAATCCGTATTTTTTAAGAATTTCAATGAATTCTGCTGAGCGTGAAAAACCAAACACTACATCCTGCCTTGACATTCCATTCTCTAAATGCTTCATCCAAGAAGTAATTCCCGCATCATCGCCGGGTCTGTCAAAGAAAGTCGCATACAATACATCAATAAATGCACGGTTTGAAAGATTCCTATTTTGAAATTCCTGAGAATCAAAAAATCCGGTGGTTGCCACCTTCTCTGCGCTCCACTCTTTTTCTGCAATTCTTTCTGTCCAAGCATTTATACCATCTGCATCGCCTTCTCTTCCCAATGCCACACTATAAAGGCGATATACAAATTGAGCAATTCCCGGATTTGACGCTTTGCCATCCTGATACATATAACCTCTCAAAATACCAAATTCATTACACAAATCAGAAAACTCCACCGAATTAACAAATCCTGCAAGAACAGTTCCTCTGGAAGTTCCTGTATTTAAAAGGTTCATCCAAAAATCAAATCCCCCCTGATCTGCCTCACGATTAAAAAATGTTCTGTACAAAATATGCAAATACTCCACATTACTTAAGTTTTTACCGATAAATTCCTCACTCATGATAAAGCCATAAGCTATATTGGCACCATCACTGCCCTTACTTGCAAGTAAATTACTCCAAAACTCTAGTCCTTCTGCATCTGCGTTACGCCCCAATGCTACAGTATACATACGTGAAACAAAATCTCTGATTCCATCCATATTACCGCTTGTAGCTGCATGCGCAGTCATCTTAGCCCCCGAAATACAACTACATGTAATCATGACTAACACCATTAACAACAAAAAGGATCGACTGATTCTTCTTTTCATCTTCCGTTCTCCTTATCCTTATTTAAATATCTCCCTCGGCACTTCCTCCGCTATTCTCTTATATCCTAAATCGCTCGGATGCAAATGATCACCGCTGTCATACTTTTCCAAAAAGGCAGCCCTATCCAACGGGTCTCTCACCGCCTTATCAAAGTCCACCACTCCATCAATCAAATCCGTGGTTCGAATAAAATCATTATAGGCATCTTTCAGTTCATCCCTGAAAGGAGCATACGTACGCCAACCCTTAATAGGAAGCAACGTACCCACATATACCTTATATCCAAACTCTCTTGCCTGCTCAATATATCTTTTCAATCCCTTTATGAGTTCCTGGGCAGTGGGCAAATCACTCATAGGTCGGAAGGGATTTACCTCCACACCTACCGGATGAATAATATCATTGATACCCTGCTGGATTAACACCGTATCCGCGCCGTCTGTAGGTACCTCGTGGGCAAATCTTTTCGCCCCCATCAAGCCATAGGAAGCATAAGTCAAGCAATCATACTCCCTTAAAATACGAGAACCACTGGTAGCACGTCGAATGACTGCCGTATGCGTATATCCCTCTTCCTTCAGACGAAGATTCAAATAATCCGGCCAATCCTGCGCAGTAATGGAATCTCCATAGCACACAATCGTACGGTTCTCTATACTTGTATAAACCGACACATTACTCAAAAAGTAAAAAATATTGGTTCCTCTGGACACCGTAATGGGTATCTCTTTTTCATAAGTATAATCCCCCACCGCATACAAGCCTTTTGTAAGCGGTCCGCAGGTATACACTGCCGAACGCATTTGTGTAAACTCTCCCAAGTAGAAACTGACAAAGGAATTGTTGCCCGCTCTCACAGCCATCTTTACTTCGTCCGAAACCACAGATTCTCCTGCTGCCACAGTCACGCTTTCCAGACCACCATAGGTTAATGTGACAAATTCTTCTCCGTTATAAAAACTACTCCTTGAAATAGTAATAGGATCCGTTCCGCAGTAATTATCAAAGGTAACTCTCACCGCTTCTCCGGCAAAGGGAGAATAAATATTATAACGCAGAGTTATATTTCTTCCATAACTTTCCGGTCTGTTTTCTCCGATGGAAACTGCATTTCCCCACACCGATGCCCAATGTTTCTCACTCATGTATTCCTCAGACAGTACTGTACTGCCCCTCCTTATTCGCGTACATCTTATCACAAGCCATCCAAAAAATCTACAGTAAATGCTCCGCCAATTCTTCTAACATTGCTACATTCTCTTCTTTCATGGTTGAAAAGACCGTTACCACTGGTTCCATTATCTCCAAATCTTTCATAGTCTCCAAAATACCTTTCATGGTCCGCGCTGCGGTAGGTTGCCAGGAACCGTTCTCAATAAGTGCCACCCTACGTTTTTGAAAAGCCTT
This sequence comes from Acetatifactor sp., assembly GCA_045590095.1. Lineage (GTDB taxonomy): Bacteria > Bacillota > Clostridia > Lachnospirales > Lachnospiraceae > Acetatifactor. Next base: position 14,057 of record JAZNQI010000111.1, on the reverse strand, counting down.
ACTTCGCAGATGATGCAATAAATCTTCCATAACAGGAAACACTCCTCCATCATAACTTGACGCCGCCAAAACCAGTTTATCATAACGAAAAGCATCTGAAATTACCTGAGACATATCTGCACGCACCAAATCATGCAAACGATATCGTATTCCTTTTTTCTCCAATAGTTACGCCAGTTTTTCTGCCACCTTTGCAGTATTACCATAAATAGACGCATACGCAATTACTACTCCCTTACTTTCCGGCTGATAACTACTCCATATCTTATACAGGTTTACATAATTTTGCAAGCCTTCTTTCAATACCGGACCATGCAAGGGACATACACACCCAATCTCCAAGTTTTCCACCTTTTGTAAAAGTCTTTGTACTGCTGCCCCGTATTTCCCTACAATGTTAAAATAATATCGTCTGGCTTCACAGGCCCAACCTTCTTCCTTTGTCAGACTAAGAGCTCCGAACTTTCCAAAGGCATCTGCGGAAAACAACACTTTTTCCGTACTTTCATAAGTTACCATCACCTCCGGCCAGTGTACCATGGGTGCCATAAAGAAGTGCAGAATATGCTTTCCCAAAGAAAGCTTATCTCCTTCCTTTACGATTAATGTATTTATCTGAGGCGGCAAAAAAAAGTATTGAGAAAGCATTACAAAAGTCTTTTCATTGCCCACTAAAACCACTTGCGGAAACAAATCCAGCATTCGCAATATCCCACCTGCATGATCCGGCTCCAAATGTTGCAAAATCAAAAAATCCACCTGCCGTCCGTTTAATGTCTCCAACAGATTTTTCTCCCATGCCTCCTGCCCTCTTTGGTCTACAGTATCCACTACTGCTACCACAGTGTCCATAATCACATATGAATTATAGGAAACACCTTTGGATAACGGATACTGATTCTCGAACAAATCCAATACACTGTCATCCACTCCTACATACTTTATATCTGAATTAAGTTGTATTTGCATAAAAAATCTCCCTTTTCATATTCTAAAGTTATTGTTTATTATGCACCATTTTCAACTATTTTATTGATTTACAAATAAACCGTTACATGATATTCTTTAAATATGTAATATAAACAAATAGGGGGATGACTTCTATGAACGAAAAACAACAACTACAATGTGAAAAAGTAAACGCTTTAATCGGAAATATAGAAAAGGTTATCGTAGGAAAACGTAGCTGCATTGAATTAATCGTAGCTGCCATGCTTGCCGGAGGACATGTTCTGATTGAAGACGTACCCGGTGTAGGAAAAACCCAGTTGGTATCTGCTCTTGCTCATTCCTGCAAGGGGGTATTCGGACGTTTGCAAATGACTCCTGATATTATGCCTACGGATATCACCGGATTTACCTTAATCAATACCCAAACTCACGAAAGTGAATTTCGCAAGGGTGCTGCTTTTTGCAATTTCCTTTTGGCAGATGAAATCAATCGTTCTTCACCCAAATCCCAGTCTGCGCTTTTGGAAATCATGGAGGAGCAGCAGGTAACTATGGATGGTATTACGTATCCTCTGCCCAAACCCTTTATGGTACTTGCTACCCAGAATCCGGTTGAAACTTATGGTACCTATCACTTGCCGGAAGCTCAGATGGACCGTTTCATCATGAAAATCAGCTTGGGATACCCTACCATTCAGGATGAAATGGATATTATTTTGCGAAACGAAAAACAAGTCTCTGCAAAACAATTAGATCAGGTTCTTACCTGTGAAGATATTATGACATTAGCTGATGACACTACTGAAATTCACTGTTCCGATGCCATCAGAGCATATATTGTAAATATTGTTAACGCTACCAGAACCGCTGATTATATTCAGTTAGGTGTCAGTCCCAGAGGAAGTATTGCACTTTATCGTATGGCGAAAGCCTATGCATTGATTCAGGGACGTGAGTACGTTCTTCCTGACGATATTAAGATGTTGGCACCTTATGTACTGTCTCACAGAATCATTTTAACCCCCAAGGGGAAATCATTATTGAGTAATACCGAAAATGCTATTCGCAAGTTATTAGACGACCTAAACGTTCCTACCGAATAGCACTACAGGAGTCCATATGAAACATTTTCTGCAAATCAGCAAAGGATTTGTCAATTATATATTTGCCATGATATTTGCCATTATCTTTGCATTATTTTTGGATGCAAATGTGGGATGGTTTCTTTTGTTGTCTCTGATACTGGCTCCTGTTCTGTCTGTTTTTCTGGCGTGGTTAAGCAGTCGTTTTCTCAGTGTAACCTGTGAAATGAAGGAATCGTTGCTGGCCAAAGGGGATACTTGCAGCATGACCTTGCACTTAAGCAATCGCTCTATTTTCCCCACGCCCCCTTTGGATATATCATTTATTCAAACTGCCGGTATGCGGTGCTTTGCGCCTCACATACTGGCTTCTGTGATTTCCAAGGCTACCCAAAGCTTTTCCGTCAGCTTCACTGCTCAAATCTGCGGGGAATCCACCGTTGGTATATCAAAAATACGAGTTACCGACTATCTGGGTCTGTTTTCTTTTCCTATCCGAAAAATCAATTATGAGAACCTTCAGGCCAAAGTCGCTGTAATTCCTGATATTGCAGAAATTTCTGCCAGAGATGATAATCTCTTAAAGACCATGCAAGCCTCCCTGCACTCAGAAGGCAGCGATGATACTACGGAATCTTCCGTTGCTTCTTTCGGAGGATTTCCGGGTTACAACAATCGTGAATATACGCCGGGTGACCCATTGAAACGAATCAATTGGAAACAGTCTGCCCGCAAAAATAAACTTTTGGTGCGTCTGGATGATGAAATGGCTTCTCAAGCTATAAATGTAGTTTTGGACAGCACTTTCCAAAAAGAAGAACTTAATATCGAGGAGTTACTGACCTACTCCTGCTTCAACGATTGCACAAAGGAAAATGTATTATGTAAAGCGGCGGAAAATGCCATTGAAAATGCACTGGGTATTCTTTACGTGTTATTACGTCACAACTATACCATCAATTTCTTTGCCCGTTTCAAAGACTCCTTTATTAAATACGAAATCAATGATGAACAGGATTTGGAAAATGTCCGTTTGGATTTGGCTCATTATCACTTTAGCGATGATAATTACATTCAACGCTTTCCGCTGGAAGAATTACAACAAAGCAAAAGTGCAGTTTCCTTATTTTCCACTCCTAACACCTATGCAAATGCGCACGAAGCACTTCTCTCCTATACCGAAAATATGTACACTACCATTTATTCGGTGATGGAAGAAGGAAAAAAACACATTATTACCCGAGAGGTTACAGAACAAACACGCAAAAAAAGTGACGAAAAGATATCCTATTGGCAAAAACTACGCAAGGACGCAAAATTGCTGCCCATTCCGTTTTTATTGGCATTGGTATCCAGTCTAAACGTTTTTTATGCGTTTAATATTCCTCTTTTTTCCTATTGGACTATTCTTCAAATCCTAATGTGTATAGGCGTATTCCTTTTATGCGAATATGTTCAGGAACACCGATTTGTGGGTGGATTACTTGTTACAATACTAATCGTGTCCGTACTGTACGCCTTTATTCAAATTATGTTCGAAGTAGACTGGGGCCGAACGTATATATATTGGTTCATGTCCGGTGGTGATTCCATCGAAACAACCTTTAAGTATTTACTTTCGCTTTTACTGATATTTACAGTTTTCTTCGCTATGGTCATCTTTTATTTCACCATGGCATTGTATCGTACTTCCTTCTTAATGTTGGTAAGCCTCATTCCTTTTGTAATACATGTAAAACTTATGCACAAGATGGAGATTACCTATGCAGTAATTGTAATGGCGCTCAATATCTTGGCATTTCTGCTTCACAATCGTGCTAAGAAGGATCGTGAAAAACGAAAAATAGGCCAAGTATCAGGTGTTCTGTCTTTATCTCTTTACACTGTTTTATTTTTGATGATCGGCCTTGCTGTTCCAAAAGAAAAAGAAACCCGATACTACTATATTTTTGAAGATTTGTTTTTGGGTGGCAACGTAAGCACCCTCCTTCCGGAAGAATACTCTGCCATGAGTGATCACTCCGGAAATGCAGACAATTTTGAACAGCTGAACGACCGTAAATTATACGAAATACGGTCTGTGGATTTGGGGCCTATCATATACCTGACCAGGCAGACTTTTGACTACTATGATTTCAAAAAAGATTATTGGAAATCCTACGATTATTCTTCAACCCCTCAAATATTGCCTTCCACTTGGGAAATTGGGAAAACTCATTTAAATCAGTCTCTGTTGGCACAGGCTATTTACGCTGCTGAAGATTTATCTCCCGGTTTTTTGGAAAAATACGGATTGGAAAATATCCCTCATCAATTGCCGAAAAACCATGACATCATCACCGTGGAAACCACTAATTTCCCGAGCGTTGCATATATTACACCGCCGGGAGCTTACGCTCTTTCCATTATAGGCGCTGATACACAGGGAGACTTTATCAATACTGCGGTCTCCAAAACCGGTGTATATCAACGTACAAGCGGTTTCTTGTATAAGGATTTGGAATTTTCGGTAACTTATTATGATTCACTTCCCGTAGCATCTGTATGGGCAAATGCCGGAGGATGCGACATGAGTTTAGACGAGTCTATCGAGATGTTAATAGAATTAACATCAATCCTCAATGATGGTGGGCTAAATGAATATTCCGTTGTTGCACGTTATTATTTAGAAGATGCTTTGGAAGCGCAAATCTACCGACAACTATATAGTGAAAATACCGCAAAGATTCCTACGAAAATCAAGGAATTGGCTGAAGAAATCACCCAAAATTGCACCAATGATTGGGAAAAGGCAACTGCCCTGCAAGAATACTTTGAACAGAATGATTTTGTTTATGACCTCTCTTACCGGGCACCGGATGACAGCGTAGAGTATTTTCTCTTTGAGGGTAAAACCGGAACCTGTTCCGATTATGCCTCAGCCTATGTTTTAATGGCACGTTCTGTAGGATTGGTTACAAAATATACCGAAGGCTTTGTTCCCGAACCGGAATATGGCGGTGAATACGTTGTTCGTACCGATTGCGGCCATGCTTATCCGGAGGTTTATATCCCCAATGTAGGATATGTGGTATTTGAAGCTACAAAACCTGCTATTTATCGTTCTACGGATAATAGCCGGAAAGGAAATGGTTTTACTACCTACTTAATGGTCGTAGGATATCGTGCCCTTATTATTTTTGCAGTTGTTTCTGCAGTAATCATTTTTATTTTGTTTATAAATTTGTGTCTGCAACCACTAATCAGCGAATCTCTGTTTCGTCGTCGGGCCCAAAAGGCTTCCTACAAAAACACGATTTTAATGATATACAAACGTATCTTTAATCATTATACGAACAAGACCATCCTTAACGCTCATACATTAACCCCCAGGGAATACGGGGTACGGTTTGAGCAACAGTATCTGCAGAGTATAAATGAATTTATTTCATTGGTGGAAACGGCTGCCTATACAGATCAGACATTAAGTAATATCCACAAAGAAAAAGCTATGAATGCATATAAGCAAATACAAAACATTACACGCAAAAAAAGAAAGACTTAGAGCTTTTGCTCTAAGCCTTTTTATCTTATTGCTTCAATTCATTTGCCAAACCATAAATATTTGCAAGGGTTTTATTTACCTTATCCATATTGTCCACTGCTCCTGTCATGAGCTCTGCACCTTCATTGGATACCGCCGCCACTTGCTGACTTCCGGCTGACAACTCCGTAATTCCCTTCGCAATTACTACAGACGAGTCATTAATTTCGTCAATCAACTTCTTCATATTATTGATTGTCTGCACCAACTCACCCACACCATTGTCAATGGCTGCAAATTTCGCACCGGTTTCTTCAATTAATGCATTCTGCTGTGCCGCAATCTCTACAGAATGTCCGACACTGGCAGTTACACTTGCCACATTTTCATCAAACTCATCCAAAATATCTTTAATATTTTCTGTTGCATTCTTGGTCTGCTCTGACAACACTCTGATTTCTTCAGCAACAACAGCAAATCCTTTTCCAGCCTCTCCTGCTCTGGCTGCTTCTATGGACGCATTTAATGCCAGCAAATTCGTCTGTGCAGAAATACTGACAATCGTAGCTAAAATATTATTAACCTTGGTAGCGCCTTCATTCAGTGCTTTGATATATTTTACTGTTTCTTGATTATCTTTTTCAACGTTTTGAGCATTTTTACGCAATTCTTTCATTGCCTTAGCACCGGACTCTACCTCTTCATGAGTCTTTTGAGATGCCTGCTCCATAAGTTCAGCCTGTGCCTTTGCATCCTGAGTATTATTTTGAATAGCTACGCACATATGGGACTGTTCCTGAATTGCTTTAGAAGTATGCTCTATACTCTGTGCGATATCCTGCATAGAAGAATTACTGGTATCAATAGCATTACTCAATTGCTTCACATAACCATCAGCTTCATTATAGTATGTAATAATATTGTCAGAAACATTAGACATTCTTTCCGCAATTGCCTTTTGTTTTTCGGCACTTTCCTGCATTTCAGCTATTTTTTTCTTATTTGATGATCCTATAAGCTTCCCTATCATAAACAAAGGCTCCCTTCTTTTCTTTCACTTATTTGTATTTTAAGATATTTTACTGACCAAATCAAGAAACAGCCAAAATATTATTCACATATCTTGAAAAGTTTTTTAATAATCGCTACAATGGAATAAAACAAATGAAAGGGAGGTAAAAATATGTACTCTAAAAACGAAAATATCATGATTTGTGACCATCCGTTAATTAAACATAAGATAACCATGCTTCGCAATAAAAATACCGGAACAAATGAATTCCGTGCCATCGTAGAAGAAATTGCCATGCTTATTGGCTACGAAGCACTTCGCGATTTGGAATTGGAATATGTGGATGTGGAAACCCCTATCGAAACTGCCAGCTGTCCTGTAATAGCAGGTAAAAAGCAGGCAATTGTCCCCATTCTCCGCGCCGGATTAGGTATGGTAGGCGGACTTCTTAAATTAATGCCCACTGCCAAAGTAGGACATATCGGCCTTTATCGTGATGAAAAAACCTTTGAGCCTCAGGAATACTATTGTAAACTTCCTTCTTCCATAGATATGCGTAAGATTTTTGTGGTAGACCCCATGCTCGCTACAGGTGGTTCTGCCATTGCTGCCTTAGACTTCATCAAGAAATATGGTGGTAAAGATATTAATTTCTTATGTGTTATCGCTGCACCGGAAGGACTGGAGAAGCTTCACAAAGCACATCCTGACGTTAAAATTTATGTAGGCAATCTGGATAGAGAACTTAATGAAAATGCTTATATTATGCCGGGTTTAGGCGATGCCGGTGACAGAATCTTCGGAACCAAATAAGATAACAACTATACCATATAGCAAAAAGCCTTCCGTTTTTCACACGGAAGGCTTTTAATCATTCATTAATTTGATTCATTAAATTCATAATCTTTACCGGGCAATATTGCATTCAAAAGTATACCCGTCAATGCACCTACCGCAAGACCGGAAAGCTTAATGGTAATCTCACCGATTTGGAATGCAATAGCGCCTGCTGCACTGTAATTTACACCAATGGAAAGCACTAAAATCAAAGCTGCGATAATTACATTTCTGGTTGCCGTAAAGTCTACATGATTTTCCACAATGTTACGAACACCTACTGCTGAAATCATACCGTAGAGAATCAATGAAATACCGCCCACAGTTGCTGCAGGCATAGCCTGAATCACTGCTGCAAATTTGGGGCAGAAAGAGAATATGATGGCAAATCCTGCTGCCAATCTTACAACAAAAGGATCATACACCTTTGACAAATTCAAAACACCGGTATTTTCACCATAGGTGGTATTTGCAGGTGCTCCGAACAGAGACGCTACAATCGTTGCAATACCGTCCCCCAATAATGTTCTGTGAAGGCCGGGATCTTTAATATAGTTAATTCCTGTTGTGGAAGAAATCGCTGAAATATCACCAATATGTTCTACAATCGTTGCCAAAGCAATGGGCATGATGGTAACCATGGCCGTAATCATCTGAGCCACATCAAAATTATCTCCAAACATAGCCAACACTGTCATATCCTTTACGATAGGAATTCCTACCCATGCCGCTTCTTTTACACCGGAGAAGTTCGTTTCACCCAAAGCAATTCCGACTAAATAAGAAACGATTACGCCAATCAAAATAGGAATAATCTTAATCATACCTCTACCAAAGATATTACAAAGAATTACTACCATAATTGCCACTACCGCCACCAACCAATTGTTAGCGCAATTATCAATTGCAGATTTGGAAAGTGTCAACCCGATTGCAATGATAATAGGACCTGTTACAATGGGCGGGAAGAATTTCATAATCTTGCGCGCCGAAAACAGCTTAAACAAAACTGCCATAACCAAATATAACAAACCGGCGCATGCCACACCAAAACATGCATAGGGAATCATTTTCACATTGCTGCTGCCATCTTCCAAAAGTGGAGCAATTGCACCGTACCCTCCCAGGAAAGCAAAGGAAGATCCCAGGAAAGCGGGAACTTTTCTCTTCGTCAGAAAATGAAACAGTAATGTACCTATACCTGCAAATAAAAGGGTGGTAGAAACATTTAAACCTGTTAAAATGGGGACAAGCACTGTTGCTCCAAACATTGCAAACATATGCTGGAAACCTAAAACAGTTACTTTTCCTACGCCAAGTTTTTTGGCATCATAAATTGCATCTTGTGTTTTTTCGTTCATCTTTCTTCTCCTTGTATTTATTTGTGGAATGTCCCACATTACTTTTATGTTAGCATAACTCCCTGCATATCACAATGAAGAAATAATCCCTACACAATATGAATCTGTTCCTGATATGGTGTCTCGGATATATAAACTTTTTGAAACAACTCCTGTATCAAATGCTCCCTGCATAACTCTTCTATAGACAGATACCCCGGTTCCATACATATATACTTATGAGTCTCGTTTAAATGAGTTACCATAAGCACCGGACAAAGCGGATGCATACGGTATGTACTGTACTCACGCAAATCTTCCCGGACTGCCTCCACGAAACTCTCTATACTGCCATGTTTGGCATAACGCAACCTCCCCTGCCACTGATTCTCCACGTTTGTCAAATCCGGTACGCAAATCCCCAATTCCAATGGGTTGCACTCACCTGTAAGCGGTCCTGCACCATGTCTGGTCACATAACTGCGCGTCACATAAATAACTTCATCTAATTCATAACCATAGCGTTTCAAAAAAGCACCTATATTCGAAAGACCGGTACGTGATGCCGTTACATGTGGTGCATACCGTTCGTTTCTTTCGTCTAATAATAATCCCTGTCCGTTCTCAAAAATGACTCTGCCATACTGTTGTAAAAACATGGGCATATTTTCTGCAATACGTACATATCTCAAATTTTCTAATATTTGAAGTGCAGCATTTTGCAATACTTCTTCGCTTCTAAGCAAATCCTCATATTCCCCCAAACTCCCTTTTGATAAATTCAGTATCTCCATACGTTTGGGTAAATATTCTTTACGAACCTTCTGCATCACGGCTACAAGATCACGGACTTCCATATGAAATAACTCTCCAACACTTATTCCAAATCCTGCCTCCGTGCGACATTGCGCTTCATAAATCCCCATACCGCAGCTACCGTGTCGCTGTGAACCACGACTCTCCTCTGCTGCCATATTCAAAAGGACATCATCTATTAATGTTATCTGAGTCTGCGGATCCGCATATATTTCCGGCACGAAACCGCTTATTTCCCGAAATTCCTCCGCCTCTTCTCCCAATTTATACAAATCCGGGAAAAAAGTATCCGCCCATAATGTATCCGCACCTCGAAAAGATCCTGATGACAATTCATGAAACACAAATCGTTTCGACTTCAAATCCACCGTATGTCCTGACTGGGCACCACCATTATGTCGAATCACCAGTACTTTCCCTTCCGATGCCCGGGCAGACAAAAAATCAACTGCCAGCCCTTTTCCTTCATCTCCGAAATTCTTTCCGATTACTGCATATATGTACGGTCTTTTCAAAAGAACAGTCCTTTCTTCTTGGTTTTAAGTACCAAATCCTTTACGGCATTTTTCACGATAGGTTGTGCAAGCTCTGACCACTGTGAAATAACAGCCTCCGCTTCCTCGCCGTTTGCAAGTTGCATGGTGGAAATAATGATTTCCGGCAAAGTATTTACTGCTTCCTTGGGAATACACAGAATCCTGCCCGGCAACATACTCTGCAAATTAGCCGGAATACCCGATCTGTGCTTTTCAATATGTATATGGAATACTTCAAACTTCTCTTTTGCCATCTCTGCTAACTGCTTAGAGGTTACATCCCCATGGTTGTCATCAAAAATATACTTAATACGTTCACCGCTTAACTTTTTATGACAATCCGCATCTCCGATGGTGAATAAATAACCTTTCTTGCCGTGCTTTTCATTGCAATCCGTCTTTACATGCTTAGCCGCAAAATACCACAAAAGTTCATAATCTTCTGCCGAATCGCCGCCTCTGCCCTCTAACCAAAGGCTTAAAAGCTGTTCTGCGATACGGATATCCGACTCAAACTGGGTTACCTGTAAAGGAGCATCATCCATTACATCACCGATTGCCGCGAACAAAATCTGCGGATCTTCAATAGGTTTATTGGCATAAATCTTCATCATGGTCTCATTCAAACCGTTCTTTGCAATTTCTGCTGACAAATAACCCATGGAACCGGTCACGTCCAAACCAATCATAATAGGGGTGGAATTGGGATGATCCTCATTGTCTCTTGCTTCTCTTACATTGATAAATTTCGGATTGAAGCGTTCCTCCATCTGATTGGCTCTAAAAAGCTGTGATGCTGTAGATTCTTCCGTAATCTTTGAACTGTTTTTCAATTTGGTCCAGTCTGCACTGGTATAACTTCCTCTTCCCATTTTCTTTTCTCCTTTTTATGATTCAAATTTCGTAAAGTGTCTGCCACCCAACTGTGTTTCAATCACAGTATCCCATGCAGCAAAATCATCATATGCATTACTTGCCGGTCTGCTCTCTATAAAGCGTATCAAGGGCTCAGGAGCGCTTTTGTAACCTTCACCCAGCATTTCCCCGGCCACATGTCGAACAGCCCTTAAATCCGCCTCTGAGGACGTCACTCCGGCACGTGCACCTTCCCAGCCACCGTACAGTGCCGCCTCGTGAGTCTTGGGATTAATGAAAACACTGGTCTTACTGATGCTGCCATGCCCCATTTCATTATAAAGAAGCACACAGGCAATATTTTCCAACCTTGAAATAATCCATTCCACATGTTCCGGAATCAAATCCCCAAACAAAGCCAGAGGATAAAAATCCTCTTCCTTACTGTATACCAGCATCCGACGTCCGTCTTTTAATCTATAATCCCCCGCCAGTTTTGGAAAACATCTTCCCAAACCTCTCATATCAGCCTGGGGAAATGCCAGCCTCGTGAATGCTTTTACAGCTCTATCTGCCTCCTGTGTTTTTTCCTGGGAATACACATAAATCACATTGCTGTTAGCACAGTACATATCCACTCCGTTCTCCTTCACATGATATATGTACTGAACAGTAATATCCATATCCTCTGCATCCTGAAAGGTAATTGTTTCTGCCCGGTTCCAGACAAAAGCTCTTCCTTCCGGAGTATTTCTATCCTCGGCCACAGCACTTAAATACTCCAGCATACGCAGACGAAATTCTTTATATTCCGCCAACTGCTTATCTGTAAAATAGTTCTTTGCACCACAGTAAGGACATTTCAGTGCTCCTGTGTGATGCACCTTCATATCGCCGCCGCAGGCTTCACATGCAAATCCAAGCATTATTCTTCCTCCAAATATCACATCTCTCGCGTAAGCGTCTTCTATTTTACGCTACATCTCTAAAATTCGCTTAAAAAACTCCAAAAAACCATCCTCTACCGCCACTCGGTCCAAAGCACCTTCCGGTAAATCATAATAAAACTTTCCTGTTTTCCTATCCACCGATAAACTGTCTAACGGAAATCCTTTCTTGCGAATAGGTTGAATACGATCTGTCAAGACAAAACGTTCACTCTCCATAGTCGGATCCATTGCTTCATGAACTCTGCCATCTTCTTGTACAAAACAAATTCCATTACAATATCTGGCCGTCAAATCCCCGTATTTTCCAGCCAATCCGGCATAATAGGCCTGCATCTCCTCGTCCGACAGATACTTTCCGTTTATCGTCCGCACATGCACTCCCGGCTGGATTTCCTCCGGCACATTATCAAAATACAGCCCCGAATCACAAGAAAAGACCGGCATATGAAAAGCTTCGTAGTAAGCATTTGCTTTCAGCCTTGCGTTCTCCAACGGCGTAGTACCCGTCTCTTCCACCTCCGGTATAGTAAGCCCCATTGCTTTAATATCCTGCAATCCCATCAGCTCTATTCCCAACGGTTCCAACCTGCGTTTCATAGCCTCTAATTTCGCCGGATTACCTGTTCCGTATAATATTTTCACCTTTTTCCCCTTTTATTTTTCCTATGACAAAACTTATTCTTACTAAAATAATTATAACAGTTAAGCTCGGAAATACAATCAAAACTACATAAATAATCATTTTTCTTTTGTTTTTCACTTTCTATGTTTACTTTATCTGCAAAATATATTAAAATATATGCTGATAAAATTACATAAAGGAGATATGGTTATGAATATTTCACCATTACAGAAGGCTAGATATGAGTATACTCCCAACCTTCCCGGCATGCTGAGAAACGGTATTGCTGATATTTGTGTAAAGGAAGGCGCAGAGACTCAGAGCGTAGCTGATCAGGACAAGATTAAAGCACTTTTCCCTAATACCTACGGTAAGAAGGAAATCACTTTTGAAAAGGGACAGAACACCTCAGAAGCTAAGAAGCAGATCGTAGGTGTTATCCTTTCCGGTGGACAGGCTCCCGGCGGACACAACGTTGTTTGTGGTTTGTACGATGCTTTGAAGGCAACCAACAAAGAAAACGAACTTTACGGTTTCAAGGGCGGTCCCAGCGGACTTATTGAAGATGATTACATCGTTATGACTGACGAATATATCGACCAGTTCAGAAATACCGGTGGTTTCGACATTATCGGTTCCGGCAGAACCAAACTTGAAACAAACGAGCAGTTTGCTATTGCTGCTGAAGTTTGTAAGAAACACGGTATCACCGCTATCGTTATTATCGGTGGTGACGATTCCAACACCAACGCAGGTATCCTTGCTGAGTACTTTGCAGCAAACAACACCGGTGTACAGGTAATCGGTTGTCCTAAGACTATCGACGGCGACTTAAAGAATGAAGATATCGAGTGTTCATTCGGTTTCGATACCGCAACCAAGACTTACAGTGAAATCATCGGTAACATTGCAAGAGACTGTAACTCTGCAAAGAAGTACTGGCATTTCATCAAGGTTATGGGACGTAGCGCATCTCACGTTGCATTGGAATGTGCTTTAGAGACCCAGCCTAACATCTGCTTGATTTCAGAAGAAGTTGCAGCTAAGAAGATGAGCCTTTCAGCAATCGCTGATTACATTGCTGATTCTGTAGAAGCAAGAGCAGCTAAGGGAATGAACTTCGGTGTTGCAGTTATCCCTGAAGGTGTGGTTGAATTCGTTCCTGAATTTTCCGTATTGATTCACGAAATCAACGAACTACTTGCAGGAAGCAAAGCAGATGCATTCAATGCGCTTCCGACATGGGCAGAAAAATATGCCTTCATCAAAAACGGATTAACCAAAGAATCTATGGATGTATTCGCAATCCTTCCGGAAGCAATTCAACAACAATTATTCTTGGAAAGAGATCCGCACGGAAATGTACAGGTTTCTCTGATTGAATCTGAAAAACTATTCTCTGCCATGGTAAAAGATAATTTGGCAGCAAGAAAAGCGGCAGGTACATATAACGGTAAGTTCAGCCCTCTTCATCACTTCTTAGGATATGAAGGAAGATGTGCTTTCCCTTCTAACTTCGACTCAGATTACTGC
>JAZNQI010000110.1:0-24645 GCA_045590095.1 Acetatifactor sp. | reverse complement strand
GGCTACGATCCGACTTAGTCCATGTTTATTTTGGGTGCTGACACCGAGGATTTAATCCAGGAAGGGATGATTGGATTGTTTAAGGCTGTGCGGGATTATGACAGTGGACGGGATGCCAGTTTTTATACCTTTGCGGATTTGTGCGTCAGCAGACAAATGTATACGGCGGTACAAGCTTCTCAGAGAAAAAAACATTGGCCGCTTAATTATGCAGTTTCTTTAAGCACAGAAGAGAAAGAAAGGGAAGGACAGACAATAATACAAGAGTTCACCACTGTGCAGGGAAATAATCCGGAGACATTGTTTTTGGATAAAGAACGAACCGAACTTCTGGAGAATCAGATTGATAAGGAATTAAGCCCGTTTGAAAAGCAGGTGTTGGACTTGTATATGACGGGAATGAGTTATTCGCAGATTGCCAAAGTTTTGGGCCGAGATGAAAAATCTACAGACAATGCATTGCAACGAGTGAAGAGTAAAATCAGAAAAATTGTAAAAAACAGGGATAAAGTGTAAACTTTATCCTTTTTTAATATATTTACTAAAGATGGTATGTTGACAGTGAAAAAACCTAGTAATATAATTGAGAACGCATGATTGTTTATAGTTGAACAGAATTGGAGAGAATATGTTATCAAAATTTAGTGTAAAAAAACCGTATACAGTATTAGTAGGTGTAGTGTTGGCAATTGTATTGGGAATTGTTTCCTTTACGAAAATGACTACGGATTTATTGCCCAGTATGAGTTTGCCATATGTTATTGTTGTAACTACATATCCCGGAGCGAGTCCTGAGACCGTGGAATCGGAAGTGACCAGACCGGTGGAAGCCGCCATGGCTACCATAAGTAATATACAAAGTGTTTCTTCAACATCCTCGGATAATTATTCCATGGTTATACTGGAGTTTGCGCAATCAGCGGATATGAATGCAGTATCTTTGGAAATGCGGGAGAGTCTTGACCAGATAACGTCTGCGTGGGACGATGCCATCAGCAATCCCATTATTATCAAATTAAATCCGGATATGCTTCCGGTCATGATTGCTGCAGTTGGTGTGGAAGGCATGGATCATGCGCAAATCAGTACTTATGTAGAGGAAAATGTTGTACCGGATTTGGAGAGTATTGAAGGTGTAGCAAGTGTTACAGCGGACGGTCTGTTAGAGGAAAGTATAAATGTAATCATTCGCCAGGAAAAGGTGGATGAGGTAAATGCGAAAATTTTTGCCGCCATAGATAAAAAGATGCAGGAAGCAGCAGATGAACTGGCAGAAGGAAAGCAGAAGCTGGAAGACAGTAAACAAGAACTGGAAGACGGTAAGTCTGAAATTATAAATGG
Source organism: Acetatifactor sp. (assembly GCA_045590095.1). Lineage (GTDB taxonomy): Bacteria > Bacillota > Clostridia > Lachnospirales > Lachnospiraceae > Acetatifactor. The sequence goes on along the minus strand of JAZNQI010000110.1, from coordinate 23,304 downwards.
TCAGCAGGAATTAGATAATGGTAAGGCTGAACTGGAAGATGGCAAGGCAGAGTTGGAGAAGCAGAAGCAGGAAACCTTGGAGCAATTGGCGGCAACAAAGACAGAGCTTCTTACGGCAAAAACCAATTTAGAAGCAACGAAGATGACTATTACCACCAATCTGACTACAGCGCAGTCTTTGCAGGCAGGTATTGATGCAATCAAACCTGTTTTGGAAATTCACGGACAGTATCAGACTGTATATGGTAAATTGCAGGTTGCGTTGGAAGAATTGGCGTCAGTCAGTGATTCGGATGCAGAAAATAAAAATGCAGAAGTGGAAGCGCTCAAGGCACAAATTGAACAAATAAAGAAGTCTTATGTGGAGAATGCGATTATTGTACAGATGACTTCTGCAGATGCTTCGTTGGCCGGCATGGTGACCACATTAAAAAATCTGGATTGGACTTCGGCAGAGAATCATGAAGAAGTTACGACCAATATGACTTTGATTGATTTGCTGTTGAATGTGCAGATTCTTAAACTGGAAGATAATTTAAATACTATAACAAACGGTCTGGGATTAAGTGGTTTCCAAACTTTGATGAACCAGACATTAGCGACTATCAATGATGGTTTGGTAAAAGTAAATAATGGTTTGCTTGAGGTGGAAAAAGGTCAGTTGACTGCAGCAATTGAATTTTCGAATGCAGCATCTCAGATTGCATTGGGTGAATACCAGTTGGGTGTGACTCAGGCGCAGTTAGATAGTGCGTTGGAACAGCTTGAAGCCGGTGAAGAGCAGTTGACAGAAGCAGAGAAGCAGTTGGAGGACGGCGAAAAGCAATTGGAAGAAGGTCGTGAAACTGCATATGAACAGGCTGATATGTCGGCAATTTTAACAGTGGATATGTTGAAAAACCTGCTGATGGCGCAGAATTTCTCTATGCCTGCCGGCTATGTAACAGAAGACGGTGTCAGCTATTTGGTACGTATTGGTGATAAGCCGGAAACTATTGAAGATTTGCAGAGTTTACCGCTTATGGATTTACACATGGAGGATGTACCGGTCATCACTTTAGGCGATATTGCAGATGTATTTATCGTAGATAACAGTGCAGCGTCTTATACCAATGTAAATGGTAGTGTGGGATGTATGCTGACTATCCAGAAACAGACCGGCTATTCTACCGGCGAGGTTTCTGACTTGTTGTTGGAACGTTTTGAAAAGATGATGGCGGAGGACGAACGCCTCAATATGATTACCTTGATGGATCAGGGTATCTTCATTGATTTGGTTATGGATTCTATTGTGAGCAACATCTTGTTCGGTGGTGTGCTGGCGATTTTGATTCTTTTGCTGTTTTTGAAAGATTTGAAACCTACATTAATTGTTGCATGTTCGATTCCGGTTAGTTTAGTAACCGCTATTGTTTGTATGTACTTCAGTGGTGTGAATCTGAACGTTATTTCCCTATCAGGTTTGGCACTTGGTATTGGTATGTTGGTAGATAACTCTATCGTAGTTATTGAGAATATATATCGTTTGCGTGAAGAGGGAATGGGTATTCTGGAAGCGGCAGTAGAAGGTGCGAAGGAAGTGGCAGGTGCGATTTTTGCATCTACGCTTACTACGGTTTGCGTATTCCTTCCCATTGTATTTACGGAAGGTCTTACCAGACAGTTGTTCGTGGATATGGGATTGACCATTGGTTATTCCTTGATGGCCAGCTTAGTCATTGCATTAACCGTAGTGCCTGCTATGTCATCTAAGATGCTTAAGAAGACAAAGACTGTGGAGGACGGCAAGTTCTTTAGAGTAATGATTAATGGCTATGGTAAGTTGTTGTCTATGTCTTTGAGAGCAAAATCTTTGGTTATTATTTTGGCAGTTGCATTATTGGTAGTCAGTGCAGTTGCTGCGGTATCCAGAGGAACTGCATTCATGCCGGAAATGGATTCTACGCAGTTGACTGTGACGGTCAACCTACCGGAAGAAGCTACATTACAGGAAACCGGTGAAGTAACAAATCAAGTAGTAGAACGTATTTTAGAAATAGAAGATGTAAAAGATGTTGGTGCGATGTCCAGCTCAGGAGAAGGCGTTTCGCTTATGGGTGGAGGTGGCAGTGCAAATACTGCTACCGTTTATGTTGTGGCCCATGAAGATAAAACCATGACCAACGAAGAGATTGCAGAGATTATCCGAAGCAAGACTGCAGATTTGCCGGCGGAATTGGTGATTACCACTAATAGTATGGATATGAGTGCAATGGGAGGTAGTGGTGTATCTATTCAGATTCGAGGCAGAGATATTGATACTTTGCAGCGTGTTGCAAATGAAGTTGCTGCCATTGTGGAATCTGTGGAAGGAACCACGGAAGTATCTAACGGTTTGGGAAAAACCAATGAAGAACTTCGAATTATTGTAGATAAAGAGAAGGCAGTTAGTTACGGATTAACCGTGGCACAGGTCTTTACACAAATTGCTCCGAAACTGGCTGACGCAAGTGTGGCAACTACTTTGGAAGCCGCAAATAAAGATTACAGTGTTTACGTGGCAAACGGAAACGATACCGAATTAACCAGAGAGTTGGTAAAAGAGTTGACCATAAAGGGTACGGATAAAGATGGTGCTCCTATAGATGTATCATTAGCAGACGTAGCAGAGTTTACCACAGCATTATCCATGGAATCCATTAACCGTGTGGACCAGACCAGATATATTAATGTTTCGGCAGCAATTGCGGACGGTTACAATGTAGGATTGGTATCCGCAGACATTGAAAAACGTTTAGAAGATTATCAGGTGCCGGAAGGATGTCGTTTGGTATACGGCGGTGAAAACGAAATGATTAACGACGCATTGGGACAGGTAGTGTTGATGTTGTTGCTGGCAATTGTGTTTATGTACTTAATCATGGTTGCACAGTTCCAGTCACTGTTGTCGCCTTTCATCATTATGTTTACCATTCCGCTTGCATTTACCGGAGGTTTCTTCGGACTCTTCTTTAGCGGAAGCGAAGTGAGTGTTATTGCCATGATTGGTTTCGTAATGTTGTCAGGTATCATTGTTAATAACGGTATCGTAATCGTAGACTTTATGAATCAGCTCAGAGAGAACGGAATGTCTAAGAGACAGGCCATTATTACTGCCGGTAAGACCAGACTTCGTCCGGTACTTATGACTGCATTAACCACTATTTTAGGTTTATCTACAATGGTATTTACGAATGATATGGGTTCTGAAATGGCGAAGCCCATGGCGATTGTAACAATTGGTGGTTTGTTGTACGGTACTTTACTGACATTATTTGTCATCCCTTGTGTTTACGATATTTTCAATAGAGAAAAGAAAAAGAATTAGGGATAGAAAAAAGTTTAAAATTGTGTTATGATGGACGCATGAACGGTTTTGTTTATGCGTCCGTTTTTGAATGACAGCAATGGGGAGATGCAGACATATGCAAACAGTATATAGCAAGCTAAAAGTAAATAATGAAATAGAGTTGTGTGAAGTATATGATTTAGATGGCAAGAAGATTATTGAGAAAGAACTTCTGCAGAACAGAATTTCATATTTTGTACGTTGGCAGAAGAGAGGCTTCTTGAGCAGACGTGAAGTGTGTGTTATTTGTGTAAACGATAATTCCGCAGATGCGGCTGCAGAAATTGTTGAAAAAATCAGCGAAGAGAAGGAAATTCCGGTTCGATTTCTGATGAAAAAACCTAAGGACAGTTACTTGTAAAAAAAATCATTTTTCTTGTTGACAAAAGGAATATCCTTTGTTACAATAGCACTTGTGTTAAGGAAAGCTCCTTATACATGCTGCTGTGGCTCAGTCGGTAGAGCGTCGCATTGGTAGTGCGGAGGTCACGGGTCCGATTCCCGTCAGCAGCTTAATTAAAAAACCTGCAAAACCTAGTAAAATCAAGGGTTGGCAGGTTTTTTTGTTTTCCTTGTAAAAACAAAGGAAAAAGTAATCAAGGAAAGGAGAACATCCGAACATCATCCGTTTTTAGTAAAACATAATGAAAAATAGACAACAGTATTTGAAAAATATAAAACTTTGTATGCATCATCAAATTGTTTATGGAAAAATGTCGAAATATTGACAAATAGAGATATAATTCCTAATATATTTAATAAGAGTTCTTCCATTGAAAGCTACAGTATGTTTTGATGGAAGAGGGGATAAGGGAAAGAAGGTAGCTTAATATGAAAAAGAAAACCTTTAAGAAAATCACATCATTTATTCTCGTTGCCATGATGAGCGTTTTACTCGTTGCTTGTGGCGGGACAAAAGAATATGAAAATAATAATGTAGTTGAAACTGTAGATGCTTCTTGTTCAGAAGTTGTGTCTACGGTGTTCCCGGAGACACAACCTGAACAAGAAGAGGAACTTGTAGCAGTAATTGAACAGGGAGAGGAATCTGTAGTAGTACCTACATCCACTGTAGAACCAGTGGCAACTCCCGAACCTATTGTGGAGTCTGTGGTAATTCCTGAATCAGTTAAAGAACCTGTAACAACCCCTGAGCCAACAGAAGAACCAATAATTGTGGCTTCTGAAGAACATGTACATAATTATGTTGTGACCGAAACGGTAGCAGCTACTTGTACCGAGATGGGTAAGGAAGTATCGGCATGCGAATGCGGAGACTGTCAGGTGGTAAACATTAAGGAATCTGAACATAACTTTGTTTTAATCGAAAATACTGAGGCGACATGTACACAGGCTGGTAAGACAGTATATGCATGTAGTCATTGCGGAATGGAAAGCATTTCTATTGTAAGACGTGGACACCATTTTACGATGTCAATTAAGGATGCTACCTGTACTGCTAATGGAAGTAAGTCTATGGTATGCACCGTATGTAAGCATGTTCAATCTTCAGAAGTAATTCCCATGACGGACCATAACTATACCGAAAGAATTACAGCACAACCTACATGTGTAGCAAATGGCAAAAAGGAAACTTATTGTACAAACTGTGGACATGTATCTAAGACTGAAGATATCCCCGCTACTGGACAGCATAATTTGCAATATATGCAGATTGGACCATGTTGCCTTCAGACATACTGCGGAGATGGATGCGGTTATAGGACATGTACTCTCACCTCAGGTTCTGCTGATGAAATGTTAGGTTACATCAATGCTCAGAGAGCAAATGTTGGTAGTCCTGCACTTGTACTTGATTCTGGAATGTGCTCAGCTGCTCAGTCTAGAGCAAATCAGATTGTGTCTGATTATTCTCATAACGGTAACAATACTGGATATGCTGAAAATATTAACATGGCACTTTCTGTATCTGATTGTTATTCTTCTTGGGCTGGTTCTTCTGGTCATTATTCTAATATGATGGGTTATGGTTACACCAGAATGGGCTTCGCTTGGGCTTCTGGTCCTGATGCAGTATACTTCGTTGCATTGTTCGATTAATTAAAAACTGAATATTAAAATATAGGCGCTTGGAGAAATCTAGGCGTCTTTTTTTATAAAAATCATATAAATTATAAATATTCAAAGAAAAGGAGAATAACATATGAGACAATCAATATTTGACCGTGCCCCATTGTTTGAGGTACCGTATATCATAACAGGAAATGAAATCAGAATTAAGTATGGCCATAAATTAACTTTCGAAACCAAGGAGCAATGACTACGAATTGCTTTAGCCTGGTTCTATTGTATTTCACTATATATAGGTTTGTGCTATAATTAGTGGAGTGAGGTAAATCAAAAATTAACAAAGGGAAGTGATTGTATGAAAGAGTTGAGAGAATTTGTTCTAACATTAGTATGCGTATTGTGTTTGGCAGGTTGTGGTACTTCATCCGAAGACACCGCTAATACCTTTGAGGGAAATCTGAAAACAGAGGAACAATCTGAAACTAACATTAATAATGAGGCGGATGATACTCTTGTCGAGGAAGCCTTTGATATTGCTATATCACATTCATATTTTGTGGATGTAGAAGAGGAAGGAAGTCTATATTGCTCCGCTAAACAGCGAAAAATTGTCAATAGACAGTGTTCATCTTCCTGTTTACAAATTTGATACTTGGAACGCATTAGAACAGTTCAAACAGGCTTTTAGAAATGATGAAATTCAGTGTGTTTCATATTATGTGGCACCTTCCCTGGATGAAACAACGGCTGACTATGATGAAAAGTTTTTTGATGAAAACACGTTAATATTGGTATATATAGGTGCGAGTAGTGGGTCTTACCGATTTGATGTAGAAAGTGTGCGTATTTATGAAACTACATTGTTTGTTCATGTGGAAGAAACCGAAAAACCGGACGTAGTAACATGTGATGTGGCCGGTTGGCTTATAACCGTTGCTGTTCCGGATAGCATAGTGGAAAACTGTACAGAATTTGATGCAGATTTGAGCTATTAAACTGGAAATTGGAGTGAGTTCCGATGGGAGAAAAGATGACAAAGTGCGAATGGTGTGAATACAAAGGAAATGAATGGTTGCTACATAAATCACTATATTGGTCTGTTTATTTGGCCGATATACAAGATTATGTTGGCAGATGTGTTTTAGTACTGAACAGACATTGTGGAAGTCTTTCCAAATTGAATGATTCAGAATGGATTGAGTTGAAAGCGATAATAGATAAAATGGAACAGGTCTACAAAGAAGTGTTAGGAGCGGAATTATGCAATTGGAGTTGTCTGATGAATGATTTTTACAAGGAAGTCACACCAAATCCTCACCTACATATACATGTTAGACCTCGCTACAAAAATGCTGTTGTAATTAATAATCATACATATGTGGATTCAGAATTTGCTCATCACTACGCTTTGAAAAAAGAGGTTTCATTATGTGATGAGGACAGAAAAATATTGTATGCGATGATGAAAGAAAAATATTGTATGCGATGATGATAAAAGAAATAGTGGTATTAAAAGAAAGTATTGAAATTATACTTATTGATAGTCATGAAATATTACACTCTATTATATCCTATAAATATTCAGACAAGTTTCCGGAACAAGGCGGAACAGGTAGAAAACGAAATTCTTTTGAAATAGGAGAAATGAAGGATTATTGGCTTGTGACGTATGACGAAACACACTTGATGGTATAGCCTGTTTTCAGACCTTCAAGAGTTGACATTTGAAAAGCCCTTCTTTTTCAGATTTCTGCGAACAGATTTCTATGTAATCGGGAGGCACTGTCCCACCGTAGAAAGACGAAGCGCCTACCGTGAATGGTAGCACTACGCGAATACAGTGTAGCAATTAACAATTCAGTATGAAATAATAAATTCACAATAAGTAAAAATGGAGCCGGATATGAACAAAGAATGGGCAGAATTAAATAAAACCATGCAGCTACAGATAAAGAAGAAAGAGACATTTGCAATGGGCATAGATACATTGTTTGCGCTTCGCAAGACACTGATGGAACAGATCATGCAATTTAAGAATGAGTTGTCCCCTGAAGACTTTAGCGCTATGCCTTATATGAATGCAAAGGGCTATCACAACAAAACCATTGCTTATTCGCTTTGGCATATTTTTCGCATTGAGGATATTGTTGTACATTCTCTTATTGCAGATGATGAGCAGGTGTTCTTTCAGAAAGACTATCAAAAGCGCATTAACTCGCCGATTATTACAACCGGAAATGAACTTGTAAAAGAGGAGATCAGAAATTTTTCAGAGCAACTGTCCCTAAAAGAATTGTATCATTACATAACAGATGTTGATAAATCTACAACACAAATATTAAGAGCACTTGCATACAGCGACATTAAATTGAAAATTACTGATGAGAAAAGACGGAATCTGGAATTGTTAAACGTGGTAAGTAATGACGAAAATGCGTATTGGTTGATTGATTATTGGTGCACAAAAGATGTAAAAGGATTGATACAGATGCCGCTTTCCAGACATTGGATTATGCATATTGAGGCATGCTTACGGATAAAAGATAAATTTAAAGTTTCTGCTTCCTACAAATTGGGAGTTGAATATGCAGAGTTATAAGTTGTGGGTTGACTGAAGTTTAAAGGAAAGAACGTTTCTACGGTATCTATACAAAAAAACTTTTGTTACAGAACCACTTTTACGGCAAATTCTATCAAAATACAGGTTTTTTGGTGGTCAAAAGTATCTATACAGAAAAAATGTCTGTCCAGATACCATAAAATGCAAAAAGTGGTATCTCAGAGAGAAGATTTTCTACAAAGATACTTTTGGTATTGAGAAAAGTTGATTTTTAAGCATTTTAGAGAGTTTTTTCAGTTTTAAGCGGTTCTAAAGAAAAGATTTTTTTCTATAGACCGCATATAATAGAACATTTAAGTTTGTCGGAGCGACAAATTTCAATTTCTAGGGAACAAAGTATAAGAATTTATGGAGGAAATATTTATGAAGGCAGATTCAGATACGTGGGGTAAAAAGGTTGTTGAAAAAGCTTTGGAATATGCGAATTATAGATGGACTGCCCAAGAGAAAAATGTGATGCATGGAACAGATGAGAATGGTCGTTTTGTTGATACACCGGATATAACTTGGAAAGGGGAAATTCTTAATTGCGGATGGTGGAAAGTTGATGAAGAGAATGTTGGAATTCCCTATGGCTGGGGAAATGCCTCTACAATAGAAGAATTTGAAATTGGAATTAAGGAAGGGAAATACGCCGGAAATGTTCCTGAAGATAAAACCAGATATGGCAGTTGGAATACTGTAGGTGTAGACTGTTCAGGATTGTTGACCAGATGTTGGGGATTACCTAAAAAGATTTCCACAAGAGATATTCCTGAATATGCAGCTGTGATAGAGAATATCGATGAAATACAACAAGGTGATGTATTTGCCAAGGTTGGCAGTCATGTAATGTTCTTTGTAGAATTCTTGGACGAGGCAAAGGAAGAAGTTATGATTATCGACGCAACAAGAAGTACAGGAAAAGTATCACAGAGAAAAGAGAATGTCGCCGAATTGTTTGCCGATAACTATAAAATATATAGGAAGAAGTAAAAAGGAAGTTCTGTTTGCTGAGAGTGGAAAATATTAAAATTTACGGAGGTTTGCTATGGCACAACAAAATATATATGATAACGAGACTTTCTTTGCAGGATACAAGAAAATCAGAGATAACGAAGCAAATGCCAACAATCTGTTCGAAATACCGGCATTGTTTTCCATGATGCCCGATTTGAAGGAAAAAAGAGTACTGGATTTGGGATGCGGATTTGGCGAACATTGCAAGCAGTTTGTTGAGTGTGGGGCAGAAAAGGTTGTCGGAATTGATATTTCGGAGAAGATGTTGGAAGTTGCCAAGGTTGAGAATAGTGATCCTAAAATAACATACATAAATATGCCTATGGAAGAGATTGCAGGGTTGCAGGAGCAGTTTGATGTGGTAATCAGTTCGCTGGCATTTCATTATGTGGAGGATTTTGAAGGGGTAATCAGAAATATACATAGTCTGCTTGAGGAAAACGGAGTGTTTATTTTCTCTCAGGAAAATCCTTTAAATACATGTCACTCCGGCGGTGATCGATGGACCAGAGATGAAAACGGTAACAAATTATATATGAACCTTGCAAATTATGGTGTGGAAGGGGAAAGAGAATCCGTATGGTTTGTAGATAATGTAAAGAAATACCACAGAACCTTCTCTACTATTGTAAATGCTTTGGTAGAGGCGGGTTTTACCATTGAAAAAATGATTGAGCCATTGCCCACAGAGGAACTGCTTGAGAAATATCCTGATTATAGGGACTTATTTCATAAGCCGGACTTCTTGCTGATTAGGGTAAAAAAATAAGGGGGAGCGCAAAACTATGCGATACAAAGACCTGGATACATATTGGAAAAGAATATTTGAGTTGGAGTGGATTTCGTTGTGTGAGGGCAGTAAAGCAATTGCTGCGCTAATTGTATCAACGGACGGAACCATAATTTCAGAAGGAAGGAATAAGATTGGTGAGGAAACTATTCCAAATCCCAGAGTGTCGCATGCTGAAGTAGAAGCCATTCGTAATTTGGATATTAAAAAATTCCCTGATGTGAAAGCTTATACATTATATGCCGCATTAGAACCTTGCCCTATGTGTATGGGGACTATGGTAATGGGAGGAATCAGAAATATCGTGATTGGTGCAAAGGATGATCATGGTGGTGCCATGAACCTTATTGAGCATAGCAAGTTTCTCAGAAACAAAAATATAAAGATAACATGGATGCCGGGGGAATATGGTGATGTTCAAAGAGGGTTTCAGGCATTGAAAGAACTGTTATATAATCCGGACGAAGAACGTCTGAATAGGATGTTAGAGGATTTTTCTGTATATAACAAAAAGGGTGTGATGGCAGCAAAAGAACTTATTGAGGAGAGTGTTTTTAAAGATAAGAAGCCGGAATTATATAGTGTGGAAGAAATATTTGACAGACTTATGATGAGTATCGAAAGATAAAGGAAGAAATAGGAAAAATGACTGTGGAGAACACACCTTTCATCCGTTATTAGGAATGGTCCAAATGCACTCGTTCATGTAGTACGTAATAATCAGTGTTTGAAGGGTTTCACCGAATTGAAGCTTGCAGCTGAATTCAATTTGGTTGGAAAAACTGCGCCGTACCCAGTAAGACTGCACTTTGTGACGTTCGCCATGAATGCCTACATACAGAGGCTTGATTTGCCCCTCTTCATTAAAGGAGGCAATCACCGGGATAATTCTGACCGGCATATAATCGTGTGAGTTGAGAGAAACTATTTGTGCCATGCTTCGAAGAAACTCCTTTCTGAGATTTTGGTGTCTGTAATTTAGAGGTCTAAAATTCCGGGGTTAATAGACTAAAGCTTAAAATTCTAAACTTGAAAATCAGCGGTTCTTATGCTATTATTATATCGAACAAATGTTCTATATGCAACTACAAGATGTTGTGAGAGAGGAGGTAAATATTGTATGTCAGATAGAACTTATATTGCCATAGATTTAAAGTCATTTTTTGCCTCCGTGGAATGTGTGGAGAGGGGGCTTGACCCGCTGACTACCAATTTGGTGGTGGCAGATGCAAGCAGAACAGAGAAAACCATATGTCTGGCAGTATCACCGTCTTTGAAAAAGTACGGAATTCCGGGACGCCCGCGATTATTCGAGGTAGTGCAAAAGATCAGAGAAGTGAATATTCACAGAAAAGCAAAGGCGCCGGGTGGGAAATTTGCCGGTGCTTCTTTTAATGATATAGAACTTGCTACAATGCCGCAGCTGGAGCTTTCTTATATTGTGGCAGTGCCCCGCATGGCGTATTACATGGACTACAGTACCAGGATATTTGATATTTATATGCGCTATGTGGCACCGGAGGATATGCATGTTTATTCCATTGACGAGGTGTTTATGGATGTGACGGCATATTCACAAACGTATCATATGACAGCGAGAGAATTAGCATTAAAAATCATAAGGGATGTATTGGCGGAGACCGGAATCACGGCAACTGCCGGAATAGGAACCAATATGTATTTATGTAAGGTTGCCATGGATATTGTGGCGAAGAAGATTACGGCGGATAAGGATGGTGTACGCATTGCAGAGTTGGATGAGATTAGTTATCGGAAGCTTTTGTGGAACCATACACCACTGACAGACTTTTGGAGAGTGGGGCATGGTACGGCGAAGAAACTGATACAAAACGGTTTAAATACCATGGGAGATATTGCCAGATGCTCTCTGGGAAAAGCTAACGAATATCATAATGAGGCATTGCTTTACAAGTTGTTTGGGATTAATGCAGAGCTTTTGATTGACCATGCATGGGGATGGGAACCCACTACCATTGCGCAAATCAAGGCTTACACGCCACAGCGAAATACCTTGGGTTCCGGTCAGGTGTTGCAGTCTGCATACACCGTGGACAAGGCGAGGCTGATTGTTCGGGAAATGACGGATTTACTGGTTTTGGATATGGTGGATAAAGGATTGGTGACAGATCAGATAGTGCTTACCGTGGGATATGATGTGGAGAGTCTGAGTAACCCGGAGGTTCGTAAGAAATATCATGGAGAAGTAACGAGGGATTATTATGGCAGGCAAGTTCCCAAGCATGCTCACGGAACGGCGAATCTTCCTTTTCCTACTTCCTCCACGAAAATCATTATGGATGCAGTGACGCAGTTGTATGACCGTATTGTACATCCGGATTTGTTGGTGCGCAGAGTGAATGTCTGTGCAAGCAGGATACTTTCTGAATCTGCCGTGGTTGCGGAAGAAAATTATGAACAAATGGATTTGTTTACGGATTACACAGCGTTGGAACAGAAGCGAAAAACAGAACAAGAAGAACTTGCGAAAGAGAAAAAGATACAACATGCTATTTTGGATATTCAGAAAAAATACGGAAAGAATGCTCTCCTGAAAGGAATGAATCTGGAAGAGGGAGCCATGACAAAGGAGAGAAACGGGCAGATCGGAGGACATAAGGCATGAGTGAATTTTATGAAGATGCGCATCGGTATGATGATATTTTGTATTTGCCACATCATCAATCTACGGAGCGACCACATATGTCACTTCATGACAGGGCGGCACAGTTTGCACCTTTTGCAGCACTTTCCGGACATGAGGAGGCGATTGAGGAGACCGTGCATATGGCAGAAGAAAGAGTTATGGCAAGGGAAGTTGAGACAGACTTCGGGTGTTGAGGAAAGCTCTTTACTTTAGTGTGATACTATGTTAAAATACAAAAACGAGCTCGATGCGAGTATATATCGGGAAGAAATGTAAGAAGAGGAGAAAAAATTATGAAAAAGAAAATTGCATTGATTTTGGCAACAGTAATGACCATGGGAATGGCTCTGGTTGGCTGTGGCGGTAGTGATGACGGTGCTAAGGTTTACGCAGTAGAAGCAGGTAGTGCCGGAGAAGCAGTAGCAAAAGAAAAGGGATTTGAGGTGAATTCTGTAGATTCTCAGGCAGTTGCATTGATGGAAGTGGCGGCAGGTACTTCAGATGCAGCAATCATCGACTTATTGATGGCAGGTGCCATGATTGGCGAAGGAACCAGCTATCCTGATTTGGTAATCGGCGAGAAGTTAACTACCGAAGAGTATGGTGTCGGATGCCGTAAGGGTTCTGACCTTGCTTCTTATATCAACGCAGTGTTTGCAGAGACATATGCAAGCGGCAAGATGAAAGAAATCGCAACTACATATGGTGTACACGAAGCCTTGGTAGAACAGCCGGCAAGTGAATATACTGCAGCGGCAGACAGCGATGTGGCGTATATTCAGGGTAAGGGCACTTTGGTTGTAGGTATTACTGATTTCGCTCCCATGGATTACAAGGACGCAAACGGCGAGTGGATTGGTTTTGATGCAGATATGGCTCGTATTGTAGCAGAAAAGTTGGGCGTAGAAGTACAGTTTGTAGAAATTGATTGGGATAATAAGATTTTGGAATTGGATTCTAAAAATATTGATGTAGTTTGGAATGGTATGACTCTTACAGCGGAAGTGAAGGCTGCTATGGAATGTACCAATCCTTATTGCAACAATGCACAGGTAGTAATTACTAAGAAATAATCGGAGTAGAAATATGTTCTGGAATGTTACACAATCATTATTAAATGGTCTTGCGACGACATTTGAAATCTTCATATTGACGCTGGTGTTTGCGTTACCGTTGGGATTGGTATTGGCATTTGGTTCCATGAGTAAAATAAAGCCTTTACGCTATTTGGTACAGACACTCGTATGGATTGTCAGAGGCACTCCGTTGATGCTTCAGCTCATTATCATTTTTTACGGCCCCGGATTATGGCTTGGAAATAATATCTGGAGCGGGAATGAAGCCGGACGTATTTCGGCAACAGTAGTGGCATTTTCCATAAACTATGCCTGCTACTTCTCCGTTATCTTTCGTGGAGGAATCGAAGGTGTGCCCGTAGGTCAGAGGGAAGCCGGACAAGTACTGGGTATGACCAAGACGCAAATCTTTTTTCATGTAACGTTACTGCAAATGGTAAAGAGAGTAATACCGCCCATGTCAAACGAAGTTATTACTTTGGTAAAGGATACTTCTTTAGCACAAATAATAGCAGCAAATGAGCTTACTCATGCAGGTCAGGCCTTTATGAAGTCTGCAGGTCTTACCTGGCCGTTGTTCTATACGGGTGTATTCTATTTGGCATTTGTAGGTTTGTTGACACTGCTTTTCAATTACATAGAGCGAAGACTCAACTACTTTAGATAGAGAGATTTGGAGTTAATATATGGCGATTTTGGAAGTTAAAAATATTGAAAAACATTTCGGAAATACAAAAGTATTACAGGATGTCAGTTTCTCCTTGGAGGAAGGCACTGCTTTGGCGATTATCGGTTCCTCCGGCTCAGGTAAAACTACCTTGCTCAGATGTCTTAACTTTTTGGAAACACCTAATCGCGGAATGATTACCGTAAAGGGAGAAACATTGTTTGACTCAAGCAATCCGGAAACTTTAAAGGAAAAGAATTTACGGACCAAGAGATTACATTTTGGTATGGTATTCCAGTCCTTCAATTTATTTCCTCAGTATACAGCTCTTGAAAATGTCACATTGGCAGAGAAACTGTTAGCGAAGGAGAGACCGGATTTCAAACAGAACAAGAAAGAAATATATGCGCAAATAGAGGCACATGGCAAGGAACTTTTGGCGAAGATGGGATTATCAGAAAGAGAGTCTCATTATCCTCATCAGCTTTCCGGCGGACAGCAGCAACGTGTGGCCATTGCCAGAGCACTGGCTTTGAAACCGGATATTCTTTGCTTTGACGAACCTACTTCGGCACTGGACCCGGAACTTACGGGAGAAGTATTGAAGGTAATCAGAAGTCTGGCAGAGCAGAAGACCACCATGATTATTGTTACCCATGAGATGGCATTTGCAAGAGATGTAGCAGATCAGATTATTTTCATGGACGGCGGAGTGATTGTGGAGCAGGGTGACGCAAAGCAGGTTATTGATCAACCCATAGAGGAACGAACAAAGCAATTCCTTTCAAAAGTATTGCAATAAAATAGTATGCTTTTAATATTTTAAAAAGTCATGTCGGTCAGACGTGACTTTTTTTGTAACAGGAAACATCCGCGAGTACAGTGAGGACAATTTTTTATTGACTATGACGCTATAAAAAAGTATTATAGTAATTGTGGAAAATACATAATTTGGGAGAAGATAAATGGCGTTAGAGTTTGAATATAGAGATGAAGAATTGAGGCAGAGAAAACGTGCACAGAGAGTAGAGCAATTGCGTTTGGAAAGAGAAAAGCAGATGTACAGACGTAAAATGTTGAAGAAGTATATGCCGTTAATCATTGCAGGAGTAGTAATAATCATATTGGCGATTGTGTTGCTTATAGTATTTGCGACAGGAAAGCCGGATGAAGGAAATCAATTACCGGAGAACGGAACGGTACAGGAAGGTCAGGAGCCGGGAACCCCGCAAGTGACGCCGGCACCGGTTGCTGGAACAGAAGTAACACCTGTAACTACGGAGGCACCCACAACATCGGTAAATTCGGCATCTGCAACGGTCCCGCAAAAAACATATAGTTTTACAACTGCAGCAGATGCAGTAACAATTTATAGTGAAGAAGTAATTAGTACACATGCGCTTTTGGTGGACATAAGCAAGAATGAAATAGTGGCCACCAAAGGCGCTTTTGAAAGAATAAGCCCGGCATCCATGACAAAGGTTTTGACGGTTTTAGTGGCAGCAGAACATCTTACGCCGGAACAGTTGGATGATACCTTTACCATGACTCTGGAAATCACGGATTATGCCTATGTGAATGATTGCAGTTCGGTAGGTTTTCTAAATGAGGAAGTAGTAACAGTACGGGATTTACTTTACGGAACGATATTGCCCTCGGGTGGTGATGCGGCAGTGGGATTGGCTTTTTATATTGCAGGGTCTCATGAAGCATTTGTGGAACTAATGAATAAAAAATTGGAAGAGTTGGGACTTTCGGAAACGGCCCACTTCACCAATTGTGTGGGATTATATGATGAAGAGCATTATTGTACTCTTTATGACATGGCAATTATCATGCGTGCAGCCATAGATAATGAACTGTGTAAGGAGATTTTGTCAGCGCATACCTATACCACGAAACCGACAACACAACATCCTGAGGGAATCATTATTTCCAATTGGTTTTTGCGCCGAATAGAGGACAAGGAGACCGGTGGTGAGGTGTTGTGTGCGAAGACCGGTTATGTGGCACAATCTCAAAACTGTGCAGTAAGTTATGGAATCTACGGTGAGGGAACACCATACATTTGCGTAACCGCAGGTTCTACCAGCAGTTGGAGATGTATTTACGATCAGGTGGAAATTTTTAATAAGTATGTGAAATAGATGCCTGCGCCCGGCATAATTGGTTATAAGTATACTGTTTGTGGCTGAGAGAAAAGGAAGGGTGAAGGTTATGAATATTTTTATCGAAGGTTTGCAGGGAACCGGTAAAACTACATTGTTGAATAATCTCAGTAAAAAGTACCCCAAGTATCATGCCTACAGAGAAGGAGATGTTTCACCGGTGGAACTGGCATGGTGCAGTTATATGAAAGAAGCGGACTACCGCCGGATTCTGGAAAAATATGATTATTGCCGTGGGGAAATAGAGCAAAAGACCATTCGTGAAGGCAACGTTTATATTACAGCGTATACACAGGTGTTGGCGGAAAAGAGAAGCTTTTATGAAGAGATGGAGGCTTTTGAAATATACAACGGTCGAGTGGATTTTCAGACCTTTCATGATGTGATAATGAAGCGTTATAAAGCGTATGACGGAGATCACAGTATCTTTGAATGTTCCTTCTTTCAAAACAGTATAGAGAGTATGATGTTGTTCTATGAAATGGACGACGAGGCGATTGCGGCATTTTATAAAGAGGTATATGATATCCTGAAAGTGAAGAGTTTTCGGATGTACTATTTGGATTCGGAAAAGATTCTTGAAAATACATTGCAAATTCGTAAAGAGCGTTGTGATGAACAGGGGAATGAAATGTGGTATTCTCTTATGCTGGAGTACCTGAAGGAATCACCTTACGGCAGAAGACATAACTATCAGGATATGGAGGATATGATTGCACATTTTGAGAGGCGCAGGGCATTGGAGCTTCGCATCATCAGGGACGTGTTGAAAACGGATTGTGTGATTCTAAAATCGAAAGAATATGACCAACAGAGTTTGGGTTAAGAACAGCCGCAGAAAAACCTGCGGTTGTTTTATGGTCATTTGTAATTCTTAAGAATTTCTTTGTTTTTTTATAGAGTGGGTTTTTAGATTTATATTTTATGTTATACTTATACAGGAAGTGTAGAAGTGCTACATATTTGCAGAAGCATATTGCAAAAGAGGGAAGGGAGTATTCGTATGAACGGTACATATCATATTTTGGTGGTAGAAGATGATGAACAGATTCGGGATGCCATAGAGATTTATTTAAAAGGTCAGGGCTATGTTGTATTCAAGGCGGCTGATGGCGTGGAAGGACTCGAAGTGATTCATAAAGAGGAAATTCACTTGGCTATTGTGGATGTGATGATGCCCAGAATGGATGGAATACATATGGTAATTGCTCTGCGAAAGGAATATGATTTCCCGGTAATTATGCTTTCGGCAAAGTCAGAAGAAGTAGATAAAATAATGGGTTTAAATATGGGGGCGGATGATTATGTGACAAAACCGTTTCAACCATTGGAACTTTTGGCACGTGTGAGCTCTCATTTACGTCGATACGAAAGGTATTTAAAAATGGCAGGTACTGAGTCACCCCAGGAAGATAACGGTGTTTATATAGTGGGGGGATTGGAGCTGAACGAAAATACAATTGAAGTTAAAGTGGACGGTGAGCCGGTCAAATTGACTCCTATAGAATTCAAAATTTTGCAACTTTTAATCAAGGCACCGGGACGGGTATTTTCCACGGATGAAATATATGAGCGAGTGTGGAATGAGATTGCCATTAATACGGATACAGTGTTGGTACATGTACGTAATATTCGGGAAAAGATTGAATATAACCCGAAGGAACCCAAATATTTAAAGGTGGTGTGGGGCGTTGGATATAAAATCGAGAAAATCTAGCAAATTAGCAAAGTTTATTATTGCGTTAGTAGTATTGGTACCGGCTTTTTTGCTGGTGGCATTATATCCGCGAATGGAAAGTTTGTTGCTGGAAAGGCAGAACGAAGTAGAAACGGAAGGCGAATCGGATGAACCGGAATATAATTATAATAAGGATTATACACCGGAGGATGCACTCAATTATCTCAATGTAGATGAGTATATATTGAGCTACAATTTCGTGAATTATGTGGTAGAGTCTTCTTATTATTTGCATGGAAAGTTGCTGCAAGAAGCAGAAGGAAGAGAAATCAACTTTGACATATTAGACAGTTTTGGCTGGATTAATGATTTTTACAATGTGTCTAGAGAAAATGTTTTTTTTGCAGTTTATACGACACCGAACGGAAAGCAATATACGGAAACCAATACATATCTTTCATTGAATACTTTATTGGAAGAGGAGTCGGAGAAGACAGAGCGTGTAAGAAATGAATTGGCGCGAAACGGAATCCGTGGCTATCTGACCATGGAATTTGACCCATATGGTAAGTTTTCGGAAATTGAGTTTACCAGTTTGGGAAGAATGAGTTATCAGGTTAATTTATACGAAACAGCAAAAGAATCGCTTACACAGTTTAGTAATAACGAATCCTACTATTTAAGACAGATGAAAAACGACGGAAGAAATATGGATTGGGCGCAAAAAGCATCGGAAGTGGAACCGAAAAATTTCAAAATAGTGTTTGCCATTCCTGCGAATAGCAGCTTTATTTATAATAACGCTACCATTGTAACCGGAATGTATTCCTATTATCAGAATTCGGAAATGTTTTTCTGGGATATGGGTATTTTCATTGTTGTGCTCGTTTTGGCCGGATTCGTAGCGTTTATGGCATTGGTTTTGCCATTTTTTAAGAGATTGAATACCGGTTGGGAAAAGGTATTCTGTGTGCCGGTAGAGATTGTTATTGGGCTTTCTTATTTGGGATTAGTAGGTGCTATTTTGATGTCGAAGTTTATGTGTCACTCTACGCTCAGTGAAGTGGCGCTAAGCTGGAAGAATGCGGCAATTCTTGGCTATGTTGTCAATAACGAAACCGTGTATCAGTTGGTTTTGGTTGCTAATTACATTGGGTGGGCACTTCTGTTTTTTGCAGAATATATTGTAGTTTCAGCATTTAGACAGTTTCTTTCGCATCCCATTCAGTATCTGAGAGAAAGATTTTTGGTGATTTTGATAATTAAATGGTTAATCAAGCAAATCCAAAGATTTTTCAACTATATGACAGATGTGGATTTTTCGGATAAAATGCAAAAAATCCTTATAAAGTACGCTTTTATAAAGTTTGTGCTTTTGCTTGCAGGGCTGATAGCGACAATATGTTTTGGATGGATTGCAGGTGTGGTATTTGCAGCTGTCTATTCCATAGTGTTGTATTGTGGTTTGCGCAAAAGGGGAAAACAAATACAAAAGCAGTACAACTGTATATTGCATGCTACCGAACAAATGTCAGAAGGAGAATTGAAGATTTCCTTAAATGAGAATCTGGGTATATTTGAACAGTTGGGAAGAGAATTGGAACAGGTCCAGGAGGGATTTGCCAAGGCAGTGGCGGCAGAAGCAAAGAGTCAACATATGAAAACGGAGTTGATTAGTAATGTTTCCCATGATTTAAAAACACCCCTTACTGCAATTATTACTTATATAGATTTGTTAAAACAGGAGGGAAATACCACAGAACAGCAAAAGAGTTATATTCATACCTTGGAGATGAAAGCACATAGATTGAAGGTTTTGATTGAGGACTTATTTGAGGTAAGTAAGGCCCAGTCAGGAAATATTCAACTGAATAAAATGGATGTGGATATTGTAAGTCTGATGAAACAGTTGCGATTAGAGATGGAAGACAAGATTGCAGATAGTGATTTGTTATTCCGTTGGAATCTTCCGGAAGAAAAAGTAATATTATCTTTGGATGGACAGAAAACCTATCGTATATTTGAGAATCTTCTTACGAATGTGTTGAAATATGCCATGCCCGGTTCAAGAGTTTATATAGATATTATAAACGGTGAATCAGAGGTACAAATAGTATATAAAAATGTTTCGTCAATTGAGTTGCAAACCGATACAGAGCATTTGACAGACAGGTTTGTAAGAGGGGATGCGTCACGAAATTCTGAAGGAAGCGGTTTGGGACTTGCAATCGTAAAAAGCTTCGCGGAGGTGCAAGGCGGACAGTTTAACATTGAGATAGACGGCGATTTATTTAAGGCAATTTTGCTTTGGAAAAAATAATATTATTTGGCTTAAAATGTTGATTGACACAGAATAAGGGAGAATGTAGTATTATGTTATGAGGACTGCATTTCCCTTATTTTGTCTTGAAATAGAACATAAAAGCGGAAATGAAAGCATATAAATAGATGAATAAGATTGGTAGATGATGATGGATGAAAAGAATGAATGTTGTGATTGCGGCATTGCTTCTTATGATGATAGTTACCGGATGCGGTGAGGATATAGAAAGTGCATATTTAATTCTAAACGGAGAGAAAGTCTCAGTGAATTCTGTGATTTCCGGAGGCGTAGTCCTGCAACAGGAGGAACTTGTTATGGCAACTCCGGTTCCGGAAAAAGATGAGACACAAGACATTCCGGAGACGGAGGGGGAGGTAGCACCTGTGCCGGAACCGACGCCGGTGCCGGTAATCAGTCAACCGGCAGATATTGATGTGTTGGAGTATTTTGACAACACATTGTTTATAGGCGATTCCAGAACGGCAGGATTGGCTCAGTTTGGGTATTTTGAAACCGCAGATTTTTTTGCAACACCGGGCTTGAGTGTATATTCCATACCACAGACGAAGGTGGACGTGGAGGGATATGACAATATTAAATTAGAAGAGTTGTTGGCGGAAAAGGAATACGACAGAATCTTTGTGATGTTAGGTATGAATGAGTTGGGATATCGTTTCTCGCAAACAGTGGAACGATATAGAGATTTCATTGAAGATTTGCAGGATTTGGAGCCGCGTGCGCAATTGATATTGTGTGCAAATTTGCATGTGACTAATACACGTTCTAATAATGATAAGTTTTTCAATAACGAAAATATTGACAAAATAAATGAAGAAATCAGAATTCTCGCAGAAGAAAAAGAGTTGATTTATTTAAACATTAACGAATTGTTCGATAATGAAAAGGGTGAATTGGACAAGGAATATGCCAGCGATGATTCTCACGTTACGGTGGAGAATTATATTAGGTGGTGTGATTGGATTACGGAAAAAATGAGCGAGCTGGAAATGCTTTACTAATTTTATGCAGAGTGATAAAATGGAATTAGATATGTTTGGGTTGCAGTAGAAGTTGCAAAAGAGGGGTAACAGTATGCAAATGGATAGCTTGGCGGAGAAAATATTTGAAACATATGCAACCGCCTCCAGAAGTCGATATATCTTTTTGCGAAATATGGAAACAAATCGTTCCAGATGGTCTCCCAACGCTGTGGATTTTTTCGGATTGCCGGGAGAATATATGGATGACGCATTTCATATTTTTTTGGAATGCATTCATCCTGAAGACCGTGCTGGCGTACTGGAAGATGTAAATCGTATCTATGCGGGTGAAAAGGATGAGCACAGCATGGAATATCGTGCAAAAGGAAAAGACGGTAATTATGTAGTGTGCTTTTGCAAGGCAAAAATGATTCGGGATGAAGCCGGAAAAATGTCTTATTTTGCCGGTGTTATTTCCAATCATGGTATTATCGATAATATTGATCCTACTACCAGTTTGTACAATCTTTATGAATTTTTGCATGCATTGCAGGTAATTCGGGAAAAGAAAAAAGAAGTAACCATTCTTATGTTGGGAATCAAACGCTTTGCAGATATTAATGATGTGTATGGTTATTCCTTTGGAAATAAAGTGTTAAAAGAGTTTGCACAGTGTTTGAGAAATATGTGCAAAGGTTGCGCGATGGTATACCGTATGGATGGTGCAAAATTTGCTATCTGTGCGGAAGGAATGGAGCGGTCGGAAATTGTTACATTAAATCAACAAATACATGATGTGGCGAAACGGTGTATTTATGCGGACGGAAACCATGTAACATTGGTAACATGCGGAAGTGCTGTGGAGCTTAAGGATTTTTCGGTTGACGAAAATTCGATTTATTCGGGTTTACGCTTTGCTTTGGAACGTTCTAAAAATGAAAAGCATGGAGAATTGATTTTCTTTGAAAATGAAAGCCATCAGGACAATAAGCGCAATTTGGAACTGTTGGACGCCCTTAGGAAGAGTATTACTGATAAGTGTTCGGATTTTTATATGTGTTATCAGCCGGTGGTTGATGCCGTTAGCGGTAAAGTGGGCGGTATGGAAGCGTTAGTTCGCTGGAGAAAAGAACCTTTTGGCGAGGTATCTCCCGGAGTCTTTATTCCGCTATTGGAAAACGATGCTCTGTTCTTTGAACTGGGGAATTGGATATTAAAGGAATCTATGTTGGCGGCCAGGAAAATGGTAGAGCAAAATCCGGAATTTGTACTAAATGTGAATCTTTCCTATACGCAGTTGGAACGTAGCGAATTCAGAAACAGTATCATTAAATTATTGGAGGAGACTGATTTTCCGCCACAGAATTTGTGCTTGGAATTAACGGAACGTTGCCGGTTGTTGGACATGTCGTTCCTTCGCAATGAAGTGGTATTTTTGAAGTCATTCCACATTAAGATTGCGCTGGATGATTTCGGAACAGGTTTTTCTTCCCTGAATTTATTACGAGAGTTACCGGTGGATTTGATTAAAATCGACAGGGCTTTTATCAAAGATATTGAGACAAACCTTGCGGATCAGGCAATTGTAAAATCTGTTTTGGATTGTGCACAGCTTCTGGATATTTCAGTTTGTGTGGAAGGAATTGAAAATAAAAATTTGGAAAACTACATGAATCATTACCCGGCGAGTACTTATCAGGGATATTTGTATTCAAGACCGGTAGAGATTGAAAGATTTAAAGAACTTTTTTATTAATGGCGAGAAAGAGAAATCATCTGCATAAGACGGTTTCTCTTTTTTTGCAAAAACCCAAAGTGCTTTGTTGCAAAAGAAAATTTATTGTATTATAATAACTAAGTATGTATGAAAAAATAATGTTGAGAAATGATAGATATTAAGTAGGAGGAACGTATGAAGATTACATTAAAAGATGGTTCTG
>JAZNQI010000109.1:0-18721 GCA_045590095.1 Acetatifactor sp. | reverse complement strand
TAATGCCTGCGGGACGAAGGTCGAAGTTTTCACGGATGATTCCTACTAACTTCTCATCAGCAATCTTACCGGTACCAAAGGTATCCACCATTACGGAAGTAGGCTGTGCTACACCGATTGCATAAGAAAGCTGGATTTCACACTTATCTGCAAGGCCTGCTGCTACGATGTTCTTTGCTACGTAACGTGCTGCATAAGCTGCAGAACGGTCTACCTTGGTGCAGTCCTTACCGGAGAACGCACCGCCGCCGTGACGAGCATATCCGCCAT
The DNA here is from genome assembly GCA_045590095.1 of Acetatifactor sp. Taxonomy (GTDB): domain Bacteria; phylum Bacillota; class Clostridia; order Lachnospirales; family Lachnospiraceae; genus Acetatifactor. The sequence continues at coordinate 18,451 of JAZNQI010000109.1, read as the reverse complement.
AGGTATCTACGATAATCTTACGACCGGTCAAACCACTGTCACCATTAGGTCCACCAATTACGAAACGTCCGGTGGGGTTGATGAAGAACTTGGTCTCTGCGTCAATCATATCCGCAGGAAGTACCGGGTCAAATACATACTTCTTGATATCTGCATGAATCTGTTCCTGGGTTACAGCAGCGTCATGCTGGGTAGATAATACTACCGCTTCCAAACGATAAGGATTGCCGTTTTCATCATATTCTACGGAAACCTGACTCTTTCCGTCGGGTCTTAAATAGGGCAAAGTACCATCCTTACGAACCTCAGTAAGCTTCTTTGTCAGCTTATGTGCCAAAGAAATAGGATAAGGCATGTACTCTTCGGTTTCATTAGAAGCATAACCAAACATCATACCCTGGTCGCCTGCACCGATTGCTTCGATTTCTGCATCGGTCATTTCGCCATCCTTTGCTTCCTTTGCCTTATCAACACCCATAGCGATATCAGCAGACTGCTTGTCCAAAGAAACCATTACTGCACAGGTATTGCCATCAAAGCCCTTCTCAGAGCTGTCATAACCAATTTCCACTACGGTCTGACGTACGATACTGGGGATGTCTACGTTTGCTTTGGTAGTAATTTCACCCATTACCAGTACAAAACCGGTATTGGTACAGGTCTCACAAGCTACACGGCTGTAAGGATCCTGCGCCATTAACGCATCCAAAACAGCGTCAGAAACAGCATCACAGATTTTGTCCGGATGGCCTTCAGTTACAGATTCGGAAGTAAATAATCTTTTTTCTCTTTCCATGTTTTTCTCCTTTTGTTTGTTGGGGTGGATTGTATCCATAATCGGCCGACTCGAAAAGCTTCGCTTTCCTCGCTCGCACAAAAAAGGAATCCGCAATAACGCGGACTCCTACTAATAATCGATAGTCAAATCCACTTATTGTTCAAGTTGTTACTCTTGCTCAGGTTGGCACCTTCCTTTTCAGGGGTTGCCGTGGCTTCACAGGTCCTCTGTACCTCCACCACTCTGAATAAGTCGAAAAGATATTAAATTCTTTCGTGAATACAATACACTATTCGCAGGCGCTTGTCAATCCGTTTTCTTCAAAAACCAGCTCTTTCCATCCATCTACTTCTGCTCATCCAAATAAAGCTGAACCCGGCTGTCAAGCTTTTGGGTAGCTTCTTCAGCAGAAATATCCCCCGAAAAATAAGGTGTTAACTCCTCGGCTACTATACTGTAAATTACATCTGCATGGTAATTACTTGGTTTTGCATTCTCCAGGATAAAATAAAATTGTTCAATCATCTCATCGGTGTATAATATATCCAATTGCACCATTCCGGTGTTATCTTTCCTCAATTCCATATCAACAATCTCATCATACACTTTTAAAGAAATCGGAAATTGATTCGAATATCCTCTCAGAGTCTTTATTCCTTCCTCCTGCATCTGCTCTATCGAATCATAGGTAACATATTTTAATTGTTCCTCCTCCGACAGAAGAAATTCAAAAAATTCGATTGCACCTTCTTTGCATTCTGAATTTGCACTAAGATAAAGGGCCCTGGCATTCACATAGATACCGTTCCCCGCCTCCCCGGGATATCCGAGAAATGCCATTTCCGTCTCGTCAGAATCATATACTGACTTTATACGCCACAATTCATCGAAAGCGATAATTGTTTTTGCAAAAGCCTTTTTATCACCATTTCCGTTGTCTTCATAATCCTTTGCAAAAGCCAGCAAATCCATAAAGGGTTGTTCGGTCAGATGACTCTCCCCTGTAGTCCAGTCAATAAATGCAGTATTGCTATTGTCGTTTAATCCATATTTATAAACAATGGATACCCCACCTAAATTTTCCTGCAAAATTTCAGCATCGGAGCCTTCCACTGCCTGCATCAGTTCCTGCAAGGTCCATGAGGTACGCACTCCAACATACTCCTTCGGATAAGCTACCACATCAAAGTTACAATCATACGGCACACTAAAAAAGTGTCCGTTCAGCTTTGCATCCTCCAATGCTGCCTTCAAATATAAGGAAGGGTCTGAAAACACCTCATCCACACATTCCAAATATCCGTTTTCTACATAACTTGGAAAATCAAGCACCATGTCATGCCCTAAAATATCCGGTCCTCTTCCTGCACTGATTTCCAGCTGTATACGCCTGCGGAATGCCTCTATTTCCTCACCCTCTTCAGGTAGCATAACAGAAATATAATACTTATCACTTTGCCGGTTAAAACGGGCAATGCTTCGATTTAAATTCAGATGTTGCGTTGCAAAGGCTATTACAATCTCCTTTTTCTCCAAAGGTTCCTCTATTTCTTTCATCTGTAAAAAGGTAAGCTCTCCGTCCATTTTCACCAAAAGAAGCACTTCCCTTTCATCTACTACTTTTATTCCATAAACTTCACTTAATAAATAACCATTGGCTGCAAACCGGAATGCTTTTTGCGCTTTTCCTTCAATAACCTTCCACAGATTCTGTGTATCTGCCAGATAAAAGGATTGGTTTGGTGAAACGCCGGCCACATAGTCTGTTCCGGGACCCTCCGGTCCGTTTACGACAACAGTTCCCGCCGTCAGATTCCCTATTACCGGTTTTCCTTCCTGATTTATACCATACCAATATACATCAGCACCGGCATTACTTTGCAACAAACCATACACGGCCTTTGTTTCCGGAACCGCTTCTTCTTTCGCATTTTGAAGTACATGGTCGTAACATTGTATTGTATTTCTATTTGGAGAGAAAGTATAAAAATTACCATCCCAGTCCCTGGTGAGGGAGTTATTCATACTGTAATATTCATCCTTAAATGTTGCCGGCACCTCGCATAGTACTTCCTTTACACCATTCGCTTCCAATTCCACCAGGTAGTTCGCCTGATTGGCAATATACGCCTGTGTATATATTCTTTCGTCAATAGAGTTCGTTATATAAGAATTAATACCACTATATCGAATGCCTTCCAATTCAAAAGCACTCTGAGTAACATCTATGTTTTTCCATTCCTCGGCTCCGGAGTCTAAAATTTGTAAAAAGAAATTTTGAATACTATACTCCGCATTATATACACTTGATGTATACAAAACACGTTCGCCAAACATAATAGGTGAGATCTCCGACGTTATACTACCGCCCGGTGGCAATACCACGGACTGTTCCGGAGATGGTAATGTAACCTCTTTTACAGTATAATAACATTCCTGTTCCTCCAAGGGTTCCGCAACCGGATTGTCTTCCCCTGTGCAACCGGTCATCAAGAGTACCATTAATAAAAATATACTAACGAAACTTCTTTTTTTCATATTTTCTCCCAACCAACTAAATCCTTAAGTTATGACACTTATTATTTTCCACAACTACTATGTCGTTCTATAGTAACTGCTTGCTCATATTCCGCACCGCATTCACATCTGTATACATATGTATAATGTTCAATATACACTCCACATGTTGCATATTGGTATGCTCCATTTACATACCCCACAATAAATGAATGGGTTCCAGCTGAAGTAGTACCCTCATACTCTCTTCCCATATAGGTAAAAGAACATTGATGGCTAGTTGAATCGGCATATACCAATATATTTGTACTTAATACCATTACACACATTAAAATAACTGTAATCAATCTTTTTGTCTTTTTTCTCATCACATTTTCCTCCTGATTTTTCTTTAGTACAATTATTGTACTGTTTAAAATTGTATTCTTACCAACAGATTGCGCAATCTATCTACATCCACCCTACAACAAATCCAGTATATTTGTCTATGGAGTAAATGGAAAATAAAGAATTTTCCGTTTACTCAAATCAAATCACATTGATTTTCCTTATACTCCATTGTATAATTACACTTATAGTCATATACTTAAGGAGAAAACAATGAACGCTACTCTTTTTGGAACGTTGCTCAAAAAATTACGTAAGCAGGAAAATATGAATCAGGAACAACTGGCAGACACATTAGGAGTGTCAATATCTGCTATCAGCAAGTGGGAAACCGGCAAAAATCTACCTGATATTGAGAAAATCACAGCACTGGCTAATATTTTCTCAATATCTGTTGAGGACTTGTGTCATCCCGAACAAACTATAGCCAGATTGGAAAGTAATGAGACACACTCTCTGAATGTTGCTACTCCAACGCCCGGTAAACCTAAGCCGTGGATTAAAATTACTATAATATGTCTTTTTGCGGTGGCATTCATGGCAATTCTTTTCTTTCTCATAAGTGACAACAAAGCAAAGCAACCTAGTGCCTACCCTTATGCTTCACGTATGATTGAAGAAGAACTTTTTGGTTCTGTATATGAAATGGCCATCATATACAGTGGTAACTTGGATATCCTGTCCGATCCAACTACAGACTATATGAAACAACTATACTTTGAATGGTGTAATGATACAAATGTGCCACCTGAAATTACCACTATGAAGGTTTCCTTCTACGAAACAGAAGAAGCCGCTACGCAATGGACCGAACCCGATAAGAGTACATATTTTTTCAGATGAAAGGAGTTTAACTATCTATGAAAAAAATCAGTATTCCGTTATTAAGTATTTTTCTTACATTATTATTTTCTTTTCAGGTACGGGCTATGGAGCCTGAATCCCCCATTTATGAGGGGTATACTTCAGAGAATATCTACTATGTGGTATATGATACAGAGACCTCTGTAAATCTGGAACGCACTGTCGGCGATACAGTCAATGTTATCCGTGAATTCAGATTTAGTGGTATTATAAATCCCTCTTCCACACGTTCTTGGACAGAGCAAATAAACGGCACCACATACTCTGGAACCCTAAAACTATACACTGTAAATTTCGAAAACAACACCACTATTGCCTATTATTGGGGCACATTAACAGCAATTAATTAAGAAAACAGCCTGTAGGACAAACCTCCCACAGGCTGTAATTTTTCTCATAACTTTCTTATTCACAGTTTTTACCCGCACCCACAATCTTTTCATACAAATCCAGACCAAAGCTGGTAAGCTCCGGTGCATGCTGAATCATCTTGAAGGTACGTCTGCCGTTCTCTAAACGCTCGGCACTGAAAAACTCAACACCCTGTCCCTGCGCCGTTTCATCATACATTCTCTGTGCAAAAGAAAGCAAATGGGTTACCGTCAGTACCTTCACACCGGCTTCATTTAAAGCTTTGATAATATCATAGGCAATGACGGAACCTTCCTTTTCCGTAGTGGTCGCAAAAGATTCATTTAAAAGTACCATGGAACGCTCACCCAGATGCTCCACAATCTGGCTCATACGTCCCAGTTCTTCATCCAGACGACCGCTGTTCATGGCACTGTCCTCACGGCGGGTAAAATGCGTGAACAAAGACGGGAAAATACCACTTTCATAACGTTCCGCTGCCACCATAAGTCCACATTGCATCATTACCTGTGCAATACCGATACTACGCAGAAAAGTAGACTTACCGCCCTGATTTGCACCTGTTACAATGAGGAGCATGATCTCTTCCATATCACAGGTATTTCCAACTGCATCAATACGCTGCTCCATGGCCATAACCACTTCTTTTAACTCCTTAAATCGAAGGGTTCCTTGGGACACCACCTTCGGATAACAATAATTTAAGCCAAACCGCTTCATATGATCTGCAAGATTCACTGCACCGCGATAAAAGGCTGCCTGAATATGCAATTGATCAAAGAAACTCTGAAAATGCGCCATGAATGCGGTACAATAATTCATCACATGACGTACTATTCCAAATTCCAGCTTATCTGCATTATCAAACATGGGGGTATCTTTTTGCACCACTACACTGTCGGGCGTTCTGGATTGCAAGAAATCCTGCATTCTGCCTATAGGACTGTTAGGTCCACGCATCTTTCTTTCCTTGCTGGCCACCTCTTCTAACCGAAATCCTTCAAATTTCAGTCCGTCGCCAAGGCTGCATTCCATGACTAACTTAGACTTAATCACCAATCTCTGTCCGCTGTTGGCATCCACTTCCATTCTTTCTGCATAGAAAGAAATATCCTCCATTATTCGTTTCAAATCAGCCTCTGTTTTGTCAGAAAACAACTCTTCCAAACGTGCCTTAAATCCTATCAGTCCCGGAGCCTTGATGTGTTCTTCATACTCTCTCAAAAGCGCTTTCATGCGCGTCAGGCCCTTTGCAAATAATTGCAACAGATGAATATCCGTAACCAGCACACTGAAAGGGTCACGATTTCCTACCTTTTCCTTGGCTTTACGTCCCAAATCATCCCATCCCTTTAAAACATCACAGCAGATATCATACAATCTGACAATGAATTCGGGATTTCTCAGACAATCTCTCAAAATTTCCTGTCGGTAAACAATCTCTTCCTCCGTTTCCAAAGGAACAAGCATCATCTTGCGCATGGTTTCTTCAATAAACAAATCCGGCTTGCCGATTTCCTTTACCTCTTCACCTTCCAAGATTACTTCACGGGCAGACATCATATACAAAATACGCAGTCCCAAATCCTGCAATATACTCTTTTCATCAAAATACGGTTTTACATCCATCCATTCCCGGTCAGGGTATAACAAATAGGTCTTCATGACAATCTCTCCTTTAACTGCTCGTAAGTCAGGCGATGCTTGTTCACCTGATTGATAGCGTATGCACTGTCCTGCGCTTCCTTTCGGGCAATCTTATGATTCTGCTTACCATTTTCATCCAATAGGGCACGCATACTGACTACCTTCTCATGAGCCTCTGTCAACTCCTTCAAATGCGTCACATAAATACCCCTGCACTCCTGTCCGATGAAATGTTGTAACACCTTTTGTCCCATAATTATCGCATCATAATTTGCTGCAGTAGTAAACAATTCATTAATTACCACAAAAGCATTGGTGCACTGCTCCTCCATCATGGGCTTAAGACGCATTAATTCCTCCTGCAATTTACCGCGTCCGGTCTCCACACTCTCCTCCACAGAAAAATGAGTCAGTATGCCGCTGAAACTATGTACATTTGCCGCAAGTGCAGGCACATCCAGCCCCATCTTGGCAAAGTACACCAACTGACCCAAGCTTCTTGCAAAGGTGGTCTTGCCGCCCTGATTGGGACCTGTTACCACCAGGAACATCTCCTCCGCCTTATACTCCACATCATTGGAGATCACTTCCTTCCCCTCAACGCTGTTTACACATGCCAGCGCCAAATCGTACAAACCGGTGGCAAACATATTCTGCTTTGCATCTACTGTAGGTGCCGTAAAGGCAAATCCCAAAGAACGCATTTTGTTCTCAAACGCATAAAAGGATAAATAAAAAACTATCTCCTGCGCAAACTGTAAGTATTCCTCTTTCACATATTCCTTGTATTTCTTATAAAAAGCTCCGCATTCTTTAAAAAATGCCGGTCGCTTCTTCTGCAAAAGCGTAAGCACTTCTCTCTCCAATATTGTTAAATCCGGATCTTCTGCATAGGGACTTTTCATAGGTTTTTCCGGCTCTGTAAAACTCTCTTTCAAAAAAGCATCATACGTACCGGGCACCTCATCCTCGGAAACAATCAAAATATTATTATCATAGGTAAGTTTAAAGCGAAAACCATACATCTGCTTCTGCAAGTTTTCTGCCTGTTCTACCATTTTCACAAGCTCTGACCCCTGCAAATATTCCTCCAAGCTTTCCCGCAAAGCAAGCATTCCCTTAGAGCGAATATCCGCCTTCTGCAAAGCTTCCAGTAATTGCTTCAATGCATGCGCATACTGTACCACTTCCGTCACATGCCATGCCGCTTTTTGCGCATCCAGCTTTACTACTTCCTTTGTGGCAACCGATTCCTTGTATTTTTTTATAGCCTTAACATAATCCTTGAGACTGTCATGCAACTCCGGCAATTTCACATCCCGCATGACTTCCCTTCGATACGTTTCGCATTCCTCATCTGCCGGAAGATAATAATACATGCCGGATACATCCTCACCCCAAACCACTCTGATACGGTCGATAATCTGATTAATATTCAAATCCAGATAAAAACTGGGACGGTCTCCTTTTTTATAAGGACTCTCTTTCAGGTCCAAAATACTTTTAAAAGTCATGCACATACCTCCTGATACTCCACCGACTGTAAAATCAAAACACTTCACTTTCTATGATATTGATATTGTATCATTCTGTCTATTCAGTTATTGCTAAGTTAAAGGAAAAACCCTTCCGTCCGATTAGACGAAAGGGTTAGGATAATATATTCTATTCAACAACATACGTCTTAACAATCTATAACTCTATGCCACTCATCATCACTTTACGCAGATGTAGGAAATGTGCTTATCAGGCTGCTTTGGTACCAGCGCCAGACTGGCAAACTGCCACTCCTCCACTAGACATGTTGTACCCTACGATACCCTGGCCTGTAGATACATAGCTGTCTGCATTGATAAACCTTCCTATCTTTGGGTCGTAGTATCTGCTGTTTAGGTAGTAGAAGCCGGTTTCCCTGTCGTAATAATAACCTCTGTAGCGTAAGGGGTTGGCTTCTGCCATGGTACCGGTGGCGGTTATGATATTGCCGAAGGGGTCGTACTCGTAGGAAGCCACGCTCACCAGATTGCCTTCCCCGTCCGGTGCCGCATTGACTTTTACCCAGCCTTATGATATATCCCTTTTTATCACTTCTCTTTCTTTTGATATATTTTCAAATACCCTTTCTCTCTCCAAACTTCCAATGTCATCTTGGCAATAAATCCAAATATTCCATTCTCCTTTTTACCACTTATTTCGGACAATACCTCTACTCCGGTATCGATATTTTCATTTAATGCAAGACAATATGACGCTGCCTCCGTACGTATCACAACATTTTCACTATTCAGCATATCTTTTATACAGTCCATGGCAAATTCTCGGTTCTTTTCAAAATATTTATAGATTTTAAGCAAACGAGCTCCTTCCCTGTTGTTCGCTTTATAATCTCCATCCAAAGTGGCTTGATACATGATTTTTCCACTTTCCTCATATTGTTTTAAAACTTCTTCTTTGGTATATTTTTTCATTATCTCACCTTTAATTCCGTTCTCCCTGTCGTAGTAATAACCACGGTTAGCACAAGAAATTTGCTTCTACCATCAGTCTGCTCCGTGGTCATGGAACAGACTGATAATTTCATTGCCCCAATCATGTCTGGCACCTATTCTTCTCGTTTCTTCTTTGACTTATAATATTCTATAACAATAGCCACAATAGCAATCCCAAGAAATGCAACTACAATAAACGAAACAATCATCTTGACACGTTGTTCAGAGCTAACATCATATATAATACATTCTACACCATTAGCATCAATCGTGACTATTTGTGAGTAGGACGTCGCAATCCGGTTAAATATCCCCATGTCGTTTCTAATTACATATGTAGTATCACCGACTGTTCGACTACTCGTATGTAGTAGGTGGTTTCTATACGTATTGTTGTCAGATGTATCTTCAACTTTTTCAAGGGCTAATATGTTACCATCTGTATCAACCGTTATTATATCGTCACTACGAACAAAATAAATGTTAATCCATTCATTGTTCCATTCAACGCCAAATGTTCCGTCACATTTAAATCGATATCCGTATAAAAACTTTCCTTCAGAAGTATACACACAAATCAAGTCCTCATCCATTTCATCTTGACAAATCGCTATTAAACCGCTTTCATTTACATCAAAACAGTTTATTGCTTTTTTCGGCGGCTCACTTGTAATCTTACTGATATTTTTATCATACCAGACCTTTTCCTCTTCCGGTAATGGTTCTGTTGAAAAACCAGAATTTATCGCCTTCACCTCTATTGCATTAGTAAACACAACAAATATAAATACAAACAACAAAAATATATAACCTCTTTTCAATCTCATATCTACCACTCCATTATTTTCTTATACACATTTCGCACAACATCGTATATATTAAACTGGGTTTTATAAAATGTCTTTGTTGTTCCCCATTCTACATAGAATTCTCCTCCAAGGGCCAACGGTAGCCCATATACCAGAACTCCTATTGCTCCACCTAATTGATAGTAATCACCTTGTAGTTTATCTATATCAATAGCATTTGTTATACTTTGGTAACCCGTTACCGATATGCCAGTTGCTCCTCCTGTAACACCTCCACCACCCGAGGCTTGGATTGCAACATTTCCCTCTGTATCCATAGATATACCGATCTGTCCATTAAAAATCCATGCACTTGGTGTTCCGCTTATATTAAACCCTGTCGAATATGTCAAATCAAAATTGGATAAAACTTTAGGTATTGTACTAGCTGCAGGTTTTATAACATACTCTGTTGTCCACTTAACAAAATCTTTTATCCAATCCGGTAAATTCCCCATAGGATCAGACATACTTACCGGATTATTCCCACAGTACGCAAACATATTGTACCCTACGATACCCACTCCTGTAAAGGCTTGCCATCCTCCCAGATATAGGTGTGGGATACATCCCCTACTTTCTTGATGTTTCGGGTGCCGTCCACATCATAGGTGTGGGTAATGGTCAGACCATTGGATGCCACGGCTGAGATATGTGCCTACAAAATACTAATAAGTCCAAATGTGGAAAACATAAAACAATACAATTAATCCTTATATACGTAATGCCTTAACTCAGTCCTAAAATTTTTTTGATTTATTCTATATAATATTTGTTGTGAACTTTTTAAATAATAGAACCATTCTTTTCCTTAAGAAGAAATATGAACAAAATATATTCTATTACAATTGCAACCAATTGTTTTCGCTATACTCTTCATATTTTTGAGCAATCTCTATAACTTCCTGCTTTAGTTTATCTATCTCTTCCTCTAATTTTTCAGGTAACAATGAATATATATCTTCCAATTCACACCCTTTCTCTACGATATCTACAATTTTATTATTACACCCTATTTCTCTTAATTTTCTAATAACACGCGGTGAAAAAATAAACTTTTCCACTTCTTCAATCGTAATAGCTCTATTTTTTATGGCTTCTAAGCTACCTATAATATTAATCAGTAATATCTTTTCATCTACTTTTTCTAAAATATCTATTTTAATCTCAACCATCTTATTAATTACTCCATCCTGATTTAACTTTATTTACTGTCGTTCCGTTTTTTACTCCTTTAAACTCTTTAGGATAATTGGGAGCATATTTTATTGAATTATAGACTTTCTTTATATTTGTATAAGCATCTCCGCTCTTTGCGACCTTTTCCGCATCATGGAAATTGTCTACCACTTCAGCACCAGTTCTATAATATCTCGAGGAAGGCATTATAGGAGCCAATGCGCATGTAGTATCCCAAAGAGCTGCTCCTAAATTCCCCCATAGGGTCACTTGCATTCACCGGATTATTCCCACAATACGCAAACATATTATAGCCTACGATGCCCTGGCCTGTGGATACATAACTGTCCGCATTGATAAAACTTCCAATCTTCGGAATCGTAGTATCTGCTGTTTAAGTAGTAAAAGCCGGTTGCGCTAAGGATGCTGCCATAGGGACGGCCGTTCATGTCGTAGTAGAAGTACATGATGGTGCCTGCAGTGTGTACATCCGTGTTACCGGATACCCACTCCTGTAAAGGCTTGCCATCCTCCCAGATATAGGTGTGGGAGACATCCCTACACCTATATTTTAGAAGCCAATCTCAACTCACACAAGTTCTATCGGTTCGAAAACCAGACCTCGATCCAAATGATTTTCAACAATTGTTTGATAGACGCGTTGACTGAAAATAATCAATGGGCTTGATCCTTTCCCCCATCCCGTTTCATCCGTTGTCTTTACAATATCCGGTGCGTTTTCAAACACCTCTTTCCTAAACTTATACATCCCTATTCCATTAGGATGATATCGCTTATTTCCACATTTGGGGCATATATGTATATCTCGAAAACAACTTTGGTTATCTATTATTCCCGGAGCTATCGTTGCACTTATCACTAACTGATATATGTCCTGCAATACTTCTCTCCCATTTCTATTTTTCACTTCACGAAATGATATACTTGCATACCCTTCCCTTTGTAAAATCTCTTTAGCCACAGTAGAGACAAATAGCTCATCTTCCACCCAATTTAACATCATAAAATGCCTCTTCCCCCAATTAGGAGCCTTCTTAATACGGAAAGAATCCACCTGTTTCAATCCGGTTCCACATTCTTCACAATGGTCTTTTCGGGTATATGTGATATTCTCATATTCAAACCCTGCCTGTGGTTGGGGATATCCGTTTCTCCACTGGCTTCGTACCTGTAACCATTTCGCAGCATTCAATTCCTCTTTACTAAAATGCGTCTCCGAATAACATACTGATATCTTTTTAGCTTGTAAGACACTTGAAATATATTCCCAATGCGGACTGCTTTCATAAATATCAAATGCACAAAATGTCTCGTCTATATCTACAGACGAAATATGATTGTTTAATACATACTTTACCAATTCCGGTGCGTCTTCACATCTAAAACATACGTGTTTATTTATCTCCATTATAATCTTCTCCTACTCAAATAATATTTTCTTGGCCGCATCCAAAAGGTCGGGATAATCTTTATATATTTCCTGTGCCTTCTCCCAAATATCATATCTTGTTAATTCCCTGTAATTCATTCCATATTTAAAGAATTTTCTCCATGCATTTGTAAATTTCTGATGCTCTGCCGCTGTTACAGCAACACTTAACATTTCATTCGTGTTAATGTCTAAATGTTGTACCAAACGGCATTCAACTATGTGATGTGCCTGTAAATCAGTTCCTTTCAACATTTGTCTCAATGTTTTGTACGAATGTATTCCGTAATCACTTGCTTTTGACAAATCCCCCAATCCATCTGCAACTTTCAGTAGTTTTCGAGCATGAAAATACTCTCCTACTCCTGATACAAACGGAACAACCGTATCCAGCACATCACCGCCAAGTCCCAGCCATGCCCAGCCGTCTGTCGGATTATTCCAAACATCAGCAATACTAACACCTAGGGAGAGTATATCAAAAACTGTATCCCAGAATCCACCCGCTGCATCACTTCTGTTTACCGGATTGTTCCCACAGTACGCAAACATATTGTACCCTACGATGCCCTGGCCTGTGGAAACGTAGCTGTCGGCATTAATGAACCTTCCAATCTTCGGGTCGTAGTATCTGCTGTTTAAGTAGTAGAAGCCGGTTTCCCTGTCGTAATAATAACCTCTGTAGCGTAAGGGGTTGGCTTCTGCCATGGCGCCGGTGGCGGTTATGAGGTTTCCGCTTGCATTGGTCACTGTATTTAAGCGGTTTCCGTCACTTGTATAGGTGGCGGTGGTCTGCATCTTCTTACCGCCCGAGGTGCTGGAATGCACCGTACTTGTCACGTTCTACATTTTCGTATACTTAAAATATACGACAACAAATTCACAGTATTAACAAAAAAGTCAGTAAACTAAAGCATATAAATTTTTTGAAGTATATTTGCCAAATATCTTTAGTATTTCTTCTTGCAGTTTTTTGCTTTGGAGAACAAAATCTAGATAATCAACTATTTTTTGGGGCTCATCAATGTTTGCAAAACACTTTTCCCTTAATGACAATATTTCGTTTGAAATCTCCTCTAAATTGCTTTTTCCCGTAATTGACAAAATGTATTGTTCAAAACTTTTTTCGTTTGTACAATAAAATTCATACTCATATAGTTCAAATCTCATTTTATCCTGAATGTAATAGGGCATAATTATGCATTCCGTCATTTCTAATTTCTGTTCACCTTTTAGCAAATCAAATAGCTCTTGAAGATTAATATATTTCTCTCCTAAATATTCAATTTGCGTAATTTTACTAATTACTTCTACTATTTTCATTTGTGACCTCACTATGGCAAATATGGATTAATAATGTTTGCATCTGGTATCCATGTTGAAGGATTTATATTATCACTTATCTGAATATTTTCTTTCGTAATGTCGTCCATCCTCTTTTTCCATCTGATTCATTAGCTTCTGTACTGACTTTGTGCTACTCCCCAAAACTACATCTGTACTTTTTGTAGCCTTTGCCCCCTCGCTACATCCAGACCATTGTCTACCACTTCAGCACCAGTTCTATAACATCTCGAGGAAGGTATTATAGGAGCCAATGCGCATGCAGTATCCCAAAGAGCTGCTCCTAAATTTCCCCATGACGGTTCTGAAACAAGCTCTCTCCAGCTGAACCCAGCACATATCACATCCGTCAAGGCTCAAGGCGAAATAATATTTTCCGAAAATGTCAATACACATTACCTTCATAAAATGATATATAAAATCTTCTATTTATTAGTTACACTTATGCGTGTTTTATCTACCTTTACTTCCTTAAAGTTAATTTCCCATATTTGTTTTTGTTCTATTCCACCTATATTGATTCCAAAATAATATGATGGGTCTAAGAAAATCACTTGTCCATTAACTAGCTCTATTTCCACAGCATCACAAATCAATTCGTCTCCCTTAACCATATTATAAAATATTATATTATTTATATCATTACCATTTGCCATGGTGTCATTTAAAATAATTTCACTAATTGAGGTTTTTGCTCTCATCATATCTTCATCCATTTCATAACTATATTGAACTGAGTCGACTACTTTTATTCTAAGTTTTGAAAATTGATTAATAGATTCAAACTCTATATATTTCGAATTAATTTCAAAATACATATATCTTAAATCATAAAAAAATTGTGCTATTCCATTTTCAATATCAACAAACCCTGTCAAATAAATGTCTTCAATTTTTTTCCCCTTTATTATTCTTCTTAAACTTTCCATAATTTCTCTTTTCGTTAATAATCTATTATTTGAATTACTAAATCTAAACCTTTCCAGATTCTAATATTGTAATAAATTCGCCATCATCCATTGTATTAGCTACCCGCAGTGCTTTCGTTCCTTCGCCATGGTACCGGTAACGCTGCCAAAAACAGTAGCAGCAGGCATATTTTCTATATTTTCTGACCGTAGGATTCTTTTCCCTGCCGCTCCGCTTCTTCTGTTTATTTGATACTTTTATTTTACCCCCGCACATCGCCCCTTGTCAATGCAACTAGTCACTTAGTCGTCAGTGTTTTTGCAACAAAAAACTACTTATTCACACGGAACAAGTAGTTTATTATGCTCTTCTTAACACACTTTCAACTTAAACTTTTGCAACTCTCTCTCCGAATTGATCAACTCAATCTGAGCCCCCAAACTCTGGAGTTTCAGGTGGAAATCTTCGTAACCACGTTCAATATAATGAATATCGTCCATGGTGGTAATTCCTTCTGAACTTAACGCCGCCATTACAAGAGCTGCCCCTGCACGCAAATCCGGTGCTGCAATATTGGCATTGGTATATCTGTCTACACCGTCTATAATTGCGGTAGTTCCTTCTACCTTAATGCTTGCACCCATACGAATGAGCTCGTCCACGTATTTGAAACGATTTTCGAAAATAGTATCGGTTACAATACTGGTCCCCTGTGCCAAAGCAAGTGCCACTACTATCTGAGGCTGCATATCCGTAGGAAAACCGGGATAAGGCAATGTTTTTACATGAGTGGGTTTTAATCTCTTGGATGCCACTACACGCATACAATCATCAGATTCTTCCACTTCACAACCAATTTCGGTTAATTTCGCCGAAATGGACTCCAAATGCTTGGGAATCACGTTCTTAATTGTAATATCTCCCTTAGTTACTGCTGCCGCAAACATAAATGTCCCTGCTTCAATCTGGTCCGGAATCACTGTATATTCCGTACCGTGCAGACGCTGTACACCTTTGATACGAATCACATCGGTACCTGCACCCTTGATGCTTGCACCCATACTATTCAAAAAGTTGGCCAAATCTACTACATGTGGCTCTTTTGCTGCGTTTTCAATAATGGTCTGACCTTCTGCCAAAGTCGCTGCCATCATTACATTAATGGTAGCACCTACACTGACACAGTCCATATAAATATGACTGCCCTTTACTTTTTCTGCCTCGGTTTTAATCAAACCGTACTCAATACGAACATCTGCGCCCAATGCCTTAAAGCCTTTGATATGCTGGTCAATAGCACGACATCCGATATCACAACCACCGGGAAGGGCTACTTCTGCATGCTTATACTTGCCCAGCATGGCACCCAGCAAATAATAGCCTGCACGAATCTTCTTAATATTATCATCTTCTACAATAACACTGTTAATCTGTCCTGCATTAATCTTTACACTGTGGCGTCCGGTTCGTTCCACCATGACACCAATATTCTGCATTGCCTTCAAAAGCACGTTAATATCACGCACATCCGGCACATTATCTATATATACGGTTTCATCCGTCATAACGGCTGCAGCAAGAATAGGAAGCGCTGCATTCTTAGCCCCTCCTATTTCCACTTCTCCTACTAATGGATTACCGCCTCTGATTGCGTACTGTTCCATTTTGTTACCTCTACATCTATCTAAAAATTTACATAATAATCCTGTTGCCAAAAAACAATCTTTGGATTCATTATAACACATCTACATGAACTTGTAAACGGAACGCATGTTTGCACTAAATATAGTGTTAATCCAGGTAATTTAACGGGTTCACCTGTTTACCGTTGATTAACATTTCAAAGTGCAGATGAGGTCCACTGGTAATACCGGTATTACCACTGAGCGCAATCTTTTCGCCCTGTGATACGGTTTGTCCCACCTTTACCAATACCTTACTCAAATGTGCATATCTGGTCTGTCGTCCGTCCGGATGGTTAATATAAACAACATAACCATATCCGCTACCCCAGCCTGCTTTTGCAACAGTACCGCCACAAGAAGCAACAATAGGAGTTCCAACCGGAGTCGCCCAGTCATGTCCTTTATGATACGTACTTGCACCTGCGGTAGGCGCACTTCTGGGACCGAAAGGTGAAGAAGAACGTCCGCCGGACAAGGGCTTAATGTAGCTGGGAGGAATTTTGGTTCCCCTCTCTACGATTTTGGCAACCGCTTCCATTACTACTTCTTCTTTTAAAATATCACGTCCCACCTGCGTGTCATTCACGTAAGTTTCATCTACCACTACTTTTCTGAAACCGGCTGAGGGTTGTTGTAATACCACCGTTTCATAAGTGTACCAATCGTCATTATCTACATATATGACATCTGCGTCATAAATTTCTTCATAATAGTTTACCTGGTGATGCACAATGGACAATTCCGGTTCAGGCACGGTAATAATCAATTCCTGGCCAATCTGTAAGGTAGAATTCACACTGTCCAAACTATCATTCATTGCCACGATTTCATCCATAGGAATGTTTACCGTAAGAGCAATTTCCGACAAAGTATCCCCGCGCTGTACTTCATAAATCTGCTGTTGTTCCTGCTCCTCAGTCAGTTCCTGAATAGCATCTTCCAAAGGATCCATTTGATTTCTGGCCAAATAAGCCTCTACGATTTCAATCTCTTCAGAAAAACCGATTTCAGAAAGCCCCAATGCATAATCTTCGAAATCCTTTTCACCTTCCGCCTCGTATTCAGCAAACATTTGCTCCAACTGCTCGCTAATACCTGCATTGATAAATACTTTCTGCTCAGGTTCCTCTTCTTCTATGTTTTCCACCACTTGTGCAATCAATACATTCAATTCACGGGAATTATCCTGTACCAATTCAATATCAAAAGCATTCTCCGTGTCGTATTTGTCAATAGCAGCCTCTAACAACATTTTCACTTCGTCTACACTGGAAAGATTCGCCATGTATTCATTTACTTTAACCGTATAAGAACGATGCATGGTCTCAATCATACAGCCTTGAAGCACTTGTGCAATTCTGTCCTTTACCGTCTCGTCATCATCAATGATACCAAAGGTAACATCTTCTGCCCTAAATTCAGTAGTAAAGTCCATAAAAACCAATTCCGTACTTTTTGAAGCAATCTTTTTACGTGTTTCTATCACCCACCGCTTTGCCTCTTCTACGTCATCCACAACACCGACCTCTTCGCCGTTGATAGCCATATGATATACGGTTTCATGTATTACCACATCCGGCGCATACTTCTCTACATCCGCCAGTATAAGCATTCCTACAAAGAGCACCAGCATAACTGCATAAATATATGTAAATTTTAATCCTTTTGAGTACTTTGTAATCTTCATTTATTATCAATCCGTTTTATTCTGATTTTGTAACAATTTCGTAACAGTTTCATTCTATCATATTTTTTTCAATTGTAAAGTACCACTTGTTGGAGTACAATAAATTTAATAAAGAAAGGAGGGAACTTATGAGTATTTTCTTTCATATTGATGTTAACTCGGCTTTCCTAAGCTGGTCTGCATTAGAAGAACTGAAAAACGGTTCCGATACCGATATACGCACCATTCCCTCCATTGTAGGCGGAGATACCCAAAAGCGTCACGGCATTGTACTTGCCAAATCCATTCCCGCCAA
>JAZNQI010000108.1:0-37191 GCA_045590095.1 Acetatifactor sp. | reverse complement strand
CGGGTATGCTACCATACCCTTGCATAAAAGAATATAGAAAACATTGTAGGTGTCCAATAGATTTGCAATACAAGTCTGATTGGGTGAAAAGGGAAGCAGGTGGAAGTCCTGCACGAACTCGTCGCTGTAAGAGAGGAGCTGTTTTTCCACAGAAGACAACAGGCAGATGCAGAAAGTAGCGAAAATGTTGCATCAGGCATGAAATGTTGGTATGTGAAAGTCACTGAGAGGTAATTTTCGGGAAGATGAAAAGCAGTGTGGATACTTAAGTCAGAAGACCTGCCTATGATGGTACGTAAAAGACCACGAGTAACTGGTTAGTACATAATTGTATCGGAAAGATTATCGGTTCCGGTACAAGGTGGGCGTTCTCTGGAATGCCTGCTTTATTAAGGTGCGCGAAATTATCAGATGGCGCAGGTATTAATAATATGTATGTGTAACCCCTTGCTATTGGCAGGGGGTATTTTTATACCTTTTTTGCAAAAATATTCCCAAGAGAGCTAACTGAATCACAGCCGGATAAGTTGCTTTCAGAGGAGAAAAAGAAGGAGAAAAAAATGACACAGGAAAAAAAGAAATTCAACAAGAAAGCCCTGTTCGGGGTAATCGCGCTGATTGCATTAGTGGCAATCTTTGCAGTAGTTTATTCCGTATTCAGGGAAAAGCCCGTAGAAGGCAGCAAGAGTATCACGATTGAGGTGGTGGGTAAAGAAGGTAATTCTACCATATACGAGGTCCGTACAGATGCTGAATATTTAAGCCAGGCAATGGAAGAGGCGGAAGGACTGGAGTTTAGCGGATCTGAGAGTCAGTATGGACTTACCTTGGAAGTAATTAATGGAGAGACTACCGACTTCAATAATGGTTCTTATTGGGGCATCTATGTAAACGGAGAGTACGGCAATTATGGTGTAGACAGTCAGCCGGTTGTGGATGGAGATGCTTATAAACTGGTATATGAAGTTTATACGGTTGAGTAAGGGAAGGTTTGTATAGGAAGTACAATATATGACAACGTCGAAAAAATTCAAATTGACAATTAAAGATATTACCTTAATTGGTATGATGGTGGCCGTCATTGAAGTCTGCAAGGTGGCCCTTGCCGGAGTACCCAACATAGAGCTGACCAGTTTTTGGATTATCATGTTTACCTTATTCTTTGGATGGAAAATTTTGTTTGTTATCCCGGTATTCATTTGCATCGAAGGAGCCATGTACGGGATTCATTTATGGTGGATTATGTATTTATATGCGTGGCCGTTACTTGCACTTATTACCTGGATTTTCAGAAAGCAGAAGTCAGTGTGGTTTTGGAGTATATTATCCGGTGCGTTTGGTTTAATGTTCGGATTTCTCTGTTCCTTTCCTTATGTGGTGATTGGTGCAGTAGACGGGGGACTTCGAAACGGACTTTATACAGGGTTCGCTTACTGGATCGCCGGAATTCCTTTTGATATTACACATTGTATCGGGAATTTTGTAATTATGCTGGTATTGTATGTACCAATCCGGGAAGCTATGAAAAAAACAAGGAACATATTGTTATAAAGTTCTATCAAATAAAGTCGACATTCCTCACTTCTTGTGTTACAGTTATATTGTAGTCTGCTCATGGCGGACGACGAATGGCACTGTAACACAGAAGTCAAAGGAGACTTGCGTTATGATGATACAATCACAGGAGATACAGCTGAAGAATGGTCAGACCTGTACACTGAGAAGCCCAAGAAAAGAAGATGCGGAAGCGTTGGTGCGGTATTTGAAGGTAACAGCCGGAGAAACAGACTTTTTGCTTCGTAGTGCAGAAGAAATCACTTCCACTACAGAGGAAGAAGAAATTTTCATCCGTGGTATTAACAATGCCACAGACAGTCTGAAAATCGTGGCAGAGGTAGACGGAGAGATTGCCGGAAGAGTTTGTTATTCTGCGGTAGGAGACCGTATGCGTAACAAGCACCGTATGCAGTTGTCTATTGCGGTATACAAACGTTTCTGGGGATGCGGCGTAGGGACTGCGCTGATGAAACTTCTTTTGGAGAAAGCAAAGGAGTTTGGTTTTGAGCGCGCGGAACTGGAAGTTGTAAGTCGCAACTGGCGTGCTATTACTCTATACAAGAAGCTGGGATTTGAGCAGGTGGGTTGTATTCCACGTGCCATGAAATACGAAGACGGAAGCTATGACAGCTTGATTATGATGGTGAAGGAACTGTAGCGCTTGAAAGGTAAGAGCCTGATTATAGATAGAATGGAGAAACAGATGGCGAATTCGTATCGTTATTTTGAAAATCGTGAATGTAAATATTATCCATGTCATGAAACAGACAATATTAATTGTCTGTTTTGTTATTGTCCGCTCTATTCCAAAGAACATTGCCCGGGCACTTACAAATACCTAGAAGTCAAGGGAAAAAAGATAAAAGAGTGTTCGGATTGTACGTTTCCTCATAAAGAAGAAAATTATGAGGTGATTATGAAGTTTCTGGAAAGTAGTTGCTGAAAAGATAGTTGTGAAGTAGTGACGATTTATAGTTTGTATTGATTATTAGGAGGTGCTCTTATGAATTTACCGAAAATGATTTTATTTGACTATGGTCAGACATTGGTGAATGAAACTTGGCTTGGCGGAGAAGTGGGTACGGCAGCAGTCATGCAGTATGCCACAAAGAACAAGCACAATCTTACACCCGCACAGGTGCAGGCAGAGGCAGATGTCATCAATAAAGAGCTGGGACGTTTTGACCCCACCATGAGACATCTGGCTTGGATAGAAGTGCCAAACTGTATGTTCAGCCCTTATTTATATGAATCCATGGGAATAGAGATTCCGTTATCCCATAAGGAGAGGGACAAAGTATTTTGGGACGCAGTTGCTCCCGGGAAGCCTACGGAAGGAATTGCGGAGTTTCTGGACTTTTTGAAGGAAAAGGGTATTCGAACCGGTGTCATCAGTAACATTACCTATTGCAGCGAGGCTGTAAACGAACGTATCAATACCATGGTGCCCAATCATGATTTTGAATTCATTATTGCGACCAGCGATTATATATATAGGAAGCCTCATCGGCGTATTTTTAATTTAGCGCTGGAAAAGGCTGACTTAAAGCCGGAGGATGTTTGGTACATTGGGGACAATTATGAATGTGATGTAAAAGGTGCCGCCGGGGTAGGAATCTTTCCGGTCTGGTATCAGGGCGCCATTGATTTACCTTATAAAGATGACGAAAATGTATTGACAGTGAAGAGTTGGAAAGAGCTGATAAATATTATTAATGGGATATAGATAATAGAAAAACAGGGACATAATTTCCTACAAGCAAGGCCTTGAAAAACGCCGGTGCTTAGCGAGGTTCTTTCGAGCTTAGCAGCCGTTGCGTTCTTTCAGAGCAACGTAGTTGCTCATGAGCGACTGAGCATCCTGCGGTAGGAGGTTATGTCCCTGTTTTTTGATATCTTATTCATCATCTTCATCATTTTTCTCAGAACGGGGCAGGGAAAAGATAAATTCCGTACCTTCTTCTAAAGTACTGATAACATTGATGTTTTCGTTGTGTGCATTAATAATTTCTTTGGTAATGGAAAGACCAAGTCCGGTACCTTTCTTATCTTTACCGCGGGAAGTATCCGTTTTGTAAAAGCGGTCCCAAATCATTTTCAGTTCATCTTTGGGAATACCGATTCCGGCATCCTTTACAGAAACAAAAATTTTATTACGTTTTTCGGAGGTTTCAATCTTAATGGAAGAATTCTGGTGACTGAATTTAATGGCATTGTCTATTAGGTTGTATAACACCTGTTGAATTTTTTCCATATCTGCATGAGCATACAATGCTTCCTCGTACAGTACCAGTTCCACAAAAATTCCCTTTTTGCGGCAAGTTCCTTCAAAAGTGGCAGTCGTATTTCGAATAACCTGATTAATGTCGAAATGGGTTTTGTTCAGTAGCATACCCTTGGTATTTAGATTATTCAAAGTCAGAAGACCGTTGGTGAGTTTAGTCAGACGTTCCGTTTCGTTCAATACGATGCCTAAATATTTATCGTACATTTCCGGCGGAATGGTACCATCCAGCATAGCTTCAAGGTATCCGCGAATAGAAGTCAGCGGTGAGCGGAAGTCATGAGAAACATTGGCAATGAACTTCTTTTGGTCATCTTCTGCACGGGCAATTTCACTTGCCATATAGGAAAGACAAGCGGCCAGATATCCCATCTCATCGTCGCTGTCTACAGTAAATTCATAATGCATGTTACCTGTAGCATACTGTTCTGTAGCGTGAGTAATCTTTTTCAGCGGAACATATACAATTTCTGTAAAGAAAAGCAAAATTATCAGCGACAAAAACAGTAATATAGCCAAGGTAATATAGCTGATATTGACCAGTTCCATACAAGAATCTTCAATATGAATCATATTCATATGAATGGCAACATAGCCTTTTACCTTATAATCGGCCGCGATGGGTACGATAACACTGAGGTGCTCTGCAGAAAAGTAGTTGAAAAAGTTACCCACCAAATAGTAAGAACTGCCGGTTTTGGTGGGGTCAAAATTTTCAATGGTTATGACCTTTTCTACATCCAGTGGTTGAGAAGTATCCAAAACCACTCGGCCGGATGGATTAATAATCTGAATAGTGGAATACAGGTATGCAGACAGATAATCCAAACGTTCTTTTACCTGTTCCAGTGATATTCCGCTGGTATAGAGTTCCGTAGCATATGTATCGGAAATCAGGGTGGCCTCGGAATGTAATGCTGCGGACCGTTCCTTTATCAACTGCTGTTCTGTTAAGGAGGGAACGAAGACGGTTACAAAAATGACTCCAAATACACTGAAGATAACATATGCCAACAAAAATTTAAGGTATAATGTTTTTTTCATAGGGTTTTCTAATTCCTAACATCAAATTTATATCCGATACTCCAAATGGTAGAGATCTTCCAATTTGCGTGGTCCTTAATTTTTTCGCGAAGTCTTTTGATGTGAACATCCACGGTACGTGTATCGCCGATGTAATCATATCCCCAAATTTGGTCTAAAAGCTGTTCGCGGGTAAATACATGATTGGGTGAAGCGGCTAAAAAGTAGAGAAGTTCCAATTCCTTGGGAGGCATTTCTACGATTTCACCTTTGTAGCGTACGGAGTAGTTGGTCAAATTAATACTTAAATCCGTATACTCCACACATTTATCAGAGGTGGTTTCCACAACCGGCGGTGCCGGTTTATAGCGACGAAGCACAGCCTTGGCACGTGCCACCAATTCCTTGGAATCAAAAGGTTTTTCGATATAATCGTCTGCGCCCAGCTCCAAACCAAGAACTTTATCAAACACTTCACCCTTAGCAGAAAGCATAATAATGGGGATGGAATGCTTGTTTCTGACTTCGCGGCATACCTGATAACCGTCGATGCCCGGAAGCATCAAATCCAGCAAAATCAGGTTTGGATGAAAGCTTTCTACGGCCGGAAGGGCTGATTCACCATCGTTTACAATCATGGTTTCAAAGCATTCCTTGATAAAATACAGGGAAATCAGTTCTGCAATATTGTTGTCATCATCTACAATTAATACTCTTTGTTTGTTTGCCATAGGGCACCCCTTTCCGGAAGAATAAATTATTTAAAAGTTACAATCGTTACGCCTGCGTCTCCTTCGCCATATTCGCCGAGGCGGAATTCTTTGACATATTTCAGGCGTTTCAAATGAGAGTGGACAGCACTGCGCAGTGCCCCGGTTCCCTTTCCGTGTACCACACGAACACTGGGGAGATGCGCTAGGTACGCATCGTCCAAATATTTATCCAAAGCAGAAATTGCTTCGTCTACAGTCTTGCCCAACAAATTGATTTCCGTGGATACGGACAGAGATTTGGACATTTTGATTTTGCCGGAACCGCTACGCTGTAAAGTAGGAGCGGTAATAGTGATTTCTTCAGCATAAGCTAAATCTCGTACATTTACGGAAGTGCGCATGATACCGCATTGCACGAAAAGGTTGCCCTTACTGTCAGGTAAGGAGCGGACCGTTCCCTTCAGTCCCATGGAAAGAACTTTCACGGCGTCCCCTTTTTTTAATTTAGCAGGATCCAATGTTTTTTGTTTCGACGTCGAAACATCGGATTTCAGAGCAAGCTTCTCGTTTTTCTCGGAAATCTTGTCGCGTACCTTCTGACGCTTCTTTTCCAGAGCCTTAATATCTGTGCCGGATTCCAGTTTATTGAAGTCGCGAATGGTTTCGTCAGCCACTTCTTTTGCTTCTTGCAGGATTTCCCGGGCCTTTTCGTTAGCCTCACGCAGGATTTTGTCCTTGGCACGGTCAATTTTTTCGTTCTTTGCTTTCAGTTGATCCTGCAAAGTGCGGATACGTTCTTTATATTCTGCGATTTCGCGCTGTTCTTTTTCGATGGTGAGTCGGCTCTGTTCCAAATCAGAGATGACATCCTCAAAGCTTTCGTCTTCCTTGCTGATTTGCTCCTTGGCAGCCTCGATAATTTCGTCGGGAAGGCCAAGTTTGGAAGAAATTGCAAAAGCATTACTCTTTCCCGGAATACCGATGAGCAGACGATAGGTGGGCTGCAGGGTTTCCACGCTGAATTCACAGCAGGCATTTTCCACAAAAGATGTAGAAAGCGCGTAAATTTTCAACTCGCTGTAATGAGTGGTCGCCATGGTTCGAATACCTCGGTCATGCAGGTGATTCAATATGGCAATAGCCAGTGCGGCACCTTCTGTAGGATCGGTACCGGCCCCCAACTCGTCAAAAAGACAGAGGGAATTTTCGTCTGCATGAGCCAAAATGTGTACAATACTCTTCATATGTGAGGAGAAGGTACTCAGGCTCTGCTCAATGCTCTGTTCATCACCGATATCGGCATACACTTCCGTAAAAACAGACAGTTCGGAACGATCCAGAGCCGGAATATGTAAGCCTGCCTGTCCCATTAAAGTAAAGAGTCCCACGGTTTTTAAAGAAACGGTTTTGCCGCCGGTATTGGGACCTGTAATAATCAATAAGTCGAAGTCCTTGCCCAAATGAATATCAATGGGTACCACGGTTTTCTTGGGTAAAAGAGGGTGACGCCCCTTTCGGATATTAATGTAGTGCTCCGTATTGAAAATAGGCTCCGTTGCATTTAATTCCAAAGCCAGCTTCGCTTTTGCAAAGACAAAGTCCAAATGAGTCATGGTCTTTTGGTTCAGTTCCAATTCCGTGGTATGCTCGCCGGCCATAGCACTTAATGTAGCTAAAATGCGCTCGATTTCTTCCTGTTCTTCCAGCGCCAGTTCCTTTAATTTGTTGTTTAGCTCCACCACTGCTGCCGGTTCGATGAAGAAAGTGGAGCCGGTGGCTGACTGATCGTGTACCATTCCGTGTACCTGACTCTTGTACTCGGACTTCACCGGAATACAATAGCGGTTGTTTCGCATGGTAATAACTGCATCCTGCAAATAAGAGCGATAAGAACCATTTACCATGCTGATTAACTGGTTGTGTATCTTTTCATTGGTCACGACCATAGAGCGACGAATGGACTTTAAAGCGGGGCTTGCATCATCCGCATACTCATCCTCTGCCAAAATACAGCGATTGATTTCGTTTGCCAAAGGAGTCAGAGGAGATAATTGTTCGAAAAGAGCATCCAAAGTATCCTCCGGAGTATCGTCCCGGTCCTTGCGGCCATAGGTTTTGATGCGATTAACATTGTCCAAAAGCTTGGCGATTTTCAATAGTTCGATGCCGGAAAGAGTACTTCCGATTTCCAATGTTTTTACGGAAAAACCGATATCCTTATTACCGCCGAAGGAGGTGCTGCCTTGCTTGAACAGGCGAGTCAGTGCGTCTGCGGTTTCACGTTGTGCCTGACGGATGGCATGGATGTCCGTGTCCGGAAGAAGCGCTTCACAAATCTTTTTACCGGGTTCGGAGTCTGCTTTTTCCATCAGCATTTGAATGATTTTGTTATATTCTAAAGTAGTTAATACTTTTGTGTTCATGATTGCCTCGTTTCTGAATAAAAGTTCATAGTTACCAATAATTATATCATATTTTTTAAGCTAAGGATAGAGTGTGTTTGCGGGAATTGCCATAGGTTGACTTAGCATTCATAATAAATTATAATTTATTATGGATAAATGTATATTTCGAGGTGAAAGATGCAGAACACAGAGCAAAAGAGCAATAACGATTTTATGATTGAAAAACTGAAAGATCGGCCGGTAAATAAGAAAAAACTGTTGAAGAAGACGCTGACTACGGTTTCTATGGCAGTAATTTTTGGTTTGGTGGCGTGTGTGACATTCCAGATTCTGGAACCCATTATCAGCGAGTGGTTATACCCGGATCCAACGGGTGAACAGATTATTTTGTTTCCGGAGGATAAGACGGAAATGAAACCGGAAGACATGCTTTCGGACAACCTTCCCGGCAACGGAGGAGGATTTTTAGAAGATGAATTGCTCGGCGGAATAAGCGGTGAAGGTACGAAATCTCCTAACGGACTGGATTTGGACTATTTAAACTATGTGCAATTATATGAATCCCTTTCGGGTTTGGTAGAAACCTTAAATAAAGCCATGGTTACGGTAACGGTTACGAAAATCAATACGGACTGGCTCGCCAATGAATACGAGACAAAAAAAGAGACAGCAGGTGTAATTATAGGCAAAAACGGAAGAGAAGCATTGATTCTGACGGATTACAGCAGTATTAAAGAGATGGGTGATTTAAAAGTCACATTATCTTCCGGTTATAGTTACGAAGTGGAGTTGAAACAATATCACAAAGACTCCGACGTGGCGATTCTTACTTTGAGCATGAGTGATTTGGGGAACCGGGCAGAGGAAATCAGCGTGGCATCTTTTGGAAATTCTACAGAAGATTTGTTGTGTATGCCGGTAATCGCTATGGGAAGTCCCATGGGAGATTGCGGTTCCGTGGGTTATGGAATGATTACTTCCGACAACGGAATGCTATCTACGGTGGATGCAAATTACAAGCTTATTACCACGGATATTTACGGCAGTCAGAATGCAAAGGGATTTTTATTTAATTTAAAAGGTCAGATTATCGGAATTATTTACAATGGAAATAAAACATCGGATATGAGAAACCGAATTATTGGCTATGGTGTATCTGACATGAAAAATTTGATTTCGGTTCTTTCCGGTGGCTTTGAAGTGGCGTATCTGGGTGTAACGGGTATCAGCGTAACGGAAGAAGCCAATAAGCAGGCCAAAGTACCGTTGGGTGTCTCCGTTCAGGAAGTGGAGGAAGAGTCTCCGGCACTTCGTGCAGGTATCCAAAAGGGAGATATTATTGTAGAAATTGACGGAAAAACCGTTGCGTCATACGAAGACTTCGCAACCGTTTTCAGTCAAAAGAAAGCCAGCCAGATGATGGAATTAAAGATTCTGAGACAATCGGGAAATGAATATATAGAGATGACATTCAATATAGTTTTAGGAGCAGCAAATTAGAAACGAGGGCGAAAACATGAAATTTATTAAGGATTATAAAGATGGCGACAGAGTATTTGATATTTATTTGTGCAAGCACAAGCAGTCCGCAGTGACCAAAAACGGAAAACCATATGAAAACGTAATTTTGCAGGACAAAACAGGCACTATTGATGCCAAAGTGTGGGAACCTAACAATCCGGGTATTTCCGAATACGATGCCATGGACTATATCGAGGTGTACGGGGAAGTCAGCAGTTTCCAGGGGGCACTTCAAATCAGTATAAAGAGAATCCGCGTTTGCGGAGAAGGGGAGTACAACCCCGCGGATTATCTGCCCGTCAGCTCCAAGGATATTACAGAGATGTACAGAGAGTTGACCGGTATTATCAGCAGTATTCAGAATACATATATAAAGCAGTTGCTGGAAGCCTTTTTCGTAAAGGATGAGGACTTTAAGAAGCGTTTTTGTAATTCATCTGCGGCTAAGAGCGTACATCATGGTTTCGTGGGCGGATTATTGGAGCATACTTTGAGTGTAACCAAGCTTTGCGATTATTATTGCAGCATGTACCCTGTATTAAAGAGAGACTTACTTTTGGCGGCAGCAATGTGCCATGATATCGGCAAGACTAAGGAGATTTCGCCTTTCCCGGAGAATGATTATACGGACGACGGTCAGTTACTGGGCCATATTGTCATGGGTTCCCAGATGGTGGCCGAGAAGGCAGCAGGCATCGCAGGATTCCCTCACGGAGTGCTTTCCCAGTTGCAGCATTGTATTCTGGCTCATCACGGTAAGTACGAGTTCGGCTCGCCGAAGATCCCGGCCATTATCGAAGCGCTTGCCTTGAATTATGCGGACGATACGGACGCTAAGCTGGAAACCTTTAAAGAAATATTGGAGAACAATGCCGAGGTAACCGGTTGGATGGGTTACAATCGCTTGTTTGAATCTAATTTGCGCGCTACTAAGGTGGAATAAAGAGTTGTCCCTAACCATGGGAGTGTCTGTAATAGCAATCTCTTCGGACGCGCTCCCGCTTGGATGCAAAACGTAGCCTCACTAGGCTCGAAAGGACCTTGCCAAGTGAGGACGTTTTCATACAGTCCTTAAGAGACTGTTATTGCCGGAGCTTTGTGGGACAAGGAACATTTTCTTGTAAACGGAAAGCGGATTAGGAAGGTATGGTATGGAATATAAGAAAAACGACGTGGTCAGAGTGACCATAGAGGATATCGGAACAGAAGGTGAAGGCATCGGTAAAATCGATGGTTTCACCTTATTTATCAAGGATGCGGTGGTAGGCGATGAGGTGGAAGCCAAAATCCTGAAAGCGAAAAAGAATTATGCATACGCCCGTTTAGAGAAGGTACTCACGCCTTCTCCTTTTCGCGTGGAGCCTAGATGTGCTTACCACAGACAATGCGGCGGCTGCCAGATTCAGGCCCTTTCTTATGAGAAGCAGCTGGAGTTTAAGCAAAATAAGGTGCGTAACAATCTGCTTCGAATCGGTGGCTTTGCACCTGAATGTCTGGAGGCGGTCATGGAGCCCATCGTGGGGATGGACGCGCCCTACCACTATCGTAATAAGGCCCAGTATCCGGTAGGTACGGATAGGGATGGCCGGATTGTAACCGGTTTCTATGCGGGCAGAACCCACAGTATCATTGCCAACACGGAGTGTTATTTGGGTGTGCCGGAAAATAAAGTGATTTTGGAAGCTGTTTTGGACTATATGGAAGCTTGCGGGGTGCCGGCATATGACGAGGAAATCGGCAGCGGCTTGGTGCGCCATGTGCTGATTCGTACAGGCTTTACCAGCGGAGAAATCATGGTGTGTCTGGTCATCAACGGCAGGGACAAGAAGCGTTGCAAGGCAGGAGAATACCTGCCCGGGCAGAAGGCGCTTTTGGAACGGTTGGCGCAGATTGCCGGCATGACCAGCGTGTCCGTCAGCATCAATACAGAGAAAACCAACGTGATTATGGGGAAAGAGGTGCATGTGCTTTGGGGTGAGGCTACCATTTCCGACGTTATTCACGTAAGAAATATGAATAAGACCGGTTATCCGGTTACCGGGCAGGAATTGACCTTTAAGATATCGCCCCTGTCCTTTTATCAGGTAAATCCCGTGCAGACCGAGAAGTTGTACAGTCTGGCGCTGGAATATGCAGGACTCACCGGGCAGGAAACGGTGTGGGATTTGTACTGCGGTATCGGTACCATTTCCTTATTTTTGGCGGGAAGCGCCAAGCAGGTCTACGGTGTGGAAATCGTGCCTCAGGCTATAGAAGATGCCAAAGAAAATGCCAAGCGTAATGGTATTGTTAACGCAGAGTTTTTCGTAGGAAAGGCAGAGGAAGTGCTACCGGAAAAATATGAAAAGGAAGGAATTTACGCCGATGTCATCGTAGTAGACCCGCCCCGCAAGGGTTGCGACGAAGCCTGCTTAAGTACCATGCTGAAAATGCGCCCGGAGCGAATCGTTTATGTAAGCTGCGACAGCGCTACCATGGCAAGGGATGTAAAAATCCTGTGCGAGGGCGGCTATGAACTGAAGAAAGTAAGACCCGTGGACCAGTTCGGGCACACGGTGCATGTTGAGACGGTCTGTTCCCTTGTCCTAACATCGAGAGAAAGGTATTAGTCTCGATGAATTCTGTAGTCGGCAAATGCATACGCAAGCGTCTGCGCTTGCCTCGTTACTTGCGTAAAAGGCGATAAGAGCTGCACCGGAGGATTCAGGGATACTGTAGGGTGGAGAAGAGAGGAGTTGAAATCATGAGAGTAGCGATTTGTGATGATGAAAATATGCAATTATCTATGACGAAAACATCCTTAGAGGCCGCATATAAAAGTTTAGATTTGGTAGTGGATACATACAACTCAGGTGTTAGATTATTGAATGCAGTAGATGATGTGTATTATGATCTGATTATTTTAGATATTGAAATGCCGGGGTTGAATGGAATAGAAACAGCAAAGAAATTGCGCAAAATAGAGGACAAAACAGCAATTGTTTTTTTGACTTCTCATGTGGAATATGCATTGGAAGGGTATGAAGTAAACGCATTAAGATATTTGACGAAGCCGGCTAGCCCTGAAAAACTTTCAGAAATTATTACATATTTGTTGGAACAGAAGAAAAAGGATAAAAGAATATTGCTTAGAAATAGTGAAGATGTAGAAATGGTTTGTGTAGCTGATATATATTATATGGAGGCGCAGGACCAGATGATACGTGTAGTAACCAATAAGGGAGAATATCAGAATCGGTATAACCTTGGAGATTATGAAACAGAGTTAGGTGCTTATGGTTTTTTTCGGATTCATCGAGGGTACTTGATTAATCTCGGTCATGTAATCAGACTGGCAGGAAGAGAAGTTGTAATGGATGATAACGCGTCTCTTCCTGTTAGCAGGATGAAAGAGTCAGCGCTAAAAAATGCCCTGTTTCACTATGTGAGAAACGAGGCGATATAGTATGGAATACCTTATGGATTTAATTATCAACATAGTTTTAGCGATTTATATTTTACTGGTAGGAAAGTGTTGCTTTGAAGAAAGCTTCGTATTAGATAAAAAAAGCATTGTGGTAAGCCTTGTAACAGCAGTAGTGCATAGTTTGGCCTTATATTTATTTGGGGAGAACAGTATACCTTATAGTGTTATTGATGTATTCAGCGTATTAGTTCTGGGTTGGACAATTCTGAGAGGCGGAAAAGGCATTGTACGTAGAATTGCCACATTTCTTCAAATACTCTTTTTCCTGATTATGCCCATATTTGTGATAGCGGATATTTTGACTATGCAATTTGGTCCATCTATGATGTGGGATGAACAAATGGATAATATAGTCATGGCCATTGCTGTATGTCTATACTTTATTGAAGCGGTATATGTTTATTGGGTACTTTATAGAAAGCAAATTTGTATCCGTTTTCAAGTGGCTGAAAAAATAGGTTTGTTTTCTGTTACTATATTTGTATGGGTTGTGTATGGCTTTATACTGGTGGCTGAAGAGGAACCCTTCCGGAATTTGCAGAGTGGTTTTTTAGTGTTGTTTATACTTATGCTGATGGTAATGTATGGTGTCTCTATGATTGCACTGATTAAAAGCAAAACATCAGCGTATTATCAACAGGGTCAGAAACTTCAAGAAGAATGGATGAGGCATGAGCTTGCTTACTTTAAAGAATATAAGAAATCTCAGGAAGAGACCAGAAGCTTCCGGCATGATGTTACCAATAACCTGACCTGTCTTAGTGCCTTGTTGCAGGAAGGAAAGCAGGAGGAGGCGCAGCGATATTTGAGTAATATGCTGGGAGAGATCCATGCGTTTTCTCCGAAGGTGGTAACCGGAGATGAAATGTTGGATTGCATTATTTCTGTAAAATGGGAACTGATGGCAGAAAACGGAATTGATTTTAATGTAAATGGTGTGTTGGATCGGGGACTGGAATGGGAACCTATTGATATTTGTACGGTTTTTTCTAATGCATTAGATAATGCCATAGAGGCTTGCCAAAAGGTGTCCGGGGAAAAAGTCATTCTGTTATCATTAAAAAGGACAAAGAACTTTTATTACATAGAAATGAAAAACTCTACAAATAAGGAATTGCTGAACGTAGATGAAATACGAAGCGGAAAACTCTTTACCACCAAGAAAGATAAGGATATTCATGGATTCGGCTTAGAGAATATTAAAAAAATCATTTATAATCATAGTGGTCAAATAGAGCTGGATACAGATGATAAATTTTTGGTTTTAAGAATGATTATACCCGGATAAGACCATTCACGACAAAGGAAGTGCATTTTACGACAAAAAAAGCACTTCTTTTTTTGTGTGTGTTAATGTGAGTACATCAAATAACTTAATAGAAAGAGGAGAACATAAGATGAAAAAACAAAAAAAGGATTATTTCGAAGGCAGAAAGGTATACGAGCTGACAGCGGAAGAACAGAATGCATGTATTTCAAAGAAAGAGGGTAATGCATGTCGACACAAAGCGGAGAAGCGTTGGTATCGAAGATTAGTTGTTTTGAACATACTTATAATCGTAGCCGTTATTGCTGCGTTGGTGGGTAATTTTGAAAATACCAAAGACTGGGCAGAGTTGGCAGAGGCGCAAGTGAACGAGGAGTTTTCAGAGGATTATGTGGAAGACAAGACACAATACAGATATAATGCCTTCGAGGATATCCCCATGGAGTTAGAGCTGGTATTGTATGGTATCGTGATTTTTGCAATCATTATTCCGGTATTATATTATATGTATGCCCAGTATCGCTCTATGGCGCTTCGAATTACAGAAAAAAACTTTCCCGAAGTGTACGCGCTGATAGAGGAATATGCGCATCGACTAGGGATTAAGGTTCCCAAAGCCTATGTCATACAACAAAATGGAGTATTAAATGCTTTTTCTGCATATATGCCCAGAAGACAGTGGATTTGTATTCATAGCGAACTGTTTGAGGTTGCTTACCGCGAGCATAAGGATAAGGATGCGTTGGCATTTATTATTGCTCATGAGATGGCACACCTTTATTATAAGCATGCAACATTTGGATATTACCTTTCCATAATGTTCTCCCAGATGATTCCGGTACTTGGAACGACTGCTTCCAGAACAAGAGAGTACAGTTGCGACAGATTGGCGCAGAGACTTACCGGTACAGATGGATTGGATGCTATGCTGGTGCTTGTAGTAGACCGTCATTTATATAAGATGGTAGATAAAGAGGATTGCACAGAGGAAATGAGAAGCCAAAGAGGATTTTTCTTATGGTTATTTAACTTGTTGGCAGATCATCCGGTTATGTGCAAGAGATTCGTAGCATTGGCTGAAGGAAGAGGTAGCGGAAAGTTGTATTAAAAAAACTTGTAGTTCTTTGTTTTTTTTGATAAACTCTATGATAAATTTACGGATATTGAGAAGAAAACATTTATGAAGAGTTTCCTTGCAGATGTGAATATTTACGAGGAAGAGCAGACAGACGGAAGAATGCTTCGCACTCTTAGTAAAAGCGAACGTAAGCGAAGTCTGAGTTACTGCTTTGCGGAGGAGGAGAAAATGAAGAAATTAAAAAAGGTTGTTTTAAGCTGTTTGCTATATATGGCAGTTTTTAGCTTGACAGCATGTGGTGCGAAAGAACCGGAGTCTCAGGAAATGCAGGAAAGTCCTACTGCTACGCCCGCGGCGGAAGCAACGCCGTCAATAGAAGGAGAGGAAGCACCACCTTCTGTTGAAGGAGAGGAAGGAACAATCGATATTAGTGACTTAAACGGTGTGAATTGGGATGATATTCTTAATGTTTCGACAGATGAAGCGAAGGTGGAAGCCAATCCGGAATATCGGATGGCGCATAATGTGTATGTAGATCCGGATTTAAGTGCTACCTCCGGGAAATTTGACGGATTTATGATTGATTTTAAAGCGGATCAGGCTGGGACGGCTACCTATTGGGCACTTTGTAATTGGCAAATGAATAAAGACGATTTGATAAGCAAGTACCAAGTCATTGATGTTTACGCAGGTGCGTATGCCGGTTTGCAGATGTGCCCGGACGGTCCCAAGGCCATCATGTCGTTTTGGGAAATTAAGTACTTAGATGAGTCGGGCAATGAGAAGAAAATCGAGGCAGAGCGAATTTATCCTGCAGGCGGTGATACAAACCGGTTTGGCGGCGAAGGGGAAGGCAGCAATTATATATGCGATTACAACTGGGAAAAAGGGAAATGGTATCGTATGTACCTAAACTGTTATCAGGATGAAGATGGCAGGACCTTTGTGGAGCAGTGGGTTGCAGATCTTTCTACGGAAGAATGGACGTTGATCAGTTGCTTTGATACGGGGCTTTATTACTCCTATTTTGAGGGCGGCATGTCCCAGTTTATGGAAAATTATGATTATGTCTATGCCAATGAAACGAGAACTTTTGAGTATCGCAGCATTTGTGTAAGAGAGTATGGGCAGGAAGATTGGACACCCATTCTTACAGCAAATTTGTCTGTGGACACTTGGTGGGATAACAAAAAGGGAAAAGCCTTCTACGGAGCGACGAAGGACCGTTTCTACGGAATTGCAAATGGTTACGGTCCGGATGCTTTTGAGATGAATGAAGTTGTGGGTGGGACGTTTACGGTTGAGCCCACAGGGGATTTCGGTATTGTAGAATGAGATGCTCTGCAATGGATACAAAGACGCTATGCAAGGTGGATATGAACTGAAGACGATGTGACCGTGAGTCAGTTCCGGCATGCAACACATGTCGAAAAGGTCTGTTCCCTTGTCCTAACATCGAGAGAAAGGTATTAGTCTTGATGAATTCTGTAGTCGGCAAATGCATACGCAAGCGTCTGCGCTTGCCTCGTTACTTGCGCAAAATAGAGGACAAGACAACAATTGTTTTTTTGACTTCTCATGTGGAAAATGCATTGGAAGAGGTAGCGGAAAGTTGAGGAGTATAAATGGTTACTTTAAATACATCAGAAATAAGCATCACCTTTCTTGCATTATTTCTTTTATTAATTTCATCATTTATTTGCGGTAAGCTGTTTGAGTGGATAAAGGCGCCAAAAGTAGTAGGCGAAATCGCGGGCGGAATGTTGCTGGGCGGAAGTTGTCTGGCACTATTTTGTCCGGAGTTGTTTCACACGATATTTAAGGGATATCCGGAAGAAGAAAAATTATTGGATATCTTTTATCAACTGGGCTTGGTGTTTTTAATGTTTTCATCCGGATATAGCACGTCCATCAACGTAACAAAGAAAAATGCAAAGGTATATGGCATGTTATTCTTTGGTGCAACAGTGATACCAACCTTGTTGGGCGTGCCGTTCATAAACCTATACAAGGAACACTTTATAGGGGAAGCGGGTAATACCTCTGCCTTTGCAATCGTATTTTTAATTGCAATGTCAATTACATCCATTCCGGTCATATCCAAAATCTTCTTTGATATCGGAATGATGAATACGAATTTTTCAAATATGGTATTGACCGTATCTACCATTCAAGACCTTTGCTTATGGATTGCATTGAACATGTCAATAAGTATGGTTACCACAGGCAGTTTTAAGGCCAGCATATTTATCATTACCACCATTCTTACAATCGGATTGATGCTGGCGGCAAAAGGATTGG
Source organism: Acetatifactor sp. (assembly GCA_045590095.1). Lineage (GTDB taxonomy): Bacteria > Bacillota > Clostridia > Lachnospirales > Lachnospiraceae > Acetatifactor. The sequence goes on along the minus strand of JAZNQI010000108.1, from coordinate 19,576 downwards.
AAGTAATACTTAAAAAGAAAAATATTAAATTCACGAAGAATGTGTTATCCATCAGTATATTGGTGCTGTTTATCACAATATATTCGTTATCAAAGTTAAATATAAACATTATGTACTCGGCATTCATAGGCGGGTATATAATGAAATCCTTGGTTGGACAGGACAATCAGGATATGGGGAAAATAAAGGATTTTGCCTTTGCATTCTTTATACCGGTATATTTTGCGCTAGTAGGTATAAAGTTAGATGTGGTACATAACTTCAGTTTAGTCAGATTCCTTATATTCTTCATAATAGCATTTCTGGCGGAGTTCATAGGAACGGCCGGTGTCATGTGGTTCTCGAGATTAAAGAAGAAAACGGCAATCAGTTTGGGAGTAACGATGAACGCACGCGGCGGTCCGGGTATCGTATTGGCAACCACCGCGTACGCTTATCAAATAATCAGTATAGAATTTTTTACTGTGTTGATATTGACAACCATGTTATCATCAGCAATAGCAGGATATTGGTTAAGGGTATTTAAGGATGACATTTGTAATGAGGGTTAAATTCAGAAGTCATATTATTAGTTGCAATACACTTAAAAAGAGTATACAATTTATATTACTTTGGAAGTGAAAGATGTATGAGAGGAGTCAGTATGAAAAAATTTAAACGTTTTATTACAACCGCATTGATAGCAGGTCTGATGATGACTTTGCTGACAGGATGCGATGAGTATCGGGAGCAGATAAAGGAACTTTTCGGTAATTGGGGATGGTTTATGGCAGACGGGGATGAGCCGACTGCGAAGCCCACTGCAGTGCCCGTGCCGGAATCCACACCGGAACCTACGGCAACCCCGACCCCGACACCGGAACCTACGAAGGAGCCTGATTCACCGGAAACAGATCCGACTGCAACAGTACTTCCCATGTCCGAGTTGGAATATGTGCTGACAGAAGAAGATATTGCAGAATTCGAGGCACAACTTTTGCTTTGTGAGACTATGTTGGAGGATGGAGTTTCATTTGACGATATGGAAGAAGCTGCAGATGCTTTGGATGAGATAGCATATAACATACAGAATCAGGCAACGATAGCAGAGATACTGTACTATTACGATAAGTCGGATGAGGAAGCGGTAGAGGACTATTTGTTTTCATCAGAAGTTTCTACAGAAATAACTTCAGAGTATATTGGCTTTTTGGTGAATCTCTATAACAGCGGCGCATATGAAGAATATTTCAATGATTTATTGGACATTGAGTTAAGATATTTGGAATGCTATTCGGATGAAACTACCGAGCTTGAAATTCGTAACTCTGAGATTTTGACGGAGTTTTATGATTCGCAGGTCGGTGGTAACTTCGAAGATGAAATGGGGGCTCTTTACACCGAATTTGTAAAAAATAGTAATGAGATTGCCGTAAAGCATGGATTTGCAAATAATTATGATTATGCATCGACCTTTAGCTATAAGCGTGAATATAGCAAGGAAGAGAGAGAAAAATACAGAGAGTTGGTTAAGGAATATATTATTCCCCTTTATAATATGTCATATGTATGGTACGAGGAAGCATATTACGGCTTATCCAGGAGGGAAAGAAAGATTGTTGATGCCTTGATTGCTGACAAGTATAACGAGCTGGACGTGGATTATGTCAATGGATATTTTGAAGCATTGCCGGAGGATTCCAAGAACGGCATGCAGCATATGTTCAAAAATGAAACTTATTACATGACCGATAATCTCAATGCTCTTCAAGGCGCATTTACCGTTGATATCCGAACCCCTTATTGTTATTTCGGACCGGGATATCAGGATGCATTTACAGTGATTCATGAAATCGGACATTATTATGCAGACCTTAATAATGATACTTCATGGTTATGCTTTGATTTGTGCGAAGTACATTCACAGGGTAATGAAATGTTGTTTTTGAATTATCTGGGAACTGTATTGGATCCGAAAGTATTTGAAGCTTTGGAAGCATATAAGTTGTATGCATTTATCAATACTATTGTGCAGGCGACGTTGATGGATAATTTTGAAGAAATCGTTTACAATTTATCCTTTGAAGAAAGTTATACAACGGCAGACTTCGATGAAATCATGCATGAGGTTATTCGCAGTTATGGTATTGATGATTCAGACGAATACACATATGCCAGCCTGGATTGGCTTTGGAGAAACGTAAGTATCGGTAGCCCGGTTTATTACATAAGTTACGGTACTTCAGCAATGGCGGCCCTCAGCCTTTACGGTCAGAGCGTTGTAGACTTTGATAGTGCATTGGAATCTTACCGTATTCTTCAGGAGGAATGCGAGCAGGAAGACGGTTTCAAGGGCATGCTGGAAAAATCCGGTATCGCAAGCGTCTTTGAAGAAGAAGCATATATTCAGCTGCAGGAGATTATGAATCAGTAAAGGGAAATTGCCTACAAAGCAATGAGAGTGTTTGAGTAGAAAAATATAAGGGTAGTCTCGCAAGTTACACAATGACTTTTGAGACTCCCCTTTTTAGTTATTTGATGACAAAAGGATCTCCCCAATTGGACCAATATGGATCTGAAGAAAGTTCGCGATTGATATCTGCAGCGCAGCTCTTGCAGACATTAATTTCTTCGCCAAACAAAATAGCGGGTTTGCAGAGAGTCTTTTTGTCGCATATATCACATTCTGTTATGGTTCCACAGCCGGTAGTGATCATGGCCAATGTGCAGATAAGTACAAGTGATTTAATTTTCTTTTTTCTCATAAGTGCTCAAATATCCTTTCGTTTATTAATTAAGTTTACGATAGATAATTTCTTATGTATGTGATGAATTTCATTTTCGTAATTTTGTAGGCCACATAGCACATATTTGGTTATTTTGATCAAAAAAGCCACAAATTAAATAATCTGATGTGATGACAAAAAAATCGTAATCATTTACACCATATTTATACACCTTTCCCATGTTTAGAGCACAATAACCATCGAGTACATAATCAATAAATGTTTCACTAACCGCCAGTTCATTTACTCTGTCCGGTTGCATATGTAGGGTACAAATCAATTTTACTTGTTCAAGCATACTGTCAGCATCGGTAACAACGCCGGTACATGCGTAGGTATAGGAACCGATGGCTTCGTTAAAAGCCGCACTATCAAACTCTTCGTAGGGTTCAGGGAATATATCTGTTCCAAAATCATCCGGGATTACGTCAGAATCTGTATCCAAGTCAGCTTCTGTATCTTGTGTTTGGGGGTTACGAGATTCCTTCTTATCGTCAGCATTATCCGGATATAACGCGATAAAAAAAATTGTAATAATCAGAGCAACTATGGTTATCGATAATAGTAGGATTATTATTTTTGTTTTTTTGTTATCTTTCATGTAGATTATCTCCTCAAAAGTGATGGGTTTTTGTAATCTTCAAATATGCTAATCATTGTTCTCAAGAAGCCATTCTTCAACGCTTATGACCTTGCCATCCTGCCACGTAGCTATACAAATGCGGTAGCCATTGTTAATCACTTGATATAATATGTCATTACATTCGTAATATTGAATGGTTTCATCGTTCATGCGACCTAGAGGAGGATCTGCTTGTCCATAAGTGGGAGTTTCATTCCAATCCGCATAATCACCATCTGGTGCGCCGGTTTCTGCCAAAGCATCAAAGACCCAAGGGTTACCATACCAGTATTCATGAAAATTTTTTTCATAATCACGGGCCGTTTCATAAGTAGTTGTACCAGTTAAAGTAAATAGACCGGCAAGTAAAATGATTGCTAATTTCATATGATGTACCTCCGTATTTTATTGCAAATATTATGTAAAAATACTATTAAGGAGTATTATAGCCCGCTTGCGGGCAATTGTCAACAAAAGAGTATGAATGTACGATTATTACTATAACAGTGAAAGGATTGCATTTATGATTTCTTTTGATAGACTTTGGATAACCATGAAAAAGCAAGGTATATCGCAATATAAATTAATACGGGAGCACAAAATCAGTACCGGTCAATTAGATCGACTTCGCAAAAACGGTAACGTAAATACTTATACTCTTAATCAATTATGCAGGATACTTCATTGCAAACTGGAGGATATAGCAGAATATACAGAAGATGAATTATAAAAGGCGACAGGTGAACGGTACTTGTTGCTTTTGTTATTATAGAATTGCTTAATTTACTGGACTATGTGATTGCGTGTGTTATAATTTAAACAGATATGTACAGTGACAATGTTAAATTTATGACGAATGAGGGAAACTATGAAAAAAACATTTTTGATTGCAGATACCCACTTTGGGGAGGAAAGCATGCGTAAATATGAGAACAGACCCTTTCGGGATGCGGCACATATGGATGCTGAGCTGATATCCCGATGGAATGAGGTTGTGAGCGCGGACGACAGGGTGTATGTGTTGGGCGATTTTGGAGCGGACGGTTATGAAGCAGAAGTTTTGGCGAGCCTAAATGGCCATAAGTATCTGGTAAAAGGAAATCATGATGTAAAGAGTAATCAAGCGTATCGTGATGTCGGCTTTGAAGAGGTATATGACTGTCCTATTATCATAGAGGGGTATTGGATATTGTCCCATGAGCCTTTGTATGTTAATACAAACATGCCCTATGCTAATTTGTTCGGACATGTTCACAATTCACCACTGATAAAGGATTTCAGTAACCAACATTACTGTGTATCGGCGGAGCGGATTAATTATACGCCTATTGATTTTGAAGTGGTGAAGCAAAGCGTGAAAAAAGCCGTGGAAAGCGAATAGGATGTAATATGACAGGTGCAAATAAGCACATTGAGACACTGCGATTTATAGAGAGGAGAAAACGTATGAAAAAAATGAAGCGCATAGCGCAAATGTTGTTGATGGTGAGTCTGATGGTGGCTTTGCTGGTGGGATGCAAAGCGTCTAAGGAGAAGGATGAGGATGCAACTGACAAGGAAGACAAAGAGCAAACAGAAGTAGTGGATGATTCTCAGGAGGATGAAGAGGATCAGGGAGAGGAAACCGGCGCAGATACGGAAGTACCGGAACCTACACCGGAAGCTACCGAACCGGAACCTACACCGGAAGTTTCCGAACCGGAACCTACACCGGAAGTTTCTGAAACCGACACCCCGGAAACGGATTTATCAGAACCCGTAATGCCTATGTCTGAACTGGCATATACACTGACGGAAGAGAATATTGCAGAATATGAGTCTCAACTTTTGCTTTGTCAGGTCATGATAGAGGATGGAGCAGCCTACGAAGATTTGGAGAAAGAGTTAGATTTGCTGGATGAGATGGCAACTGACATACAATATCAGGCAGTCATTGCACAGGTGCTGTATTATTATGATTTGGATAATGAGGAGGCAGAAGAGAATTATCTGTATTCATCAGAGGTGTCTACAGAGATAACCACGGAATTTTTGGGCTTTTTGGTGGAGATCTATAACAGTGGCGAATATGAGCAGTATTTTGAGGATCTTTTAGATATTGAGAGAGCGTATTTGGAGTGCTATACGGATGAAACAACTGAACTGGAAATCCGTAATGCTGAAATTTTGACGGAGTTCTTGGAAATACAGTACAGTGATACGGAAGGAAAGATAGGTGCTCTTTACAGTGAGTTTATAAATAACAGTAACGAGATTGCTCAAAAACATGGATTTGCAAACTATTATGATTATGCATCAATGTTTAATTATAAGCGAGAATACGGTAAGGAAGAGAGAGAACAGTACCGGTCATATGTAAAGGAATATATTATTCCGCTTTCTAATGAAGCGTTTGATAAATACAACAATGCTTATTATTCTTTGTCCAAAGCGGAACGAAAGATTGTGGATGCATTTATTTTTGACGAATATGATTCTTTGGAAAAAGACTACCTTGGTAATTATTTTAATTCATTGCCTGAAGATTCCAAGAATAGTTTGCAGCATATGTTCAAGAATGAAACCTATTATATGACGGATGAGTATTCTGCCTTTTCAGGAGCATTTACCGTTGATATCCGCACTCCATACTGTTATTTTGGCCCGGGCTATCAGGATTCATTTACGTTGATTCATGAACTGGGACACTATTATGCAGATTTAAAGACGGATACTTCATGGTTGCCTTTTGACTTGCTTGAGGTGCATTCACAGGGCAATGAGATGCTGTTTTTAAGTTATTTAAAGACTGAGTTAGACCCTGAAATATTTGAAGTATTGGAAGCCTATAAGTTATATGCTTTTCTTTTCAATATTGTGCAGGCAACTTTGATGGACCATTTTGAGGAAGTTATTTACAGTACCCCTTTGGGAGAAGGTTATACTGTGGAGCAGTTTGATGAAGTCGGACGTGAGGTTGTCAGAAGCTACGGAGTTGCAGATGACGATGCATATATCCATACCTTGATGCAAAGTCTTTGGAGAATTGTGGGCATTAACAGTCCGGTATATTACATAAGCTACGGTACTTCAGCAATGGCAGCCATCAACCTTTACAGTCAGAGCCTCGAAGATTATGAGGACGCATTGGAAGCATATCGCATTCTCTTGGAAGAGTGTGAGGAGGATGCAGGTTTCCAAGGCATGTTGGAAAAGGCCGGTATTGCAAGCGTATTTGAGGAAGAGGCTTATATTAAGTTGCAGGAAATCATACGTAAATAGAGTGAATTTAGCAAAGAGGATATTTTATGAAAAAATGGTTGCTGATTTTGATATTAGGACTGGTCCTGACAGGGTGCGGGCAGGAGGCAGAGGAGAAGGACGAGAAGGATAAACCGGTGGTAGAAGAAGGTGTAGAGCAGGCAGAGGATGATGAGCAAATGGGGACTTTGGAACCGACACCGGAAGCAACAGCTGAACCGACACCAGAATCCACAGTTGAACCTACGCCGGAGCCTACAGCTGAACCCACGCCGGAACCAACAGCCGAACCGACACCGGAACCCATACCCGAACTTACTTTGAATTCGGAATTACAGGAGACTGATAATCCACATATTATGGAGATTTTAAATCTTTCCGCTACATATACGGACAGCGTGGATAACACATATTGCTTTTCCTATAAAATTCCTCAATTCCATGCAGATACGGAAAGTGCAAAGGACATGAATCAGCGGATTGTAGATGATATATTCCCGTATGTGGAAGAGGAGTTTGAGACAATGCAGTATGAGTGTTCTCTGTTATATGGTTATATCGATTATAATGTGTTTGAGTGCGGGGACATAGTTTCTATTCTTGTAACCATTCCTTATCCAAATGATTGCAGGGCTTATTATACTTATATCTACGACTTTGCAAGCGGTAAGGAAGTGACCAATGTGGAACTTTTGGCTTTGCGCGGAATGACGGAAGAGAGTTTTGTAGAAGCGGCATGCAAGATGGAAGAAGAGTATTGGAACGAAATGTTAGGAAATGTACCGGAGAATTCCGATGACAGAGAGTGGTACCAGAACAGCTTGGAGGATACGAAAGCAATGACTACACCGGATCTTTCCATGTATTTGGATGAGGACGGAACCTTGAAGGCGTTTATTCCTTTTCCTTCTATGGCCGGTGCAAGCTGGTATTATCATTTATGTGAGTTTTAGTATTGAGGACTCGATATTAAAACGTATATGGGAAACAAAGCAAATGGCGACCTCGGTAAAACTATTTTACCGGGGTTTTTCAAAAATATTTATTTTTTGTAGCATTTTGCGGTTTTAGCTTGTATATAAAGTGAAAGGTGGTGAGGATATGCACCAAAACTCGCGCGTGGAACAGGTGTCAGAGATTGTAAATCGAAATTCGGATATGGTGTATCGCCTTGCCTTTTCCATGGTTAAAAACGTGCAGGATGCAGAAGATATTTATCAGGAGACATTTATCAGATACATTCGAAGCCCTCTTATTTTTGAAAGTGCGGAGCATGAGCGTGCGTGGTTTATACGAGTGACTACGAATCTATGCAAAAACTTATGGAAAAGTGCTTGGCGGCAAAAAATGGTAAGCATGGAGAGTATGGAGGAAGCGGAGACTTCCCGTCAAAGAGCTCAGAGAGCGTACGGACAGGAGACAAATATAGTGAAAGGCCTCAGTGAGGAAGAAGAGACTTTAGTGGAGATGGTCAAACGCCTGCCTGTGAAATACAGGGCGGTGGTGCATCTTTTCTATTATGAGGAAATGAGTGCGGAAGAAATTGCGGCGGCATTAAAACTAAAGTCCTCCAATGTGCGAACCCGGCTTACCAGAGCACGAAAGATGCTGAAAGAGTGGTTGAAGGAGGATGTGTGATGTTTCAGGATAAGTATAGAAGTGCATACGACAAAATACATCCCGGAAGGGACGTACTTTTTACGGAAGCGAAAATAGAGAAATATATGAAAGAAAGTGTAACCGGAGAAAAACATGAGAAAAAGAATTCTTGGAGAATTTGGCGTCCGGTGATAGTGGTCTCTTTAGCCCTGTGTTTGATGTTTGTGTTGGTTTTGCCGGTTGCAGCAAAAAATATTCCGGGAGTTTATGATGTATTAAAGCAACATGTACCTGGAATTTTGGATTATATGGTGCCGGTGCAGAAGTCTGACAGCAGTCAGGGGATTGTATTTCAGGTGGAAGCAATCAACATAAACGGAAATACGGCAGAGGCGGTGGTTTCTTTTTCGGATGAGGGCAATGAAGACTATATTCACGGCATGGTGGATATGTATGACAGTTATCATTTGAAGAGTTTCAGTGCAGAAAGCAATATTGGCGGATGTTCCTTTTTGAAATATGATCCGGTAGAGGATAAAGCGTATTTTAAGGTTGATTTGACCAGTACAACAGGCACATTTGATGCAAGCAGATTGGAATTCAGCGTGACAAAATTGCTGACGGATTGTGGGAGTGAGACCAAAGAAATTCCCAAGAATAATATTTGGCGGACAGGTGATGTAAAGGCGGTAACTTTAAACGGAAGGGGCGCTACAGAATTGCAGAATCCTGCGTTGAAGAAGCTTGTTACATCCGGAGATACCATGGATCCCAGACCGAGACAGATGGTGTTAGATATTCCCTTGGATAAGTATAGCCCGGACACCATGGAAGTCACAGCAATAGTCTATATGGACGGGATTCTCCGTATTCAGCTCCTGCGCGGAAATCTTAGCGATGCAGACCGCCATATGAATTTTTATATGCAGAACGAAGCCGGTGAGTTCATGACTCCGGATATGTCTGTTACATGGCAGGAAGAGCTGGCAGGCGAAACGGTTTCAATGGAAGAGTTTTATTTTGTTATCACAAGGGAGCAACTGGACGCTTATACGCTATGGGGAGAGAGGGACATTCGTGCAGGCTGTATGAAAGGAAACTGGAGTATTACCTTTGATTTACAATAGCGTTATTGCAGAAGAGAAGAGGATTCTCAAAAAGACAGTCATAATTTGGCTGTCTTTTTTGTTGAAATATAGGCAAAAAGATTTCCGCAATGATGAAAATGTGATACAATATCCAAAATAGCATAGCGTTTGAATGCGATAGATGAATTTGGAGAAGACACATGAAGAAAAAATGGTGGAAATTTTTATGCATCATGTTGCTTGCATTAATGCTGGCGGCGTGTGGAGCAGATGATGAAGATGACACTCGTTCTTCAAAGAAAAAGGATTCGAAAAGTAAGAAGAGTGAGAAGGTAATGGAATTGGAGGCGCCGTCAGGTTTGTCGTCTTCCTATGATATAAACAACGCCGCGCTGACTGTTGTCTGGAGTGCAGTGGAAGGTGCTACGGATTATGAGGTGGACTACGGCGGAAGTAATTATGTTTCCTCCGCAGGATTGTTGCTTTTCAGGTTATCCAATCCGGAAGAGGGCGCTACCTATGTAGTGAAGGTACGTGCCGTTGGCGGAGATGATGAGGATGTTATTTATTCCGAATGGGCATCCGTGGAATGTGCGATACCCTATTGTGCAAAGGCACCGACAGCAATTGAAGTTACTATGGATGGTACAATAATGGAGCTGGATTGGCCGAGTGTGACGGGAGCAACTGCCTATGAAGTGATTGCCGGAAGCGCAGAAGGAACTGTTACGAATAACAATGCCTACTTACAGGTTCAGGAAGGACAGACGTATTCCATCAGCGTGCGTACCGTGCGGGAAATAGCGTCGGGAACCTATTATTCAGACTGGACATCCGTGGATTATACGGTTCCGCAGACAGATATCAGCATACATAATTATTGGACAGCCTTTTTGTTGGATTATAATCATTTGTTGGAGTGGGCAGAGGCGAATGGATATTCTTATAAAGTAACGCAAGAAGATGGTTATGTTTTGGTGGATGTATATTATAAGGACGAATTAAATTCCGGCTTTTGGAGTACGGTAACCCGAATTGTAGATTCTGCAGTGGGTGCTTTTATTGATTCTTATATTTCGAATACCTATGATACGTATACGAATGACTTTTCTTCTGTAGAGAGTAGTTTATGGGCACTTTTTGAGAGCGGGGGCGTAAAAGAGTATACAATTGATGTAGACAATGCATCGACGGAAAGCGGTATGGAGAGTGCAATTATCTATGGAGTGGAAGCTCTGTTGTTAGATACGAACATACACTGTTATTACTATTACACAGATATAGACAGAGCAGCTTTCGGTTCTTGGTGTGTGCTGTTAACAAAGGAAAGAGAAAACTATAAGGAAGATTATTTTGGCAGTTTTTCTCCGGAAGAAGATGGTCGTTACCATTTGGTGATGAAAAGTACCGGGCAGCCGCTAGTAGTAGATATTGCACCGATGAAATTGAACTCTTTTGATTATTGGTCTGTTATTTCTATGCATGAGTAAATAGCGGGATTTAACAAGAAGGATTTAGGAGGACTAACATATGAAAAAGTGGTTATTGGGTTTGGTAGTAGCACTTGCATTTACCGGATGTGGAGAAAAGTCTGATGGAGAAGAAACACCAAAGGGCGAAGTTGGCGAGATTATTTTGAATGGTGGAGGAACGGGCGGCAGCAGCACAAGCAATATTCCGGAACGGGATCCGGTGCCATATCGTTACGAGTCGGAAAGGGTTCGTTTTGAGATACAGAGTATGAATCCGGATGCACCGGAAGGATACGAAATAAAGCTTCTTTTCGAAAACAAGATAGAAGATGTGGCGCTCGACTATGCCTTGGAAGAGTTTGCGGTGCAAAGATACCTTTCCGATACTTATGCAGATTATATTTGGAAACAAAACCTTGGATCCATGGGAGGAACAGTAACGGTGGACCCTTTAAGTACCAAGGAAATTACAGTATATTTGGACAGGGATGCACTGGCGGAAGTAGGAGTTACTACAGTGGATGAAATATCCTTTAATTTGAGGGTTTGGAACTGGGATTACAATAATCATGTTAATGTGGTATACGAGGAAGCAAGCGTGTACCCTACCGGTTTGGATAAGGATTCCATTGTAGTTCCTGAAGTAAGGCAGACAGAGGGAATGAAGACTGTATTGGAAAGTGACCGTATTCGAATGGTGCTTTTGGAATTTGTTACAAATGAGGAAGGCAAACTCCAGGCGCGGTATTATGTAGAAAATAAAGGAGATACCTTGGTTTCTGTTGAAATGCTTGGAGGTGACCGTGTGTTGAACGGAGAGGCCTATGATAGTTCCTGGTTGTACGGATTTTACTTGAATGGCGGTAGTCGCTGTTATGTGGATATCGGTTTGTATCATGAGGAAGCAAGCCGGTTGGCGAATATTTCTTCGCCGGATCAAATAAACAGCTTTGAGGCTACTGTGAAGCTCTATTATACAGATGAATCAAAGAATTATCACGAAGAGGAACTTCGATTAATATATTAATTTCAGAATGATGATATGAGGGAGACACAAATGAAGAAAAAGCTAATTACAAGAGTTTGGTTACTTCTGCTGATGGTGGTAATGGTCTTCGGTTTGATTGCTTGTGGTGCCGAAGACGATGATGACGATGACGATCGCAAATCAAAGAAGAATAAAACCAAAACGGAAGCATCGGATGACGATGAAGACGAAGATGAGGACGATGAAGACGAGGCAGAGCCTACACCGGAACCTACGGCGACGCCGGTGCCGAATATTCTTTCTGAGGCAGACAAGGCGAATTTTGACCAGATAGTTGCGATGCTTGCAGAAGTTGAGGCGTTAAACCAAGAATTGTATACAGTCATAGACAACCGTTACGTGAATTCTGTCGGTAAAGTGGCGGATATAGGCGCATATGCTTCTTCAAGTTTAAAAAGACTTGAGGAAATGCAGAAGAGTATTGACGGTTACGTTTTTGAATCCGAGGAGGAGGATATTCTTCTTACCCATGCCGCTTCAAGGAAATATATTGCTGAAACAGTGGAAGCTTATCGGAATTTATATAATGTTCAGAAAACACACTCTGCAGCATGGGATGCGTTGGATTTGGTAAGCTGGGAATATGATGATGCAGAATCCAAGATGGAAGAGCTTGAATATATCTATGAGGATTTCGTTGAGATGGTGGATGCACTTGAGGCTATGGAATATCCTGCGTACATGAAACAACCTATGGAGAATGTGATTGAAAGTTACAGCAACTGCCTTTACGCATTTGAGGAATGGTATTTAGGATATTATTTGGAAGATGCGTTAAGGTGGGCATCTGCTTCGAATACCGCGATAACCTTAATGGATAGGGCGACGGTATCGTTAGCACAATTAGATGAAGATATTAAATTACAGTGTTACGCCATGTACAATCGTCTCAATGACAGACTTTCGAACATGGCAAGTGAGATTGAAAGTGCAGTTACACAGATGTCGGCTAATAAAGCAATCAGTGGTTTTACTTATCTGACTGAGGAATTGTCACCTGAGTTTATGTGTGATTATATTGATACCATCTTTCCGGCATTATACAATTCAGTGGATTACGTAGTTTGTTTGAATGGTATTTGTGAGCAAGGTAATTGTGACTTATTGATTGAAGCAGAGATTGAAGGCTTTACACAAAAGTATTCCCAGAAGATAACAATGGGAAATGAAATTACCAAACTCTATATTAAACCGGCTATATTGTCACAGGGAGTGAATCTGAATTCCCAGAAAACGACACAGTTAAAGGTTTCCGTAACCAATCTGGATAATGACAAAATCGTGTTGCAGGAAACGAAGAATATTACCTTGATGAGCTTATATGATTTAAGTCTGGAAGGAGAGGAAGCATATCTTGAAGATATAAATCCTTTGGTATATACTCTGGCGTGGGTAACACCGGAGGCGGAGGAAATCAGGGAGTTGAAGCGAATTGCCATTGATAATCTGCCTATACTTACGGAAGGATATTACTACGGAGACCCGGACAACAGTGTGGAAATGGATGCGTTGGTTGGATACCAGCCGCGAAACTTAAAGGACCTTGACTTGATGGCGTATTATACAAAGATGCAGGCGCTGGCAATTCAATGTGCTATGAGCGACATGGGAGTAGCATATAATATGTCCACTTATTCTTCCAGTGATTTTGAAAAGGCATTGCAAAGAGTACTCCCGCCTGCGGATACCATTAATACCAAGAGCGGTGTGTGCATTGAGACGGCGTTAGTAATGGCAAGTGCACTACAGTCTGCAAATATGCATTGTATGTTAATTTTCCCGCCCGGACATTGTCAGGTGGCAGTGGAAATCTGGAACAGAACCGGTGAATATTTGTTAATTGAGACAACAGTTCTTCCGGTCACAAGCGAGAACATAGATTATGTTGTTAAATACATGGACAAAGATGAATGGGCTGAATATGTGGAGGATGCGTACTTTGTGATTGACTGTAACATGGCTCCTTACTTGAATCTGACTCCGATTTATTATTAAGAGTCGAAGTAGTTCCTTAAGAAAATAAAGACAAAAAAAGAGGCTTACGGAAATGAATATTTCATGACCATAAGCCTTTTATCGTTGATTCAGAATTAACCTGCGTAAGGAAGATTCTTAAAGTATTCCATTTCAGGAATGCCGTTAATCAGGACACCAATCCAATCTTGAGACTGGCGGGTAAAACAAAGAGTGCCGTATTGATTGGCTCCTTCGATTTGGAAATATACTTCATCAATATTATTGGTTCCGACTACAACAATCTTTTCACCCACCGGCAATGTGGTTTCTGTATTGTCTATAATAACGGGCAAAGGTTTAATAATCTCCAGTGCATGTTCAGTGCTGATGGAGTAAATATCGTCTGTGCGGGTAAATTCTCCGGTGGAGCTGAGGTTGTACGTAACGCTGCCGCCATAGGTACCTAAAATATCCATTCGAACTATCATGGACCACTTTTCGGGAGTAATCATTTTTTTGTCCGGATATGCGTTGGACAGGTAAGCACATTCTCTAACCGCTCCGCGGCTGACTTCATATATATGGGTTTCATAATCCCCTGACATGCGGTCTCCTGAGAGAATCAGGAAACAACGACCGTTGGAATGTCTGGTAATATAGTTTTCCGTAGTGTAGGAAAACTGTCCCACATCAATGGTAATTGAACCGGAATATATGGTAACGGTATTCATACCCCATTCATCCGTTGTTGTTCCGATAAAAGCAGGCTCTGATGAACCGATAATGTAAGAAAAATCCTGATTTTCAGAAATCTGAGCTGCAAATACACCCTGAGGCAACAGGTAATCTTCTTTTATATATTCCCCGAAAGTCTCATAAGGAAGAGTAACTTCCGGTGCGCCCATTGCGTAAGGACCGACTTCATAAGGTGCATAGCTGATTACAATACCGGAACCGCTCAGGTACCAGTTAGGTTCGCTTCCCGGAACAATGGAAGATGAAACTTGTGTCTGATAGTCAGAGAACAAACCGTCTTCATATTCTGCGTAAAGAGCATCAATTATATAATCCACAGCCAAAGGATAAAAACCTTCGACATCAGCAATAATATCGTCTAAGTATAAAAGCTGGCCGGTTTTGGTATCATAGGTTTCACCTGCATATGCATACATACCGTGTGCACCTCCGGTATAGTCGCTGTAGGTGATACGTAAGCTGACAATATTGCTGTCACAACGTGACATTTCTGCCTCAATGGAAGAATAATATCCCCAGAAATTACTGCTGTCCGTCATGTAATGGTCGATTGCCCAGGATAAAATCTCGGTATAATCGTCATCGTTAATGCCGAAGTGTTGCTCGTTGAAACTGTTTTGCAGAGCGTTGAACCCGTCGTTTTCCACATATAAAGTAAAAGTATCTGCTGTCAAAAGCTCAGTGGTCTGGTCGTCAGCATACCATATCCTCTGATGAGGATGTATTGAAACAATAGGGAAGAGCGTTTCAGCGACGGGAGCTTCCGTAGTGGTCGGTTCATCCGGTATTACCGGTGTGTCTGTAGGTTCCGGAGTCGCTTCCGGTGGTACTACGTCATCCGGTGCCGCCGTAGGTTCTGTTTCTGTATCGTCCGGAGAATCTTCATCCGGTTCGTTTTCATCGGACTCTACTGTTTGATCCGGTTTGTCATCATCTTTATCATCGTCTTTGGAACTGCCGCATCCGCTTAACAGAAGGGCACCACACAATAAAAGTGCCAACCACTTTGTGTACTTCTTCATATGTAAATCCTCCTCGTATATTAAAAGGTATTAGTATTCATTTTTCTACTTATATTTTACCCCTTTTTGTGTATAATGCAATGAAAAAATTGTGAGTTTATAGAGAATTCATAGATTGAACTGCTAAATTATGTTACAATATATGCATAAGAGGAAGGAGGTCTTTTATGAAAGGACTGGAAATGATTCACGAATTTAATACGGTATCTGTAGTGGTACGTATTTTCCTGGCAATGCTTTTGGGAGGATTTATCGGAATAGAGCGTGAAAAAAACAGGCGTCCGGCAGGTTTTCGTACCCACATTTTAGTTTGTGTGGGCTCCTGTTTGACAGCGTTAATCGGTCTTTTTGTATGGACCACCTTGAACGGTACTTCCGATCCGCTCCGTGTTTCTGCGCAGGTTATTTCCGGTATCGGTTTTCTGGGAATGGGAACGATTTTGATAAAGGAGCGTGACCATATTACGGGACTTACCACGGCAGCAGGTCTTTGGGCGACAGCATCTATCGGTATTGCCTGTGGTTTTGGTTTTTATGTCGGAGCGTTGGTGGGAACACTGGTAGTATCCATTACTGCAGTGATTTTGTACAAATTTGAGTCCCGCAGACATATGAAAAATCAGAAGCGTATGATTTATATGGAAGTGCAGGGAACGGAAGGTCTGAATGATTACATAGATTGGCTGGAAGAGGAATGGCAGGCAATGCAGGTATTAGTGGTTCCGCCCCATTCTGCGATAAGCGGCAATGTAGGATTGGAAGTGGCATTACCCCTTCGAGGTAACGAGAATATTAAGGAAGTATTGGGTAAACTTCGCGGAAAAGAAGGCGTATTGTTTGCCATGGAAAGTGTAAAAAGAGAGGCTAAGGTATGAAACTGATACCCATTCCACAAGAGAAATATGACGAGTACAGATTGACGCTTTTGTTTGACTGTTATAAATGGGACCCCCAGTTCTTGGACCATAATACGGTGGCCGGGTATGCATTGGTGCTTACGGAAGAAGAACATGCCGAGCTTGCGCGTTTGACGGAGAAGTTGGACGAGGAGACTCGGGCGGCGGAAGAATTTTTGAACGGACATTCCGAATATATAAAACCTTTGGCGCTGCCGAAAAGTGTAAAAAAAGAAATTGTAAAGATGCAAAATTACGAGCCGGACAAGCATGTTCGGCTCATGCGATATGATTTCCATCCCACTGCGGAAGGGGGATGGGCGGTCAGCGAAGTAAACAGTGACGTGCCGGGCGGCTTCGCAGAAAGTTCCTTTATGCCCAGAGCTGTATTACAGTTGTTGGAGAAGCCTAATGAAGGAAGCGATGCCGGTAGTGAAATGCAGAATATGAAATACGGATTCTGCGATTTTGCCAAGGTGATGGTGGAAGCCATAGCAAGGAAGGTCAAAAAAGGTGGCCGTATTATGATGGTGCATTGCACTTGTTACAGTGATGACAGACAGGTCATGCAGTTTTTGGGAGACCGTTTGGAGGAGGCCGGATTTCAGGTGCTTTATGGTGCTGCGGATCATTTGCACTTTAAGGACCATCAGGCAATCAGTATTTTGGATAATAACGAAGGTCCCGTGGACGGAATCTTCCGCTTTACACCGTTAGAGTGGCTGACGGAGATAAAGCCCAAGCGCTGGCAGGGATATTTTGATACTACTACCCCCTCCTGCAACCATCCGGTGGCAATGTATGCTCAGACCAAGCGCTTTCCTCTGGTGTGGAAAGCTTTGGAACAAAACGGAATCTCGGTGGATACCTGGAGAGAACTGCTGCCGGACACCTTGGAAGTGAAGGATGCAAAAGGAAAAGAAGGTTATATTTACAAGCCTGCCTGCGGTCGTGTGGGAGAGAAAATTTCCATAGAAGAGGCCTGTGTGGGCACGGAATATAAGGATATTTTGAAAGAGGTAAAGCGTCATCCCAAGCGCTTTTTGGCTCAGAAGAAGTTTCACAGTCTGCCGTTGAAAGGACTGGATGGCGGAGAATATCATGTATGTCTGGGGTCTTATTGTGTGGATGGCAAGCATGCCGGCTACTATGCCCGTATCAGCGAAACACCCCGTATTGATTCCAATGCGGCGGACATTCCTGTGTTAATATGCGGCGGACAGCCACAGGGAGGCGTACAAGGTACGGCAGGAGAGAAAATGTCTCTGTCGGAGATATCCGGGCAAAAGGAAGCTTTCATATCCTACGATAGGGCATTGCCGACTACCGGTTTGTATCGTGCTGATAAGGAGATTTACAAAATCTGGGCACCTGCCGGCAAGAAATGGGTGGACTGGGTGCGCCCGGTACCCTTTGTGGAGATGGAGCATTTTTCTAAAGGATACGCTTCAACCGGTGTCGGAGAGACAAGTACATACAGAGCCGCTTATGTGAGTGAGGGCTGCAGGGATACGGCAATTATTGTAGATTTACCGGGGGCGGAAAGCGTAAAGGAAGGAATTGCGCTTGCCGGGAAAGGGTATCGGCCCATTCCTATTTTCAACGGTACGGCGGAACAAAAGAACGCAAGAGCTGCTACAAACAATGAGTCTGCGTCATTGGCACTTATGCATTATGCACCGCAGCTTGCCCAAATCTCCATTGAAGAGGATGCGCCGCCTGCATTTTTGACGGACCGCAACCGCTTGCAACGCTGCAGAGTGGATTTAGGCGTTTTTGATAACAGCTGGGATGTGTATCATCAGGATTTGCCTACCGCCGAGTATTTTTTAAAAAGCGGAGTGCGTAGGATTGTGATTGTAGGGGCATCTGTGGCTCGGGACTTGGCCAAGATTTTATGTCCGTTTCAAAAGAATGGCATAGAGATTTTCCTGACAAACGGTTATGAGGCGCCGAAAAAGGTGGTTCTTCGTAAGCCACTTTTTAAAGAAAAAGAGTAAGAGGTAGAAGACTTTGATAAAATTTAACGGTCGCATCGTGCAGTTCGGCTTTGGTGCGGTGGGAAAGAGCTTTTATGAAAAGCTTCCCCGGGAGATTCAATTTAACGAAAATAAATATTATGTGATTACCATGGATCCGGGCGAGTTTCATGCTTACATTAATCTGGGCGGCATGACGGAGAATTTCAAGACCTGTGAGGTAACCCGGGAGAACTTCAAAGAAGTATTCGCTCCCTATTTAGGTGAAGGTGACTTGCTTATTGACTTTGCGGATACAGTGGGAACGAAAGATATTTGTGCCTGGTGCGCAGAGCAGAATATTATGTATCTTAACACCGGTGAGGCGGATTGGCCTGACCATTGGTATTGTATTTTTGAGGAAAATGAAAAGAAACGTGTTCTGCAACGGGAGTACAGCCGGACGGAGGGCAAATGTAAGTATCCCATTGTGCTTCAGCATGGCAACAATCCGGGGCTGGTGTCCCATTTCGTAAAGGCGGGGATTGCTTATATCGTACGAAAACAGTTTTCGAGAGACAAGTCCCTAAAGGCACTGGTGAAGCAGGGGAAATTTAACGAAGCAGCCAAAGCACTCGGACTTAGAATGATACATGTAAACGATGTGGACTTACAGGAGATTAGTGATGCATACAGTGACGAAAATTTGTACAGCACTTGGTGTACGGATTCTTTTTGGTTTGAAATGCTCAGCGAAGCCACGGCAAGCATCGGAACCCACGAAGAAATCAAGGACCAAGATGCGTGTAATTTTGTAAACAAGGAAAGCGGCAGCTTAGAGTTTAAAAAGTTGGCAGCCGATAAAAAAGGAAAGACTTACTATCCGGGCGGCACGTTTACCGCTCATCTGGTGCCTCATGAGGAGACCATTACCATTGCTAAGGGCTTGGAAGTAAAGGAAGATGGAAAGGTCGCCTATCGTCCTACGGTTATGTTCCTCTATTCTCCCTGCGTCTATGCCAGCAGATATTTTCAGAGTGCTAAGGTGAATGAATATCCTGATTCTGACCCGGATAAACCGCAGGATTGTGAGAATGTGAATGGTCAGACTATCATCCGTGGATATGTGTATCCTGAGAATTTTGAGATTGTAT